>JBKOZO010000210.1:0-38419 GCA_046725935.1 Acidobacteriota bacterium | reverse complement strand
GAGCCCGAGGCGAGAATCGCGTCACCCTGGACGACGACGACCCCGTTGGAGACTGCGGAGTCCGAACGCCCGTCGAACAGCCGCGCCGCCTTCAGCGCGATCACGGGGGGAGGAGTGGGCGTGGGCCGGGGCGCCTGGGCGAGTGTGGCGGAGGCCGCGGCCATTGCCGCGGCGATCCCGAGGAGTCTCTTCATGCGGATGCCTTCTTTCCTCCCGTGACATAGATGATCGCGCCCACGACGAGCGCGATCCCCGCGGCCACGAAATTCTTCGTTTCGGCCGCCGAGAGGAACAACAAACAGATGATCAGAGCCAGAATCGGGATGACGGGACCGCCCGGAAGGCGGATGGTGCGCGGCGTCGACGGGAGCTTGCGGCGCAGGACCGGCACGGCGAGACAGGTGCCGATGTAGGTCGCCAGGCGCGCGATCGTCGAGAGGACCGCGAGGTTCTCGGCGAGTGCGAAGGTCCCCGGCGCTACGCTGTGCCGGTACGCGTCGATTCCGATCAGCAGCAACGCGATGGCGCTCTGCGTGATGATCGCGACATGGGGCGTGTGGTAGCGAGGGTGGATCTTCGAGAGGAAGCGCGGCAACCTCCCGGATTCAGCGAGGGCGTAGAGATAGCGGGGGCCGGCCAGGACCGTGTTGTTGTTGGTGCCGAGGACCGAGAGGACGGCGCCGATCGTCAGCAGTAACCCCCCGACGGGTCCGAGCAGGAGCCTTCCCGCGTCGGCCAGGGGCGTCTTGGACTCGCCGAGGTTCGGGATCGTTCCGAGCGCGACGAGCTGCACCAGCGTGTAGATCGCGGTGACGGTGGCGATCATCGTGAACAGGGCGAAGGGAACGTCGCGCTTGGGATTCTTGAACTCGCCTGCCGGCGCCGACGTGTTCTCGAAGCCCGCGTACGCGTAGAGCACCAGGAGCGCGGCCTTCATGAAGTTCTGGTTCTCGGGCATCGGGACGGGGAAGATGCGGCTCCAGTCGATCGCGAAGACCCCGACCGAGACCAGGATCGCGAGCGGCAGGAGCTTGCCGAACGCCAGGACCACCGCGGTCCTCGCCCCCGACTTCACACCGAGGACGTTGATCCAGGTCAACCCCACCAGCGGCAGAACGATGGTCAAGGCCTGGCCCAGCCCGTGGTTGGCGCCGTCCCAGAGGTAGCCCACGGCGCGGGCGAAGAAGACCGACAGGGCCGAGGCCGAGGAGATGCGCGCGATCCAGGTCATCCAGCCGACCTCGAACCCGACGAACTCCCCGAAGGCGACGCGGGTGTAGACGACGGCGCCGCCTTGCTGGTCGAACATGCTGCTCGCCTCGGCGAAGCAGAGGACGATCAGGAGGACGGCGACGCTCGCTCCCAGGATCGCCCAGACGCTCGCCGGTCCCAGAAGCGCCGCCGCCGCGACCGGCAGGATCAGGTAGACGCCGCTGCCGACGACGTCGTTGATGGAGATGGCGACGATCTCCCAGCGCGACACCGCGCGCAGAAAGCCGGGGGATTGGGAAGAAGGCGAGCTCAAGTTGGCGCGGATTGTAGACCACGAGGTGGGGCCGCTAGCGCGGCCTTAATGCTTTTCGTCCGTCATCCCGAGCGCAGCGAGATAGCCGACCACCAGAGGCAGAGCCGGGCGAAGCCCGCGCGTTCATCCCGAACTCACGTCGACGACTCCCGTGTCGAGTCCGGGATCCCTCGTCGCTCCGCTCCTCGGGATGACGCCTGGCCCCTGTATACTTCGCCGCCCTTATGCTGCGCGCCGGAATCGTCGGACTGCCGAACGTCGGCAAGTCCACCCTCTTCAACGCCCTGACGCGGACCCGCAAGGCTGAGGCCGCGAACTATCCCTTCTGCACGATCGAGCCCAACGTCGGCGTCGTCGTCGTTCCCGACGCGCGGCTCGGGCCTCTGGCGAAGATCGCGGGCTCGGAGCGCACCGTGCCGGCCACGATCGAGTTCGTGGACATCGCGGGTCTCGTCAAGGGCGCCTCGCAGGGAGAAGGCCTCGGCAACAAATTCCTCCAGCACATCCGGGAGGTGGACGCCGTCGTCGAGGTCGTGCGCTGCTTCGAGGATCGCGACGTCGTTCACGTGGCCGGAGAGCTCGAACCGCTCGCCGACATCGAGACGATCAAGACCGAGCTCGTCCTCGCCGACATCGAGACGGTCGCGCGCGCGAAAGAAAAGTTCGAGAAGGCCGCTAAGGGAGGCGACCGGGAGGCGAAGGAAGGTCTGGCCGTGTCCGAAAAGCTGATGACGCACCTGAACCAGGGCAAGCGGGCCCTGACCCTGCCGCTGTCTCCCGAGGAGAGTGCCGTCGCCCGCCGACTCTTCCTCCTGACGTCCAAGCCCATGCTCTTCGCGTGCAACGTGGCCGAGGCCGACCTCGCCACGGCCGAAACGTCGTCGAAGCACGTGGCCGCCGTGAAGCACTACGCCGAGACGCACGTCGGCACCGAGGCCGTCGTGGTCTCGGCGGCGATCGAAGCGGAGCTCGCCGAGCTGCCGGAGGACGAGGCCCGCGAATACCTCGCGCACCTCGGAGTCGCCGACTCCGGCGTGTCGAACCTCATCCGCGCGGCCTATCACCTTCTCGGCCTGCGGACCTATCTGACCGCCGGCGAAAAGGAAGCCCGCGCCTGGACGATCCATGCCGGGGACACGGCGCCCCAGGCCGCCGGCGTCATCCACAGCGACTTCGAACGCGGTTTCATCAAGGCCGAGACCGTCTCCTACGGGGACCTCGTCGCCGCGGGCTCGATGGCCGCGGCTCGGGAGAAGGGACTGCTCCGCCAGGAGGGCAAGGACTACGTCGTCGAAGACGGCGACGTGATCCTCTTCAAGTTCAATGTCTGAGAGAGACGCGACGTTTCGCCGCGCCATTGTCCGTCCGCCCGCGGAGAACTTCGCCGACGGCCTGACGACCGTGGACCTCGGCGTCCCCGACATCGGCGAGGCGCTCGCCCAGCACGCCGCGTACTGCCGCGCCCTCGAGGGTCTCGGGCTCGCCTTGACCTCGCTGCCTGCCGACCCCCGCCATCCCGATTCGACGTTCGTGGAAGACACCGCGATCCTGACCCCGCGGGGCACGGCGATCCTCACCCGCCCCGGCGCTCCCTCGCGGCGGGGAGAGGTCGCGGCGATCGAAACGGCGCTGTGCCCGTTTTACCGAGCCTTCTCGCGGATCGAGGCGCCAGGCACGGTTGACGGCGGTGACATCTGCGAGGCCGGCCAGCACTGCTTCCTGGGAGTCTCGCGGCGGACGAACGAAGAGGGAGCGCGCCAGCTCGCGCGTCTCCTCGCGGCGGACGGCTACACGTCCTCGGTCGTCGACATCCGGGAGGTGCCGGTCATCCTGCATTTGAAGAGCGGCATCGCCTGGCTCGGTGGCCGGCGCCTCGCCGTCATCGGCGCCCTGGAGGACCATCCGGAGTTCCGCGGCTGGGAGCTCCTGCGACTCTCTCCCGAGGAGGACTACGCGGCGAACCTCGTCCTGGTCAACGGCTCGGTTCTCGCGGCGGCGGGGTTCCCGAAACTGTCCCGCGCCGTGCGGGACCTCGGCTACCCGACCGTCGAGCTCCCGATGTCCGAGTACCAGAAGATGGACGGCGGTTTGAGCTGCCTGTCGCTGCGTTTCTGACCCAAGGTACGGCTCGACGAGAACGGGATCCCTCGCTGCGCTCGGGATGACAGGCCATCCCGAGAAGCGCAGCGACGAGGGATCCCGGGCTCCACGCGCGGCCGGGTCTCAGAAGCCGAAGACGACCGACATCCGCGCCGAGCGCGGCGACGCCGGATGGAAGTGAACGTCGTTCACGCCGCCCGCGGGCTCGCCCGGAAGGCGCGACGCGTAGTAGTAGTCGATGTCGGAGACTTTCGCGTCGAACAGGTTGAAGACTTCGATCTGCGCGCGAAGGCCGCGTAACAGCTCGTAACCCACCAGCAAGTTGACGGTCGTCGACGCGTCGGACCGGACGCTGCCGTTCTCGATCAGCGGGCGCGGCCCGAAGTAGCGCACCCGGACGCTCCCGAAGACGTTCGCGATCGAATCGACCGAGACTCCGGCCGCGAGGACGCTCTGCACCGCTCCGGGGATGAACGGGCCCTCCGGGTCGTCGTCCCGGAACCTCGCCTTCGAGAACGACAGATCCGCATCGAGCGTCAGCCACGGTAGCACGCGGTAATAATTGGACCACTCGACACCATATCGGCGGCTGGGACGCGACGCTTCCGTCGTACCCGCGTCTCCGACGAAGACGAGCTCGGAGTCGATGTCCAGCCCCCAGAGCGCGAGCGTCGTCTGCCAGCCCGGAAGCGGCAGGCTTCGCACGCCGACCTCCGCCGCCTTCGCGCGCGCGAGCGGGGTCACGCGTTGCGCCGGGTCCCCGGTCGAGGGGTCCACGGCGATGGTGACGCCCCGAGCGTCGTTGGAGTGAAACCCGGACCCGGCATTGGCGTAGAGCTCGGTCTGGTTGAACGGGCCGAAGATCATCGAGAGCTTGGGGCTGAAGATGCTCTTCGTGGCGTCTCCGCCGTTCTCCGGATCGGAGACACCCGCGACGCGAAAGCGGTAGACGTCCCCGCGCAGGCCGAGGATCGTCCGGAACTTCGACGTCCACGGGATGTCGGTCGACGCGAAGACCGCCCCGCTCGCCTGCTGGACCTTGTCCTGCCGCACGGTGTCGAGACGTCGGCGCGCCTGCGTGCGGTAGAGGCCGACGTTGTGGATGTCGTCGAAGCGGCCCTCGATCCCGATCTCGTTCTCCGCATCCACGTCGAACCAGCGCGCGAGCCAGCGGTGCGTGGCCTTCAGCCCATAGACGTTGCGGTCGTCGGCCTGCTCGAACTGGTCGCCGGTGTCCGGGTGGTCGAGGTAGTAGGTGAAGTTCGAGAACAGGTTGAGCTTGTAGTCGATCCCGTAGGCGACCGCCCGCGTCACCGACGTCGCATCCGAGCGCTGCCACTCCGTCGAGAGGCTGTAGCGGTGCGTCTCCCCTCCGTCGCTCGGATCCAGGCTGCCGAATCGGCCGACCCGCCCGTCGTCCACGGCGCGTTCGGCGATCTGGTCGGTCGCGTCCCACTTCGACTGGTAGCCCATCGCCGTGACCGCGAAGCCGGTGCGCGCGTCGCCGAGGCTGTACCGCAGCACGCCGTTGTACTTCTGGAAGTGGTCGGGGCTGACCCAGGGGCCGTTGTCGAAGATGCCTTCGAGACCATAGAGCAGGTGGCCCCCTCCCACCCTGGGTGAGCCCGCGAGCAGGCCTCGGACGTAGCCGTACGAGCCGCCGTCCACGCGGGCCAGCGTGTGATCGAGGACGTTGGCGTAGTTGATGTTCGCCGAGCCGGCCGTCGTGAAATCGCCGTCCTCCACGAAGTAGGGACCCTTCTTGTACAGGATGGCGCTGACGAGCTCCGGGATGACGAAGTTCAGGTCGGTGTAGCCGTGGCCGTGCGCGTGGCTCGGCAGGTTGACCGGCATGCCGGCGACCGTCGCGGCGAAATCGGTTCCGTGATCCAGGTTGAACCCGCGCAGGTAGTACTGGTTGGCCTTCCCCTCGCCCGAGTGCTGGCTGACCACGACGCCCGGGACCGCTTCGAGCACGTCTCCGGCGCGGGAGATGGGCCGCATCTCGATCTGCTCGGCGAGGACCACGCCCTGCGTCGCCGCGCCGGCAATGCCGACGAGGCTCTCGCCGGGCTCCGTGACGTCGGCGAGGTTGCGGAACGTCTTCTTCGCGATCACGACGACGTCGGCCGAAACGGAGAGCCGCAACATCGCGTCGGCGCTCGCGATTCCTCCTTCGCGGACGGCGACGTCCCGGCGCACGACGCCCACGAAATCGAGCAGCCGGAACGAAACGCTGTAGAGACCCGGCGGAAAGCCGTCCACGCGATAGGAACCCGAGGCGTCCGTCGAGCCGAGCCTCGCGGATGAGAGGCCCGGCCCCGCCACCTCAACAGTCACTCCCGGCAGCGGTCCGCCGGATTCGTCGGTTGCCCGTCCCGCGATCGAACCCGACGCCGTCTGCGCCGCGGCGAGCGCCGCGCTCAGCGCGAGGATCGCGACGGCCGGGCAAAGCTTGAGGATCACTCCTCGACTACGGGGCCCGGGTCTCCTTCAGATTTATGCCGTCTGGCCCGCCACAAAGCGCTCGAACAGCTCGACTTCCGCCCGGCTCCCGATCGCCAGGGGCGTGCGGGCGTGCAGCGAGTCCGGCACGATGTCCAGGATACGTTTTGTCCCGGTGGACGCGGCTCCTCCGGCCTGCTCCACGACGAACGCGAGCGGGTGGCATTCGTAGAGAACCCGCAGCTTCCCGCTCGAGCGGCCCTTCGCGGCGTCCGCCGGGTAGAGATAGATGCCGCCCTCCAGGAGAAAACGATGCACGTCGCCGACCAGAGAGGCGCTGTAGCGAGTCGAATACGCCTTTCCCGAAGGGCCGTCCGGCGTCTTCAAGTGCTCGACGAAGGCCCGGACCTCGGGCGCCCACGCATGCGCTCGCCCCTCGTTGACGGCATAGCCGCGGCCGCGATCGGGCATGCGCAGGGAGTGGCGCGTCAGGAGGAACTCCCCGATCGACGGCTCGAGGGTAAAGAGGTGCGCGCCGGTGCCGGTCGAGTAGACCAGCAGAACGCTGGGTCCGAAGAGCACGTAGCCCGCCGCGACCTGCTCGTGGCCGCTCCGCAGTAGATCCGCCACGCCTCCGTCCCGGCGGGCGCGGATCGAGAAGATCGTCCCGAGCGTCCCGTTGCAATCGATGTTGGAGGACCCATCCATGGGATCGAAGACGACGGCGTAGCGACCCGTACCGGCGTTGGGCGGATAGACGAATGGCTCTTCCATCTCCTCGGAGGCGGCGAGCGTGACGAGGCCGCCGTAGTCGAAGGTCTCGATCAGGATCTCGTTGGCGACGACGTCGAGCTTCTTCTGCTCCTCGCCCGAGACGTTCGAGGAGCCGGCGGCGCCGAGGGTACCCTCCAGTCCGGCGCGGGCGAGAGCGGCGGCGATGCGCTTGCCGGCGATGCCGAACCGCATCAACAGCAGCGACAGCTCTCCGGTCGCGTTCGGCGAGGTCTGCTGCTCCTCGAGGATGAATCGGTCGAGCGTGATCGGCGCGGCACCCATGACGAGGCGAGAGCCCGAGCTATTCCTTCTGCTTCGTCACGTGCCAGACGCCGGTCGTGATCGCAGAGTCCCCTTCCTGGGGAATTGTCCGGTAGGTTCCCGAGATGGTGTCGCCCGTGATCGTTCCCTCGAACGTGGTGTTCACTCTGCAGTTGCAGCGTGGATCCACGTACGTGTCCATCGTCCCGTTGACCGTTCCGCCGCTGGAATCCACGAACAAGATCTGGAGGACCTGCGGCATCGTGGCCGCGGCGTCGGGCCCGCTGGTTGGTGCGTTCGGTGCGTAGGCGTCCTTGGGAACCATGAGGACGCTGCCGCGGGCCGTCTTTTCGAAGATCTTCAGCTCGAACGTGATGGATCCGGTGCGTCCCGTGTCGCGACTCGAGTATTCCCCAATCCATTTTCCGCGGAGAGCCGAGACTTTGGACCCCTCCACGGGAATCGGCGGCGCCGGATTCGACGACTTGCAGCCGGCCGCGGCCGCCACGGCGACGGCGGCGAGAAGCGCGGCAGCGAAGAGGTGCGTACGGGCCATGAACGCCTCCTTGCGTCGGAAAGAGAGCCGGCTCATCTTTTCACACCCGCCGAGGCGCGCAACCACTCCCGCCACGCCGGTTTCGGGTTTCCATCGGGTTCCTGCAGGCCGCGGCTGGCGAGGAACGACCGCCTTCTCCGATCCGGAACCGAAGCGCCCGCCGCGGCGGCCGGCAGGCTGGCCGGCGCCGGATCCCGCAGCGCGACGTAGCGGGCGAAGAGCAGAGCTTTCCCGTCGGCGGCCGCGAGGAGTCCGCGAAACCTCCGGATGAACTCGGCCTGGCGGGACGGGCTCGATCCGTTCTCAGCGGACGACGAGTAGCTGACGACCGGAAACGCGATTGGCCGGCCGCCCGAGGCCGAAAGAAGCTGCGGCCAGTCCTTTTCGACGGAGGCCGGCGCGCGCAGCGTGAACGGGGAGCCTCGCTCGAAGGGCGCGTACGCGTACAGCAGGAGCGGCGCGCGCTGGTGCAGCGCGGCCGCGACCTCCGGCGCGACGCTCTCCGTCGGCGCCGCGGTCGTCACACCGACGAGCAGGTGCGGCGCCTTCTTCTGGAGGAACTGGACCGCGCCGTCGAAGAGCCTCCGGTAGGCCCGCAGTTCCTCTGGCTTGTCGGCGAAGTAGACGTCGGCGCCCTCGCCGAGCGAAAGCGTCTGAAAGTCCAGCAGAGCCGGCAGAAGCGCGTCCAGAAAGTGACCCAGCCGCAGCGACAGTTTCGTGTCGTCGAAGGCGACCCCCGACAGGTCCGCGGGAACGTCGCGCGCCGACTCGGTCACGAGCGGCAGGTCGAGGTGGAGGACGGCTCCCGACTGGCGGAGCAGGCGCGCGGTCTTGGTGATCTCTTCCAGCCGGTAGTGGCGCGGGGCGGGCTCGGCCGCCGACCAGGAAAGCTCCAGCGCGAAGAAGGAGACGCCGGTCCGCCGCACCGCATCCAGCGCCGCCTGCCGCTCGGCCGGCGTCGCGGACGGCTCGAGATTGACCAGGACTCCCAGAGCGGGCGCCTGCGCCGCGGCCGGGACCGCGCACAGCAGGAGCAGCCCGGCCAGACTGCCCTTCACTCAGGCCGCGGGATTGCCGACGAGAACGATCGGTCCGGTCGGCGCGGGCACGCCTCCGCGAGGCTCGATCGTGACGGCGAAATTCTGCGCCTCCGCTTCCGGAAACGGCGTGGACTCGAAGAGAGCGCGGCCCTGCGGATCCACGTCGAAGACGCCGGCGGCGACCGGCTTGCCTTTCTGGAAGACCCAGAGCTCGTACTGGCGATCGGCCGGCAGCGGCGTCAGGTTCGCCGCGACGAGGACGCCGCGCTTGGCCTTGGGGCTCCAGAAGACCCGACCGCGGGCGGAGGGCTGGGGATCCTTGCCGCCGAGCAAGAGCATCTGCACGTCGTCGCTCTCGAGCACGCGCGCCCGGAGCGTGCGCTCGGCCAGGGCGCTCTCCGCCGACTGGAGCCGGGAGGCCAGCTCGGCGGACTGGCTGCGCAGCTCCTCGCGCTGGCGGCGCAGGCGGGCGTCGTCGAGGCCGACGAGCACGAGCAGGAGCACGGCCGCCGCGGCGAGGACGCGCGCGAACACGGGGCTTGCGGGCTTCGCCGGCACGCGCGCGGGGCCGAGCGAGGAGAGGATGCGGCCGCGCAGCGCGTCGGGCGGACGGACGGGCGGCGCCTCGACCGCGAGGGCCGTGGAGGCTTCGCGCAGATCCACGAGCAGCACCTCGCAGCGGGCGCAGCCTTCGGCCAGGTGGCGCTCCAGCTCGACGCGGTCGGCGTCGAGCAGGACCCCCAGGGCCATGGCGGCGACGAGCTCTTCGTGCCGCTCGCTATGAGGCATCGCTTCCACTCCCCAAGTACGGGCGCATCCGCTCCCGGAGTTTCATCAGGCCGAGCCGAACCCGCGTCTTCACAGTCCCCAGAGGCGTCGCGGTCCGGGCGGCGATCTCCTGATGGGTGAGGCCTTCGAAGTACGCGAGCTCCAGCGCCCGCCTCTGGTCGTCGGGCAGCTCGCCCAAGGCCGCCCGGCAGAGGGATTCCCACTCGCGGTCGGACGAGGAGGCCTCGACGTCGTCCGGCGCGGCCGGGTTGACCGTCACCTCTTCGAGACTCCGGACCTCGGGCCGCGAGGAAGAGCGTCGCGAGCGCAGCCGGTCGATCGACCGGCTGCGGGTCGCGATCAGGAGCCAGGTCCTGACCGTCCCGCGCGAGGGGTCGAAGGTCGCGGCCGACTTCCACGCGAAGAGGAAGACTTCCTGGAGAACCTCCTCCGCCTCTCCCCCGCGTCCGAGGATGCGCTGCGCGAGGCCGAGGAGGCGTCCCCCGTAGCGATCGTAGAGCGCGGCCAGCGCGTCCGCGTCGCGGGCTTCGATCCGGGCCATCAACGCCCGGTCCGGGTCTTCGCGCGTCTGGCTCATCGCGTCGAAGGGCTAGCAGGCTGCTGAAAGAGCGGCGCTCGCCGCATCGACGACGGCCGAGATTTGTTCCCGGCTGGCTTCCATCAGTCTGGCTCCTCGAAGAGTTAGCAGGTGCCCAGCCACGATCTTAGAACCTCTCGGCTGCCGGTCGCGAAGCGACCGCCGCAGCCGAAAGCTTCCGACTGGCGCGGGAGTTTACCTCACCCGTCTCGTGAATCCGGAACGCCGGGCTCGCCCGTACTGCCGGGGAATGCAGGCGGTGAACCGAAACCGAAGGAGGCAGTGATGAAGGATTCCCTGAGACGGGGCGCGCGGCTCGCGCTGACCCCCCTGGTGCTCGCTTTCGCCCTCGCGGCGCCTTCGAAGGCGTCGAGCCACCGCGAGGCTCCCGGCATCGCGAACGATCCGGTCGCCGACAACACCGACGTCTATTTCTTCCGCGACCCGGTGGACCCGTCGCGCCTCGTGATGATCGGGAACTGGATCCCGCTGGAGGAGCCGGCGGGAGGCCCGAACTTCTTTCACTTCGAGCCCAACATCCGCTACGAGTTCAACGTCGACTGGGACGGCGACGCGATCGAGGACGTCGTCTACCGCGCCACGTTTACGCGCAACGTCCGCAACGGCAACACGTGGCTCCAGAACGTCGGCCCCGTGACCTCGCCGAACGACTCGAACTTGAACGTCTACTACACCTACAAGCTCGAGAAGTGCGACGGCCCCTCGCCCGGGCAGACGTCCTGCACGACTCTCGGGAGCGACCTGCTCGAGGCGCCGAACAACGTCGGGCCAAAGTCCTACCCGAACGGCTACGGCAAGGGCACCGGCCTGATCGCGACGGTCTACGACGTGGACGACGACACGAAGGTCTTCGTCGGACAGCGCTCGGAGCAGTTCTACCTGGACCTCGGAATGATCTTCGACCTCGTCAACTTCCGCCCGGGCACGCTGCCCGGTAACCACGGCGGCGGTGTCAACACGACCGCGGGCTACAACGTCCACACGATCGCGATCTCGGTCCCGATCCAGAACCTCACGGCCAACCACACGGTCCCGACCGACACGGCCGACCCCAACGCGATCGTCAGCATGTGGTCCTCGACCTGGCGGCTGAAGACCACGACGCTTTCGACCGACGGCAGCGCGCCGACGGTCTCGGGCGACTGGGTGCAGGTCTCGCGCCTGGGCAATCCGCTCATAAACGAAGTCGTCATTCCGCTGGCGCAGAAGGATCGTTTCAACGCGACATACCCCGTGGACGACCTGGCGAATTTCGGCGCCTACGTGCTCAACTCCGAGCTCGCCGGTATCCTCCACGCGCTCTTCGGGATCAGCGTGCCGCCCAATCCGCGCCAGGACCTCCTCGTGCTGGTGCAGGGCGTGCCGGGGCTGACGCGGCGGCCCAACGAGGTCATCTCCGATCAGCTCCGTCTGAACGTGGCGGTCTTTCCGACACCGGTCGGCGCCGTCAACCGTCTGGGCGTGATCGCGGGCGACAACTCGGGCTTCCCGAACGGACGGCGTCCCTACGACGACACGGTGGACATCGCGCTGCGCGTGGTGGCGGGAGTGCTCATCCCCGAGTTCAACGTCGCGCCGAACAACCAGCTCGGCGACGGCGTCGACGGTCCGGACGTCCCGTTCATCGGCGGCTTCCCGTTCCTCTGGACGCCGCACTCCGGCTACAACCGCGTGCACGACAATGCTCCGGTCGTGACCCAGTTCACGGCTCCGGTCTCGCGCTGACGCTTCTGTCCCAGGCCCCGGTCCGAAGGAGTTCGGGCCGGGGCCCAGTTTCGTTTACCCTGTTCCCGGAGGAATCCGAAAAATGAGACGACGCGACCTGTTCCGGGAAGCCGGCGCGGCCGGCCTGGCGCTCGGCCTCGCGGCCGCGGGACGTCCCCTGATGGCCTTGCCGGAGAAGGGCAAGGCCTCCGGCGCCGACGATCTGACGATGATGAACACCGCGCTCGCGCTCGAGCACGAGGCGATCTGGGCCTACGGCATGGCCGGCAACAGCGGCCTTCTTTCGGCGAAGGCCAAGGAAGTCGGACTCCTCTTCCAGGGCAGCCACGAGCTCCACCGCGATCTTCTCGTCGACGCCGTCAAGCGCAAGGGCGGCGCTCCGGTCGAGCCGAAGAAGGAATACGCCTTCGGCGTGCCGCTGACGAACGAGAAGGACGTGCTCGAGCTGGCGTTCAAGCTCGAGGTCGGCGCCGCGCGCGTATACCTCTACGTCGTGGACCGCTTCCAGGACCGGGCGCTCTCGGGATCGGCAGCGCGGATCCTCTCCGACGAGGTCCTCCACGCGACGGTGCTACGGAGCGTGCTGGGGCGGGACGTGGTGCCGACGTTCCGGCTGATCGAGAACTGAAGCGGCCTACGAGATCTTGGTCGCCGAGTCCGGGATCTCGACCGGGCCTTCCTTGAGGTCCTCGCGGATGATCAGGTCCAGAAAGAGAGTCCGCACGCCCTCGCGGCCCCCCGACTTGAACGCGCGCCGCACCTCGGACGGCCGCAGTGCGATCCCGGTCATCGTCTTCAGGTACTGGCAGAAAACGTAGGCGCGCGACCGGAAGGAAACGATCAGAAGGCCGACCAGGATCAGGGCGACCCAAAGGATCGTCCAATCGGACTTCGTCACGAGGTCGAACGCGCCGGACATGGGGGATTTCTCTGTTGCTTAGGGTAACAGAAAAGCGTCATTTCGAGGCGCGCGTGCGGCCACTTCCGGACAGAAACTGCCTGGCAACCTCCGCCGGCGGGCGGTGGTCGCGGTCCACCGCGGCGTTCATGCGGCGCATCGCGTCGACCGAAATCGCACCGGCCATCGGCTCGAGCGCGCGGCGCACGCGCGGATCCGTCCATGCCGCTCCGCGCACGACGAACGCGGCCTCGTAGGGCGGAAAGTAGCGACGGTCGTCTTCGAGGACCGTCAGATTCATCGCGGCGATCAGACCGTCGGTCGAGTTTCCGGCCACGACGTCCACTTTCCCCTGCTGGAGCGCCGGATAGAGCAGGCCCAGATCCATCTCCCGCGGGCGCGAGGCGAACCGCAGGCCGTAAGCCGCGGCGAGCCCCGGGTATCCGTCGGCGCGCTCCACGAACTCGTACCCGAATCCGGGTACGAGCTCCGGATGCTTCGCGAGGTCCGAGATCTTCGAGATGCCGAGCGCGCGGGCGTGGTCGCCGCGCATCACGAGAGCGAACGTATTCTCGAAGCCCAGCGGCGGCGCCCACTGGAGAGTCCAGCGCCGCGCGTATTCCCTGGCCACTCGATCACGCACGCGCGCCGGATCCGAGACGGGCTTCTCCTTCAGGATCGCGGTGAACGCGGTTCCCGTGTACTCGGGATACAGGTCCAGCTCCCCGGCCGTCAGCGCGCGGTGGCAGACGAACGTTCCGCCGAGATCGAGCTTGCGTTCGACGGCGACGCCCTGGGCCTCGAGCGCCTGCGCCGCGATCTCGCCGAGGATGACCTGCTCGGTGAAATTCTTCGATCCGATGCGGATCGGCGAGCCCTCGTGCCGCCCGCGGCAGGCGCCCAGCAGAAGAAGTGCCGCCGCCGCGGCCGCCAGAAGCTTCACGCAGTCCTCCTCCAGCGTCTCTCGAAGAGCCCGAGGGCGAAGTCGAGAAGGAGAGCGAGCAGAGCCGCGGGAATCGCGCCCGCGAGGATCAATCGGTTGTCCACGGTCGCCACGCCGCGGTAGATCAAGACACCCAGCCCTCCCGCCCCGATTGCGGCGGCGATCGTCGCGAGGCCGACTCCGACGACGACGGCGATCCGAAGTCCCGCGAGCACGACCGGAAGCGCCAGCGGAAGCTCGACGGCGACGAGCTTCTGGCGTGCCGTCATCCCGAGGCCGGTCGCGGCTTCCGAGACCGCGGGATCCACCGAGACGATGCCGGCGTGCGTGTTTCGCAGGATGGGAAGGAGCGAGTACAGCGTCAGGGCCACGATCGCGGTCCGCGCGCCGATGCCGCCGAGAAACGGCACCGGGATCAGGAATCCGAACAGAGCGAGGCTCGGGATCGTCTGGACCACGTTGGCGGCGGCGAGCACCGGGCGCGCCAGGCGCGGCCGGCGTGCGAGGGCGACGCCGAGCGGAATCCCGACAGCGGCGGCGATTGCGGTCGCGGCCGCCACGAGCAGCACGTGCTGCAGAGTCAGCGACGCGATCTCGCCCCGTCTCTCCGAGAAAAAGGCCAGAAGCTCGCTCACGACGCGAAGTCCTGGACGAGCTCGCGGACGAAGGCGTCCGCGGGACGCGCGACGAGATCCTCCCGCGTTCCGACCTGGCGCACGCGTCCCTCGTTCAGAACGGCGATCCTGTCGGCGAGGCGGAAGGCCTCGGAGAGATCGTGGGTCACCAGAAGGGCCGCGGCCGTGAGGCGCGCGCGCCACGCCAGGAATTCTTTCTGGATCCCGCGCCGGGCGATCGGATCGAGAGCGCCGAAGGGTTCGTCCATCAGGAGGAGAGGCGGCTCCGCTGCCAGCGCCCGCGCCACGCCGACGCGCTGTCGCTGACCGCCGGAGAGCTCCCGCGGGTAGCGCCCCGCAAACTCCGAAGCCGGCAGCCCGACCATCGCGAGCAGTTGCTCGGAGCGGGCCCGGCGCTTCGGCGCGGGCCAGCCCAGCAGCCGCGGCACCGTTTCGACGTTTTCCCCGACGGTGCGGTGCGGAAAGAGCCCGGCCTCCTGGATGACGTAACCGATCCGGCGGCGCAGCGCAACCGCATCCTCTTCCCGCGCGGGCCTTCCGAAGACCCGGACGGTTCCGCCGTCGGGCTCGAGCAGGCGGTTTGCGAGCTTCAGGGCCGTCGTCTTGCCGCAGCCGGATGGGCCGACGAGAGCCACGACCTCGCCGGGCGCGACCGAGAGCGTGAGCCCGTCGAGGACCGGGCGGCCCGGCACGAACGCCTTGCGAACGTCGAGGAATTCGAGAGCGGGAGGCGGCAGGCTAGAATCCCTTCATGTCCGAAGTCTACGACGCGGTCGTGATCGGCGGAGGTCCGGGCGGCTCCACCGTCGCGACGATGCTGTCCCGCGCCGGACGACGGGTCCTGGTCCTCGAGCGCGAGAAGTTCCCCCGGTTCCACGTCGGCGAGTCGCTCCTGCCCTTCTCGCTGCCGATCCTGGACCGGCTCGGCGTGCACGAAAAGGTGCGGGCGGCCGGGTACCAGCAGAAATACGGCGCGTTCTTCTGGAACGAATCCAACGGCACGACGCGCCCGGTCGTTTTCGCCGAGGCGCGCGACACGAACCATCCGATGGCCTACCAGGTCAAGCGCGCGGACTTCGACGATCTGCTGCTCCGGCACTCGGCCTCCTGCGGCGCCGAGATCCGCGAGGAGACCGCCGTGGAGGACGTGCTGTTCGAGGGCCCCCGCGCCGCGGGTGTGCGCATCCGGCCCGCCGCCGGCGGCGCGAGCGAGGAGATCCGCGCCCGCGTCGTCGTGGACGCCTCGGGCCAGGGCGCCCTTCTCTCGCGCAAGCTCGGCCTTCGCCGCTTCGACCCGAGGTTGAAGCGCGCCGCGCTCTTCGCGCACTACGAAGGGCTGCGCTGGCCCGAGGGGAGCAAGCCCGGCGACATCCTGCTGCCGATCGACAGGGGCGTCTGGTACTGGATCATCCCGTTCTCCGACGGTACCTGCAGCGTCGGAGGCGTCTTCGACCCCGCGGACGTCCGGTTCGCCGAGGGCGCGTCCCCGGAGGCACGCTTCGAAGACCTCATCGCACGCTCCCGGCGGATGGGGGCCCTGCTCGAAGGCGCCCGCCGTTTCTCGAAGGTCTACGGCGTGTCCGACTACTCGGCGCGCTCCGAGCGGCTGGGAGGAGACGGCTGGGTCCTCGTGGGCGACGCCGCGACCTTCCTCGATCCGGTCTTCTCGACCGGCGTCTTCCTCGCGATGGCGACCGGCGAGCGGGCGGCCCGGGCGATCGACCGCGGGCTCTCCCGCAAGGGCCGGGTGGACGCGCGGGATTTCCGCTCCTACGAGCGGGAGGCCAACCGCATGTACGCCCGATTCCGGAAGTTCGTCTACAACTTCTACGATCCGGTGTTCTTCGACGCGTTCACGACTCCGATGCCGCCGGAAGGGATTCGCGCCGCCGTCGTCACGACGCTCGCGGGCGGAGTCGAGCGTCCCTCGCCCGCCACGCGGTTCTGGACGCAGCTGATGTTCGTGGGCGTGGCGATCGATCGCTTTTCGCGAAGATTCCGCCGCCCGCCCCGCGTCGGCGCGCCCTCAGCCGCCTAGGAGCGCCTTCTTCAGGTCGTCCTGGACGGGATTGGGCCCGAGCCACACGGCGAAGAGCGCGTCGGCGAAGTCGCGGCCCTCGATCGTGCCGCGCTCCGTTCCACGCACGGTGACCACGGTGCCCTTGTCCGGGATCCAGGTCAGGCCGATCTCGTCTCCCTCCGCCACGTCGGGAAACATCGCCGAGAGCTTGTCGAGGCGGTCCTTGAGCCGGGCGATCTGCTCCTGAGAGTTTTTCTGGAACCCCTCCTCGATCGCGTCGGAGATCTGCTTGCCCTTCAGGTTGCGGAGCATGTGGAGCCGCATGCTCTTGGCTTCAGCGGAAGCGAGAATCGCCGAGCCGTCCTTGGAGGGACGCTCGACGTACAGGCCCGCGACGTAGACCTTGAACATCATCTTCTTGCGCACGCCGGCGCCGTTCAAGTTGAGGGTCTTCCCCTCGACGGTGACAGTGTCTGGAAGCTTCACACCGCCGACGTCGAGGGCCAGGAGCACGGTCGCCGAGAGAATCGAGAGGAGGCAGGCCGCAAGCGTCTTCTTCATGCGGCGCATCATATGACTCCCTAGGACACCGCGTACCTCGACCGGGCCAGGTCGACAATCTCCCCGATCAGCTGCGGATACGTCCGGCCCGACTTGCGGGCGGCCATGTGGAACTCGGCTCCGGTAGAGAGCCACGGGTTGGGATTGGCCTCGATGACGTAGACCTCGCCTTCCTTAGTCAGGCGCATGTCGATGCGGCCGTAGTCACGGAGCTTCAAAGACTGGTACGCCGCAAGGGCCGTATCCTCCAGCTTCTTGACCGTGTCCTCGTCCAGATCTTCGGCGACGGCGGACTTCGTCACGCGGTAGTGCTCGGTGTCCTTCTCCCACTTGACCTCTTTGCCCGCGATTTTGGGGGTGCCTTCGGGCAGCTTCGAGAGGTCGAGCTCGACCATCGGGAGGACCTCGGGGCTGTCGTTGCCGAGGACGGCGGCATAGATCTCTCGACCCTCGATGTACTCCTCGATCAGCGCGGGCGAATCGAACTCCTCGTGGATGTAGTGAATCCGCTCCATGAGCTCCTTGACCGAGCCCACCACCGATCCCATGTCGATGCCGATCGAGCCGTCCTCGGAGCAGGGCTTCACGATCAGCGGAAACGCGATGTCGTGGGAGTGATCGAGCTTGCCCCTGTAGGAGGTGGCGAAGAACGGCGTCCGGATGCCGTGGAACGCGAAGATCTTCTTGGCCAGCGCCTTGTCCTGCGCCAGGTAGAGGGCGTGGGGCCCCGCCCCGGTGTACGCCTTGCCGAGGAGATCGAGGTACGCGGCGAGATTCATGTCCATCGTGTCGTCGCCGTTGTAAGACTCGGTGAGATTGAAGAAGAGATCCGCATCCGCCCGCGCCAGGGCGATCAACGACTGGTCGCGCCCGTCCACCACCTGATAGACGGGCTCGTGCCCGAGCTTGACCAGCGCCTCGAAGATTTCCTCCCGGTCGTGCATCTCCTTCTTCTTCTTTCGGCGCGGAGGCTTGCCCTTGGCCCGAGACGGCTTCTCCGGCGGCGGAGGAGGAACCGACTGCGGCTCCTCCTCGAGGAGGTCGTAGAGCACGGCGATCTTCAATTTCTCCTTGCTCAAGCTCCTCTCCCTAGGGCTGCACGAACTTTCCCCGAGTCAGGTAGTTCATCGCCAATGCCGTGGCGTAGGTCGAGACCTCGGTCAGGTGCTCCTTCTCACTCCGGACCGCCGCGCGCAGTCCGAGCTCTCCGACGCGGGTCTCGATCGACTCGACGAGGCGCTTGACGAGCGGCCGCTGCACGCCGGTCCAGTACGTCACCTTGTCGACCAGCGTCTTGCGGTTCTCGCGAAGGAGGTCGGCAGCCGGTCGCGCGCCCTTCTTCTTTCTCTTGGAGACCTTGAATATGTCCACGAGGTCGGTGTCGAGGGCGAGCTCCTCGGTCGAGCCCTGCTCCGCCAGCGCCTGCTTGTAGAACTCCTCGACCGTGGTTTCCATCTCCTCGACCGTCACGTCGGTGTGCCCGCGCTTGCGCAGGGGCTCGGCGTCGCGATAGCGCCGCGCCATGCGGTCCACGTATCGCAGCTTGGCCAACGCGCCCCAGCCCTTGTAGCGCTTGCGCCACTGCGACCGAGGCGTCAGCCAGACGGCGAAGGTCTCGGCGAAATCCTCGTCGGGGTGCTTCTGCGCGTACCAGCCGGCGATGTGGCGAACGTACCGGCGCGAGAACGGCACCGGTCGATAATCGTCGCGGTAGGCGCGCCGGAACGGCCCGAAGAGGTCCCGCCACTCCGGCGTCCGGTAGAGAAGGTACGCGTAGTTGAACGCGTGGCCTGCCTCGTGGCGCAGGTACATCATGATCTCGGCCCGGTCCTCGAGGTCGTTCATTTCCTTCTCGAGGCCCGCCAGCTTGGGGTCCGCGAGATAGAACGGAATGCCGATCACGGGCTCGCCCGACGGGCAGCCCCACTCGTCCGAGAGGTAACAGAGAGGGCGAAATTTCTTCAGGCCCTTCCGCTCCAGCTCGCGATAGAGCTGCTGCACGAGGCTCTCGACGGGAGACCCTTCGAGCTTGAGACCCAACTCCTTGATGGGCTTGGTCAGGAGCTCCTGGACGTCCGGCGGAGCTTTCTCGAAGGCGCGCAAAAGATTTCCTCGAAAGGGTAGCACGATTCCCGCGACGGCGCGCGTCGCGACGCGAACATCGCGCGCGACGGCGCGGCGCTAAAATACGTGCGCAGCGAAGGAGAACGCATGGGCGATCCGACGATCAAGATCATTCCGAACGGTCCGTACCGCGTGACGGGACCGACGAAGATTACCGACCCGCAGGGCAACGAGATTCCGATCGAGGATGGACGCGCGGTGTCTCTCTGCCGCTGCGGCGGCTCGGCGAACAAACCGTATTGCGACGGGACGCACGGACGCATCGGATTCCAGGCGCCGGAGCTGGCGGTCAAGTAGGACGAGCGCCGCCCGGATGCTCGTCGGGTTCCCCGCGATTCTCGCCTTCGCACTCGCGCTTCGCGCGGCCGAGCCGTCGGTCCTGTCTCCGAGCCTCACCGCCGATCTCGACGGGGACGGAACGACCGAAACGGCGCGCGCCACGGCCGCCCGGGGCTCGGTCCGGCTCGAGATTCTGGACGCCTCAGGCCGGCGCCTCGCCGATGCGAAGGCTCCGGCTCCGCCGGGCGCCGTCGTTCCCATCACACTGACTTCGGCGCCGCTGGGCTCTCCCGGCGCGCTCGTCGTTCTGGTCGCGGCGACCGACACGATGGCGTGCCGGACCGTCTGGCGCTATCACGACGGCACGCTCGCTTCCCTTCCCATCCGCAGCGCCGCGGGCAAGGAGCTCCCCGCGTGCGCACCTCCGGCGGGCTGGACCGAAGAGTTCCGTGCGGAGCAAGGACGTCCCTCGGTTCTCGTGCGCGAACGCGTCGAGAAGACCTCGCGCGGCGGGCTCAAGACCCGCGAGGTGTACGCCTTCGCGGGCTTCAGCCTCGACTTCGATCCGAGCCGGTCGGCCGTCGAGATCGAAGGGATCCCGATTCCTTCCTGGTACGGCGCGACCTTCTACACGCGCGGCGCGCTCGAGACGCTGTCCCTGCGCTACGGGCTGGCGGCCATGCGGCGCGAGACGACGCTGCGCATCGAGGCCGACGCGGCTCGCGGCGTGTTCGCGCTGCGCTTCGACGGGCCTTCGGGCCCGCTCGTCGCGCCGGTCGAGGCGTACGCGAAGACCGGAGACACCGTCACGCTGGTGGTGCGCGCCGGCGACACGCCGGGTCAGGCGGTCGTGCGGCTGGGCGGCGCCGACGGCAGAGTCCCCCTCGAAGTGCGAGTGCAGGGACTGGGAAAGGGACTCGACCAGCTCTATTCGCCGGCCGGCCCATGGCGCAGCGGCGCGCGCCAGGTGTTCCCGACCGCTTCCGACGAGCTCGCCGCGGAGGAGTTGGTCGGGCTCTGGACCGACAGCGAGGGAAAGAGGCAGACGATCGCGATCGAGGGCGAGCCGCCCTATCGCGTGCGGATGGACGGCGTCGTCTACCGCATCGACATGGATCACGCGGCCGCGCCGATGGACGTCCTGCTCCTTCCCGAAACCGGAACGGGCCGCCCCTGGGGCCTCGTCCTTCGCGGAGCCAACAGCATCGAGCGAATTCCCCTCGCGTGCTCGGGCGAAGGGGCCGCGTTCGCGTGCCGGCCCGACGGGGACGGCCAGACGCTTCGCCGGATGGGCGCCCGAGTCAACGTGCGGTAGCGCGCGTCCTGTCCCCGAGCCCCCGAACCGGCAGGACAGGGACAGGTTGACGGGGACGACGCCGCCCTCTACCCTCTTATTCAAAGAGATGGAACTCTGGCTTCTGGGGCTCACCGTCCAGACCGTGGGCGCCGGCCTGCTCTCCCTGATCTTCCTTTATCTATCTCGAGGAAAAGGAAATCGGGTCCTTCAGGCGGCCGGTGCGGCCTGGCTTTTCCTGTTTCTCTCGCTCCTCTCCCTGATCGTCCTGACCAAGCTTCAGATCCCGTTCGAAAAGCAGGCTTACCAGTTTTTCAAGCTGCTCTACATCGTCGCCCTCTGCGTCGCCGCCATCCGCATGGACCGGGACGCCTCGCTGGCGAAGGCTTTGGCGGTCGCCGCTGTGGCCGCGATCCCGATTTCCTTCCTGGTTGTCCACCTGGCCGGACGCGAGAACCCGTTCTACGCGGTCCACATGGGCATTCTCGCCGTCGGATGGCTGCTGGTCGCGGTCTTCATCTTTCAGAGCCCGCGCGCCGGTCTCGGACGACAGTTCGCCGGTCTTCTCGCTCTGGTCACGGCCGCCGTCGAGTTCGCCTACGTGGCGCTCTTCTCTCTTTCCGCCACGCAGGTCAACCGCAACATCGAGGTGCTCCCGTACACCGGGTTCTTCGACGTCCTGCTCGAGATGCTCTTCGGCATCGGCCTGATCATCTGGGCCATGGAGGACACGGAGCGCCGTCTTTCCATGCTGCACGCGCGCACGGCCGACGACACCCGCCGCTCCAAGCGCCGCGCGATTCTGGATCCGCTGACGGAGACGCACAACCGCTTCTTCCTCGACGAGATCAAGCCGCAGCTGGAGGCGAGCGAGCTCGGCGGATCGATCGTCCTGATCGACCTGGACGGCTTGAAGCGCATCAACGATCAGGAAGGGCACGACGAGGGAGACCGCGCGATCTGGACCGTCGCCACGGCGATCAAGAAGCTGGTGCGCGGGAACGACCACGTGATCCGCTGGGGAGGCGACGAGTTCCTGGTGATCCTGCCCGGGATGGACGAGGACCTGGCGAGGCGGCGCTTCTACATGCTCCCGTCCAAGATCGACGAGGTCAAACAGTCGCCCAAGCCGGGAGGGCGCCCCTATACGAAGTTTCTGGCCGCCTCGGTCGGCGTGCACATCTACTCCAAGCGCGTTCCGGTCGACGTCGCCATCGCCCAGGCCGACCGCGTCATGTACGAGAGAAAGCGGGCGCACCGCGAGTTGCGCAACCCCGCGGGAGAGAGGACTCAATGAACTACGTCTGGCTCGACTGTCCCGGATGCGGATGCCAGGTCGCGATCCAGTTCGCCGAGCGCCCCGATCGTATCGCCGGCTCGGTGCGGCGCTGGTCCAACGACCGCAGCATCAACGACGGCCGGAAGCTCGAGGTCCCGCGCGCGTCCGTAGGCGGCGACGGCGGCTTCACGGCGATCTGCGTCTGCGGCGCGGAGCTTCCGGTGCGTCCGGAAGCGGTTGAGCACGCCTCGACGGAGGGGTAGTTTCAGGTTCCGGGTTTCAGGTCGGCGAAGACGGCGATCGTCGCCCCGAATCCGCCTCGATCCGGAGTCGAATCAGAGAAACTCGCGATGTCCTTCCGGTTCGAGAGAATCTTCCGCACCTGCGCCCGTCGCGCGCCGATTCCCTTGCCGTGAATCAGCCGCACCTCGTGGAATCCGGCCAGACGCGCGGCGTCGAGGTACTCATCCACCACCGAGGAGAGGTCTTCGGGGCGAAACGAATGGAGGTCGAAAGAGTCCCGAATCTCGATTTTCACAACCTGGAACCTGAAACCTGGAACTACGTCTCCTCGATTCGCACCTCGACCGGCATCGCCGCGCGCGCGGCCTTCGAGATGATGCAGTACTTCTCGGCGAGCGCGACCGTCTTCTCGACCTGCTCGCGGCGCGACTCCAGGAGCGCGGCTGGAACGCGGGCGTGGACGACGGCGCGCTTGAAGCGGAATCCTCCGGCAGGATCCTTCTCGAGTTCCCCCTCGACCTTCAGCGACGGCTCGGAGTAACCGAGCGCCAGCTTCTTCAAGAAGATCGCCCAGGTGTTGACGAAGCAGGACGCGATCGCCGCGAGAAAGAGCTCCTCCGGGTTCGCCTTTCCCCCGGAGCCTCCGAGCACGACCGCTCCGGCCACCGGAACCTCGAGCGCTCCGTCCGCCGTCGAGACCCGGCCCATACCGGCCCCGTCGCCGGACCAGGCCGCGGCGACCTCAAAGCGATGCGTCTCGACGGTGTCCGACACGGCGGCGAATGATGACATAGTCCCTCTTCGTGAGGCCGGCGCTCGCGCTTCTCCTCGCCGCGCTCTTTTCGGCGGCGTGCGCCACCGCTCCCACGCCGACGGCCGCCTCGCGCCAGATCCGCGCCAACCCTCGCGCGACCGTCGTGGGCCGTGTTCGCGACCCGCAGGGCCGGCCCGTCGCGGGGCTTTCGGTACGCGGCATCCCGCGCGGCGCCGACATTCCATGGTCCCCGTGGGCGACCACCGAGTGCGACGGAACCTTCCGGCTGACGCTCTTTGCGCCCGGCGGCTACACGTTTCTGCTGGGCTGGAAGGGCGTCGCGGTCATGACGGACGACCCGCGCGATCCGGCGATGACACTGGTCGAGGTGCAGCCGGGCCATACCGTGTCGGGCGTGGAGCTGCTGTTCCTGGGGCCCGAGTGGCAACGAATCAGCGATTCGGCGCCGGCGGATACGCCTTCGTGCCGTTGAGCTCGGCCTCGACGTCTCCGATGCTCCCGTCCACGTGCTCGAACCAGGTCCAGGACCCATATCGCGACTGAAGCTGCGGCCGGACCGCCTCGACCAGCGCCGCGCCCGACTTGCCCTCGCTCCGCGCGCGCTCGACCGCCAGCCGCAGGTTTCGGAGGTAGTCGCGGAAAAGCCGCACGTCCAGGGCACGCGAAAGGTCGCCGTGCCCCGGCACGAACGTCGCCGACGGATAATCCCGCAGCAGCTCGTCCAGCGTCGCGATCCACCCGTCGGTGCGCCCGAGCTGGGTGTTCGCGATGGCGCCGTGCAGCACCAGGTCCCCTCCGAAGACCACCGCAGCGTCGGGAACGGACACGATCGAGTCGCTGCCCGTGTGGCCGGGCCGGTGGAACACGTCGACGCGACGGTCCCCGAGCCACACCGACGCCCGGTCCCGGTACGTGACGTCGGGAAGCGTGATGGCGGCGTAGCGCGCCCGCTGCTCCGGGGTCAGGTCCTTCTGCCACTCGCGGCGCGCCCAGGCGCGCACGTTCTCATGAGCCAGGATGACGGCGCCGGCCTTCGCGAAGACGGCGTTCCCCCCGACGTGGTCGCGGTGGAAGTGCGTGTTGACGACGTAGCGGACCGGGACCGTCGTCTTGGAGCGGATTTCCGCGAGGAGCTTCTCCGCGGCGGCCGGCGTCGCGAAAGAGTCCACGACGAGCACGCCGTCGGACCCGATGACGAAGCCGGCGTTGCCGAGGGAGGACTCGTCGTTGACGTCCGCGATCGCCGCGAAGACGCCGGTAGCGACCGGTTTGACCGTGAATCGCGGCGCCGCCGCCGGTTCGGCCGCCGAAAGCCACGCCGCGAGCAGGAGCACCGTCACGCGAGGATTCTACCACCCTCGTATAATTCCGGGCGATGGCCGCGAATCCGAAGACCGAACGGCGCCGCGTGCGCTGCGTCATCAACGGCAAGGAACTCGACGTCTGGGAGGGTTACCGCCTCTGGGACGCCGCCTTCGAGACCGGGGCCGGTCTCTGGAAGTGGTGCGGCGGCGACGGTCTCTGCGCGACCTGCGCGGTGATCCCCGTCTCCGGCGGCGAGAATCTCTCCGCTCCGACGAAGCTCGAAAAGTTCTCGCTCGCGCTCTGGTTCCTCAAGCCGCTGGCGCTCGTGCGCAAGCGCTGGAAAGGGCGCGGCGTGCGGCTGGCCTGCCAGTCGTACGTCCAGGGTCCTGTCGAGGTCGTCGGCGTGCTCGGCAAGAGCGGCAAGCGCGCGCAGCAGGCGTACGGCCTAGAGTCGGAGTAGCCACAACGTCGCGACGCCGGCGCGGCCGCGGCCGTGCCCTCCTCACATGGGTGTCGGCCGGCGGCGTGCTCTACGTCGCCGGCTCCTGGCTCGCTTCGCGCGCGCTCTCGGAGCGGCTCCTCTCGCCGCGCGGGCTGGGTCCTTCTTCGGACCACTATGAAGATCTGCTGGCCGCGCTCGAGACGAACGCGGCGGTCGTGGCGAACCTGCGCCACAAGGGAAGCCCGCGGCTGCCCGTGGAGCTCTCCTCGACGTTCGCGTCTCCCGGTGAGCCGGAGACGCGCCCGACGATCCTGTTCCTCCACGGAAAGGGCGGCAACGCCAGCGAGTGGCTGCCCGACGCTCTCCGCGCGCTCGCCATGGGCTACAACGTTCTGCTGCCCGACCTGCGCGGCCACGGCCGGAGCGGTGGAACCATCTTCACGCTCGGCTTTCTCGAAAAAGACGATCTCGCCCTGACCGTCGCCGCGGCGCACGACGGCTTCGGCCTCGATCCCGATCGGCTCGGCATTCACTCCTGCTCGGCCGGCTCCACGGTGGCCCTCGAATTCGCCGCGGACCGTTCCGGCGTCCGCGCGATATGGCTCGAATCCCCCTTCGCCGACCTCTTCGCGATGGCGCGGCACTACCTATCCCGCGCCACGCGCGTGCCGGCGCCTCTCCTCGACCTGACGACGCGCTGGGCGATCCGCCGCGGGATCGGCCGGATCCGCCGGGAGCTGGGCCTCTCCGACGGCCGGGAGGGGCTCCAGCGAGTGGACCCGGTGGCGGCGGTGTCGCGCGTGACGAGTCCCGTGCTCCTCGTGCACGGCACGGAAGATCGCCTCGTCCCGCCGCACTTCACCGAGCGGCTCGCCGCCGCGCTACCGCCGCACAGCGCGGTCTGGAACGTGAACGGCGCGGGACACTGCCACCACGCCGACGAGCCCGCTGCGGCCGCGAAGCTCGCCTACGCTCGCAAGTGGGAGGAGTTTTTTCGGACCTATCTGCCGGCTTGAGAATCAGTAAGCAGTAAACAGTAAGCGGTAAGCGGTTCTCATGGCGCGCTTACTGCTTACTGCTTATCGCTTACGGCTGATCGACCGCCGCGGATCTACCGTCCGGCCCTTCAGCTGTCCACACCCCGCGGAGGCGTCGCGGCCCTTGCTCCTTCGGACCGTGATGCGCAGTCCCCCGCGCGCCAGCACTCCCGCAAAGCGGTCGATCGCGGCCTCCTCCGGCCGCTTCAGCCCCGGGAGATACACCGCGTCTTCGTTGAGCGGGATCAGGTTCACCTTCACGGGCATTCCCGACAGGAGCCGCGCCAGCTTCTTCGCGTCTTCTTCGCCGTCATTGACGCCCGCGATCAGGACGTATTCCACCAGGATCGTGCGTCGCGGCTCCAGCGGCCACGCGCGCATCGCCGACAGCAGGCCCGGCATCGGATACGTCCTCGTGATCGGCATCAGCTTCTCGCGCGTGGCGGCGTCGGCGGCGTTCAAGGAAACGGCGAGGTTCGGCCGGCGGGGTAACGCCGCGAAGCGTGCGAAAGCCGGTGTGATCCCCGCCGTCGACACGGTGACGCGACGCGGAGGCAGGATCTCGAAGAGGACCTCGAGCGCCGCCAGGATCCCCTCGGGATTGAGAAACGGCTCCCCCATCCCCATGAACACGATGCGCAGCCCCTCGGCGGTTCGCCCGGTGTCATCGAGGACCGCGTAGAGCTGTCCGAGGATCTCGCCCTCGATCAGGTTGCGCCCGCCGCCGAGACGTCCCGTCACGCAAAAGGCGCAGTCGACCGCGCAGCCGGTCTGGGATGAGAGACACACCGTGAACTTCTCGGTCGGCGGCGTGCTCCCCACCTGGGACCTGGGACTTGCGACCTGGGACTTCGCTTCGGCCCGCGCATCTGCGAACTCGTTGACTTCGGCTTGCGACGCCTCGCCCGGCATGTACACCGCCTCGATCAGCGCGCCGTCCTCGAGCCGCAGCCCGTACTTCACGCTCCCGTCGGCCGAGGCCTCGCGGCGAACGACCTCCGGAAGCCGGATCGGCGCCTCTTCCGCGAGGCTGCGGCGAAGCGCCGCCGGCAGCTCGGTCATTGCCGCGTAATCCCGGCGCCCGCTCCGATGGAGCGCGTCGAAGATCTGCCGCCCGCGATAGCGCGGAAGCTGCCGCTCCGCCGCGAACGCTTCCCACGCAGCCGGCGAAGCGCCGAGCGGATCGAACGACGCGCGCATGCGCGCAGTCTATTCGGTTGGCGAAAGCCCGAGAGGGCCCGGCTACTTCGAGGAGCGGCGGACCGGGGCGCGGCGGGCCCGCACCTTACGGGTGGGATCGATGCCGAGCGACTTCAGGAACCGGAGGTCCTTGAGGTTGATGCGGAAGGCGGCCCGGTCGCCGGAGGAGCGCTCGATCTCTTCCGGCTCGATGGACGCGCGGCGCGTTCCGCGAGCCTTGGCCTCGCGCTTGTTCACGCCGACCTTCGCGTCGAGAACCATGTAGAGGTTGTAGCCTTCGTCGCGGATCTTCTGGATCGAGTCGTGGACGCGGCCCGAGCCGGAGATCGACTCGTTGATCGCCTGCCCCAGCTCCTTGAGCATCTCGCGGAGGTGATCCGAGAATTCCATGCCGCAGCGATTATCGCTCCCTCGAACGAAGAATCAAGAATCCTTCGCACATCAGAAAAGTGTTATCCTTCTGAGTCGCGTCCCCCCGGTGTGCCCGGCGATTGCCGCGGATCTGCCCGCGGGTGTAGCGTGTGCCCATGTCGTCTGCGTTCGCGCACCTGAACTGCACGCGCTGCGGTGCGCAGTACGAGCGCGATCGCCGCGTCAACGTCTGTTCCGCGTGCGGCGCTGCGCTCTTCGCGCGCTACCATCCCGTGCGCCTCGACCGCGACGCCGTCGCCGCGCGGCCGCACACCATCTGGCGATGGAGCGAGATGATGCCGGTCGAGGATCCATCGAACGTCGTCTCGCTCGGCGAAGGCGGAACGCCGCTGCTCGCGGCGGAGCGCCTCGGCGCGTCGGGCGGCTTCACCGACCTCTGGATCAAGGACGAGGCCGGAAACCCGACCGGCTCGTTCAAGGCGCGCGGCCTTTCCGCCGCGGTCTCGAAGGCGAAGGAGCTCGGCTACACGAAGATCGCTCTGCCGACCGCGGGAAACGCCGGCGGCGCCGCGGCGGCGTACGCCGCGCGCGCCGGACTGGAATGTCACGTCTTCATGCCCGCGGACTCGCCCCCGACGTTTCGGATCGAATGCGAGCGGTACGGCGCGAAAGTGACGCTGGTGGAGGGTCTGATCGACGACTGCGGCCGCATGGTAGCCGAGCGGGCGCCGCGCGAGGGATGGCACGACGTCTCGACGCTGAAAGAGCCCTACCGCGTCGAGGGAAAGAAAACGATGGGGTACGAGCTCGCCGAGGAGTTCGATTGGACGCTGCCGGACGCGATCCTCTACCCGACGGGCGGCGGCACGGGCCTCATCGGCATGTGGAAGGCCTTCGACGAGTTGGAGGAAATGGGCTGGATCGGCCCGAAGCGGCCGAAGATGTTCGCGGTGCAGGCCGAGGGTTGCGCGCCGATCCCGAAGGCCTTCGCGGAAGGCAAGGAAGTCTCAGAGAAGTTCCCGAACGCGTCAACCTACGCGTCGGGACTGCGTGTTCCGAAGCCCTTCGCCGACTACCTGATTCTGCGCAACGTGCGTGCGTCCGGAGGAGCTGCGATCGCGGTCACCGACGACGAAATGCGCCGCGCCTGCGACGAGATCGGCGCCTCGGAAGGCCTCTTCGTGGCCCCGGAGGGCGGCGCTGTGTGGGCGGCGGCCAGGAACCTTCTCGCTCGCCGCCTCCTTGCGGCGGGCGAGCGCGTCGTCCTCTTCAACACCGGGAGCGGGTTCAAGTACCTCTGACGGGTCGCTCTGCCCTGCGAATTCCCGTGCGCCACGATCCGATGGCGGTCTTTCTCCTCGAGGCCGAACACGGGTCCGCGTACGTTCCGCCGACGTGCACGGGCGCCTTCGCCGACGTCCCCTGTCCCTCCCCGTTCGCCGATTGGGTCGAGCAGCTCGCGTCTGAGAGCATCACCGGCGGCTGTGGCGGGGGCAAGTACTGCCCGGCAAGTCTCAACGCGCGGGGCCAGATGGCCGTGTTCTTGGCGAAGATGTTTCAGCTGCCCTGACCCGGCCCCTCCGGTAGAATCTCCGGTTCCATGCGTTACCGGTCCCTGCGTCCTCTGCTCGATCCGCTTCTGCCTCTGGTGGAGAAGCCCGGCCGTTACATCGGCCTGGAGCGCAACGTCACGCGCAAGGACCTCTCGAAGGCCTCGGTGACGCTGGCGCTCGCCTTCCCCGACACCTACGAGATCGGGATGAGCCACACGGGACTGAAGATCCTGTACGAGCTCGTGAACCGCCGCGAGGACTTCGCCTGCGAGCGGGTCTACGCGCCCTGGGTGGACCTCGAGGCGAAGATGCGGGAGCGCGGGATCCCGCTCTTCTCGACGGAATCCTTCGCGCCGGCCGCCGACTTCGACGTGCTCGGGTTCTCGCTCCAGGCCGAGCTGAACTATTCGAACATCCTGAACATGCTGGACCTCGCGGGCCTGCCGGTCTGGCAGAGGGACCGCCGCGAAAACGACCCGATGGTCCTGGGCGGCGGGCCGTGCACCGCGAACCCCGAGCCGATCGCCGACTTCTTCGACGCATTCCTCGTCGGGGACGCGGAGGAGGCGCTCAACCGTTTCTTGGACGCCTATCGTGAGGGACGCGCGAAGGGGCTCTCGCGCCGGGAGCTCCTCGTCGCGCTCGCGCAGATCGAGGGCATCTACGTGCCCTCGCTCTACGACGTGACGTACCAAGTCGACGGAAAGATCGCCGCGATCGAGCCCAACGACTCGCGCGCGCCGCGCCAGGCCAAGCGCACCTGGGTTCCGGTCTTGAAGCCCGACTATTACCCAGAGAAGCCGATGGTGCCTTCCGTCGAGATCGTGCAGGACCGGCTGGGCCTCGAGGTCATGCGCGGCTGCACGCAGGGCTGCCGTTTCTGCCAGGCGGGCTACTGGTACCGCCCCGTGCGCGAGCTCGATCCCGGCAGCGTCGCGGAGATGACGAAGACGTTCATCGCCGAGTCGGGCTGGAGCGAGGTCGGACTGCTTTCCCTGTCGACTGCCGATTATTCGCAGATCGAGCCCCTGGTGAAGTGCCTCGCGCCCGAGCTCAGCGACCAGCGGGTCTCGATCTCGCTCCCCTCGCTGCGCGCGGAGGCGTTCTCGGTGGGGCTCGCGGACGCGGTGTCCGAGGTCCGCAAGTCGGGCTTCACGTTCGCGCCCGAGACGGGGTCGGACCGGCTGCGGCGCGTGATCAACAAGACGTTCACCAACGCCGACATGATCGCCGCCGCCGACGTCGCGTTCGCGCGAGGCTGGGACCTGATCAAGGTCTACACGATGATCGGCCTGCCGACGGAAACGCGCGTCGACCTCGACGAGCTCGTCGCGCTGGTCGAAGGGATCCTGGCCCAGGGGCGCAAGCACGGGCGCAAGAACGTCAACGTCTCGGTCGGCTCGTTCGTGCCGAAGTCCTGGACGCCGTTCCAGTGGGTGCCGTTCGACGGCGTCGAGACGCTCGCGGAGAAGCTCGCGTATCTGAAAGACCGCTTCCGCCGCGTGCGAGGCGCGAAGATGAAGTGGCACGAGCCCCGCGAGGCCGAGATCGAGTGCGCGCTCTCCCGCGGCGACCGGCGGATGGGACGCGTCCTCCACTCGGCGTGGCGATCCGGCGTCCGTTTCGACGGCTGGGGCGAGCACTTCCGCTACGACCTGTGGATGAAGGCCTTCGAGGCAGAAGGCATCCCGAAGGAGTCGTACCTGCGCGAGTACGCGCTGGAGGAGATCCTGCCCTGGGACGTGCTCGACGTGTCGATCAAGAAACGCTGGCTCCAGATCGAGCTGATCAAGGCGAAGAAGGAGATGCGCACCGAGGACTGCAAGTGGGGGCACTGCTACGCCTGCGGCGTGCCGGGCAACGGCGAGGACACGGTGCTCGCGCGGCCCATGGGATCGAGCCTCCCCACGATCGACGCCCCCGAGGCCGCGGATCCGGCGTCCTACCGCGACGTGGCCAAGGGAGCGGCTTATCGCCAGAAGGCGATGCCCGACCTCGCGCCCGTCTCGCGCGAGCGCGGCCGCCAGCCCGAGCGGGTCTTCCGGCACCGCGTCGAGTTCTCGAAAACCGGCGACGCGCGGTTCCTCTCGCACCGCAACACCATGGACGTGCTCGAGCGCGCGATCCGGGCCGCGGGACTGCCGGCGCGCTACACGGAGGGCTTCAATCCCCACATGAAGCTCGCGATGGGACCGGCTCTGGCGCTTGGCCTGGAGAGCCGGCACGAGGTATTCGACGTGGACGGCAACGCGCCCTTCCCGGCCGACGCAGCCGATCGGATCAACGCGAAGCTCCCCGCCGGGCTCGAGGTTCTGCAGGTCCGAGAGCTCGCCGCCGGCGAGCCGTCACTGGCGAAGGCGGTCAAGGCGGCACGGTACAGCGTCCGGCTCGACTCGGACACGCACACCGAGCGCGCCACGACCGCTCTCGAGTCGTCCTGGAAGACGACTCTTCCGGCGCTTCGCGCGCTGTCGCTCGAGTCGGATGAGACCGGCATGCGGCTGACCTTCGAGGTAAACATGGACCAGGCCGCTGGCGAGACGGCCACCGCGAAGAAGGTTCTCGAAGCCGTCCTCGCGGTTCCCCCCGCCGAACAGGCCTCGATGTCGGTCGTGCGCGAAGCCACCGTCCTCGGCTGATGGGCTGATGCCGTACCGCGTCACGGTCGAGGCCCGCTTCGAGGCCGCGCACAACCTGATCGACTACGTCGGCGGTCCCGAGCCCCTGCACGGGCATTCCTACCGCGTCGAGGCCGTCCTCGAGTCCGAGAAGCTCCAGCAGTACGACCTCGCCGTGGACTTCGTCGCCGCGAAGAAGGCGCTCGAGGCGATCGCCAAAGAGTTCGACTACGGCTACGTCAACGAGCACCGGGACTTCCGCGGCCGCAATACGTCGGTCGAAAACCTGGCCCGATACTTTTCCGAAAGGTTGGAAGGCTCGGGCGCCCTGGGCTGGAGCCGCGTGGCCGAAGTGACCGTCTGGGAAGGACCCGAGAACCGGGCCACGTTCCGCCCTCCCGCGAGATAGACTCCCCGCACAATCGAGGGGGTCTCGTGAGACACGCCTGTCGGCTTGGCTGGGTCGCCTTGCTCCTGTTGATTTCTCTGCCGGTCCTCGCTGCCACTTATGCGGTCACGACCACGGCCGATTCCGGCGCGGGTTCTCTTCGTCAGGCGATCACGGATGCCAACGGCACGCCCGGCGTCGCCGACATCATCGAGTTCAACATTCCGGGCTCCGGCGTCCACACGATCCTACTCGCAACGCCGCTCCCGGACATCACGGATGACTTCGAGATACACGGCTTCACGCAGACCGGCTCGAGCCCCAACACGAATGGGCCCGGACTCCCCGACAACTCCGTTCACCTGATTGAGATCGACGGGACCAATACCGGGGGCGGCACGGGAGCCGGAGTCCTTCGGATCGCCAGCCCGGCGGATTTCGTCGTCGAGGGACTCGTCATCAACCGGGCTCTCGGCGCCGCGATCCAGGTCAACGGCGCCGTGGGCTCCGTCCGCGGATGCTTCCTCGGCACCGACCCGACCGGCTCCACGTCGCATCCCAACTACTACGGAGTCGAGGTCGAGGGATCCGCGGGGGTCCAGATCGGCGGCACGCTTCCCGCTCAGCGCAACGTCATCTCCGGCAACAGCGGCTCCCAGATCGGATTCGGGTGCTACTTCGGAGGCGGCACGGGACACGTCATCGAGGGCAACTTCATCGGTCCCGCCGCGAGCGGCGCCGCCGTTCCCACCGGATCGCCACTGGGAAATCAGACGGGGATCGGCCTCTGCTTCGTGGTGACGAACGTGACGATCGGCGGCGCGGCGGCGGGTGCGCGGAACGTCATCTCCGGGAATGCCTTCATCGGCGTGAACGTCTCGAACGCCTTCGCCGGCTTCCAGGTCACAGGCGTCGTGATGCAGAACAATTTCTTCGGCACCGATGTCACCGGGGCGCTTCCGCTGCCCAATGGCACCATGGCCATCCGCATCAATACGGGCGGCAACGACGTGATCGACAACGTCGTGTCGGGCAACCTCGGAGACGGCGTCGTCTACGGATCCGGGTTGCCGAACGACGACGGAATCGTCCACGGCAACAAGATCGGCACCGACGTGTCGGGAATCAATCCGCTGCCCAACTCCGGCTGGGGCCTCCGCGTCCTCGCCAGCGGCCTCCAGATCGGCGGTACGGGAGCCGGCGAGGCCAACGTCATCGCGTACAACGGCACGACGACACAGGGTGGCATCCTGGTCGAAGGCGGATCCGTCAACACGATCCGCGCCAATTCGATTCACGACAACAAAGGACTCGGAATCGATCTCGGCAACGACGGCGCGACACCCAACGACGAAGGAGACGGCGACCCGGGCCCGAACAACCTGCAGAACTTTCCTGTCTTCAGCAGCGCGGCCCCGGCGCTGGCCGGCTCACCTTCGGCCGGTACCCGCGTACAGGGAGTGCTCCACTCCTCCCCCTCGACGACCTACGACCTGGACTTCTACGGCAACGACGCGTGCGTCCGGTTCCCGAAAGACTTTTTGGAAGGCCGGAGCTACCTCGGTTCGGGCCAGGTGTCGACGGACGCGTTCGGCGAAGGCCCGTTCGACATCATGGTCCCGGGAACACTCGGCCCCGGCGAGCGGATCAGCGCCACCGCGACGGATCCCGACGGGAACACGTCCGAGTTCTCGCAGCGGCTTCCCTTCGCGATCACTCCGGCGTCCGGCCCGGCGGCCGGAGGTACCGGCGTTTCGATCGCCGGCACGGACTTCGAGGGCCCGGCCACCGTCACGATCGGCGGCCAGCCCGCGACCGACGTCGTTGTCGTCGATTTCACGCACATCACGGCCACGACTCCGGCGCTCGCGGCCGGAGCGGTGTACGACGTCACGGTCACGATTCCGGAAGGGATCACCGGCACGCTCGAGAAGGGGTGGGTGGCGGACTTTGTCGACGTGCCGCCGGCCAACCAGTTTTACACAAACGTCACGATCCTGGTGTCCAACGCGATCACGGCCGGAATCGGAGGAGGCCTCTACGGCGTCGACAACAACACGCTGCGCCAGCAGATGGCGGTCTTCCTCCTGAAGGGCAAGCACGGGCTCTGCTACACGCCCCCTCCCTGCGTCGGAACCTTCCCCGACGTCCCCTGCCCTTCGACCTTCGCCGACTGGATCGAGGCTCTCGCGGCGGAGGGGATCACGGGCGGATGCGGCGGCGGAAACTACTGCCCGCAGAATCCGGTGCGGCGCGACCAGATGGCCGTCTTCCTGCTGAAGGCGGAGCACGGGTCTACCTACGTGCCCCCACCTTGTGTGGGCACCTTCCCCGACGTGCCGTGTCCGTCGCAGTTCGCCGACTGGATCGAGCAGCTCGCCGCCGAGAGCATCACCGGAGGCTGCGGCGGCGGGAACTACTGTCCGAGCGCGAACAACACGCGCGGACAGATGGCGGTGTTCATCGTCAAGACCTTCAAACTTCAATAGGGGGTAGGTCATGAAGAAGGCTGCCGAGTCGCTTCTGGGCCTGTTCCTGGCGACTTCGGCGAGCGGCGCGACCTTCACCGTGACGAACACCAACGACTCCGGCGCCGGCTCGCTGCGCCAGGCAATTCTCGACGCCAACTCCAATGCCGGGTCCGACACTATCGCTTTCAACGTGTCGGGCGCCGGGTGCAGCGGCGGGGTCTGCACGATCACGCCGGCATCTTTCCTGCCGTTCGCGACCGACACGGTGACGATCGACGGCTACACGCAGCCGGGCTCCTCGCCGAACACGAATCCCACTGGAGCGATCAACGCGGTCTTGAAGATCGTGATCGACGCCGGACCAGGCGGCGGAGGATTTGGCCTCGTTTTGAGCTCCGCGAACTCGATCGTGCGAGGCCTCGTGGTCAACGGCGGTTTCATATCGCCCCGTGCCGCCAACGTTTCGGTGCGGGGCTGTTTCATCGGTACCGATGCCACGGGTATGAGCGCCGTTCCCAGCATCGGCGGCGTTCTGGCCCACGGGTACGAAGGAGCGTCGGCAGTCACGGTGGGGGGCCCCTTGCCCGCGGATAGAAACCTGATCGCCGGCCATTCGGGTTACGGGATCTGGTTCGACGGCGTCGCCGGCGGCACGATCGAAGGCAACCTGCTCAGCACCAATGCGACCGGGGCGGCCACGATCGGCAATCTGCCCAACCAACCTATCTCCGTTTACCCGGGAGCAGTGACAGTCGTCGTTCGAGGCAACGTCGTCGCCGGCGGGAACTTCACCGCGATTCTGATCGACCCGGGCTCAGGTCCGGGCTCCGAGACGGTCGTGCAGGGCAACTTCATCGGCACCGATGCAACGGGAACCGTAAATCTCGGAAATCCTCGGTCCGGGTTCTTCATCCGAACGTCGGACGTCAAGGTCGGAGGAACCGCCCCGGGAGAGGGCAACCTCATCGCGTTCAACGGGGGCGCGGGAGTCTGGGTCGACTACTACCATTCGCCCGATTTTTCAAAGCACATCACGGTCCGGGGCAACTCGATCCATTCCAATCACCAGGATCCCGAACAGGGGCAAGAGTGCCTCGGGATCGACCTCGCCCAGCCCGTCGCGAGCTGCGCCCCCACGTTCAACGACCTCGGCGATGCCGACGACGGTCCCAACGCGTACCAGAACTTCCCGCTCATCACTTCCGCGGTCTCCAACCTCAACGGCGCGCCCGGCACGACGACGATCGTGGGCCGCTTGAACAGCACGCCGAGCAACGACTTCACCATCGACTTCTATTCGAACCCCGCGTGCGTCGGCCGGCCCCAGGACTTCCTCGAGGGCAAGACCTACCTGGGTGCCGATACCGTCACGACGGACGGCAGTGGAAACGCGATCATCAACACGGTGTTACCGCTCGTTCTCGAGCCCGGCGCGAGAGTCACCGCCACGGCGACGGATCCGGACGGCAACACGTCCGAGTTCTCGCAGCGCAACGTGATCGCGTCGAATCCGTCCTCGGGCAACCCGGCCGGGGTCTCGGGGGTCACGCTGACCGGCTTCCACTTCCTCTCCGGAGCCTCGGCGGCCGTCGGCGGCGTTTCGGCGACCAACGTCAACGTCGCCGACTACAACACGATGACGCTGACGACGCCCAACCTCCCGCCGGGCAGCCTCAACGACATCACGGTGACCAACACCGACGGGAGTGTCGGGACACTCCCCAACGGGTGGATCGCCGACTTCCTCGACGTGCCGGGCAATCACCCGTTCTACGGCTACGTCACGACCCTCGTGCGCAACGAGATCACCGTCGGGGTCGGCGGCGGCAACTACGGCGTCGGACAGGACACCAAGCGCCAGCAGATGGCCGTCTTCCTGCTCAAAGCCAGGCACGGACTCTGCTACACGCCTCCTCCGTGCGTCGGGACGTTTCCAGACGTGCCGTGTCCCTCGACGTTCGCCAACTGGATCGAGGCGCTCGCGGCCGAGGGAATCACGGGAGGATGCGGCGGCGGAAACTTCTGCCCGCAGAATCCGGTGCGGCGCGACCAGATGGCGGTCTTCCTGCTGAAGGCGGAGCACGGATCGAGCTACGTGCCACCTGCTTGCAATGGCGACTTCCTCGACGTGCCCTGTCCGTCGCAGTTCGCCGACTGGATCGAGCAGCTCGCCGCCGAGAACATCACCGGCGGCTGCGGCGGCGGCAACTACTGCCCCGGCAACAACAACACGCGCGGCCAGATGGCCGTCTTCATCGTCAAGACCTTCGCGCTCCAGTAACCAGCAAGGAGGAGCTGATGCGCCGGTTCGCCCTCGCGATCATGGTCTCGGTACCCCTTCCCCTGGCGGCGGCGACCTTCACGGTCACGAACACGAACGATTCCGGCGCGGGGTCGCTGCGGCAGGCGATCACCGATGCGAACAACGCCGCGGGTCTCGACACGATCGCGTTCAACGTCACGGCCGCCGGCTGCGACGGCAACGGCGTATGCACGATCACGCCCGCGACGCAGCTGCCGTTCCTCACGTCTCCCGTGGTCGTCGACGGTTACACGCAGCCGGGCTCTTCGCCGAACACGGTCGCGCAGGGCGCCCTGAACACGATCCTGAAGATCGTGATTTCCGGCGCCAACATCCCCGGCGCTCATGGGCTCTACATCACCTCGACCGGCGGAGGGTCGACGATCCGCGGCGTCGTCGTGAACAGCGGCTTCGATTCCGGCATCACGTCCTTCTTTTCGGACGGAAACACCGTTCGCGGCTGCCTCATCGGCGTCGACGCCTCCGGCACGTCGAAGAGCGCGAACGTTCAGGGCGTGTTCGCCCAATCCAGCGACGGTTTCACGGTCGGCGGCCCGTCTCCAGCGGATCGCAACCTCGTTTCGGGTCAGACGCAGAACAACGTCCAGATCTTCACCTCGGCCAACGCGACGGTCGAGGGCAACCTTCTCGGTCCGGACATTTCGGGCGCCGTCGCTCTCGGCCCGACAATCGATTGTCTTCTCGTCGTGCAGGACACTCAGGGGGCGGTGATCCGCGCCAACGTCGTCGGCGGCTCCACCAGAGGGATGGTCCTCGGGAGCATCAGCGACGCGATCACCGGCATGACGGTCCAGGGCAACTGGGTCGGAACCGACGTGACCGAGACCGCCGACATCGGCAACATCTCGGCGGGCGTGTTCATCCAGGGCCGGGACATCACGATCGGCGGCCCGAACCCGGGAGAAGGCAACGTCATCGCCTTCAACGACGGCGCCGGAGTGTTCGTCAACTACGACTTCTCAAATATCACGGGCAACACCATACGCGGCAACTCGATTTACTCGAACGGCGAGGGCGCGGTTCCGCTGGGCAACTCCACTCTCGGGATCGACCTGGGCAACTCCGGAGGGGGATTGGGCCTGACGCCGAACGATCTCGACGACGCGGACATGGGGCCGAACGGCAATCAGAACTTCCCGATCATCACCTCGGCCGTCTCGTCGGGCGGCGACACGACGGTCCACGGCCGCTTCAACAGCACGCCCGGCTCCGAGTTCACGATCGACTTCTACGCCAACGACGCGTGCGTCGGGCGGCCGCAGGACTACCTGGAGGGCAAGGAGTACATCGGCAGCGCTCCCCTGACGACCGACGGCGGAGGCGACGCTTCGATCGACATCGTGCTCTCCGGGGTGACGCTCTCTGCCGGCCAGACGGTGACGGCCACCGCCACCGATTCCAACGGCAACACCTCGGAGTTCTCGCAGCGAATCGTCGTCTCGACGAACCCTTCGTCCGCAAACGCCCCCGGAAATACCTCCATCACGCTGTCCGGATTTCACTTCCTTCCGGGAGCGACGGCGACCGTGGGAGGCCAGCCGGCGACCGACGTGGTCGTGAACAACTACAACCAGGTCACGCTCACGACGCCGAGCCTTCCCGCGGGCAGCCTGAACGACATCACCGTGACGAACACCGACACGAGCGCCGGGACGCTGCCAAACGGCTGGATTGTCAACTTCCTGGACGTGCCCGAAAGCCACCAGTTCAACTTGTTCGTGAACATACTCGTGCGCAACGAGATCACCGTCGGCGTCGGCGGCGGCAACTACGGCGTCGCCTTGGACACCAAGCGCCAGCAGATGGCGGTGTTCCTGCTGAAAGGCAAGTACGGCCTGTGCTACAC
>JBKOZO010000209.1:0-22265 GCA_046725935.1 Acidobacteriota bacterium | reverse complement strand
GAGCTCGAGCGTGGGGGCGCCGCGTTCGCGATGGGAGACGCCAAGCCCCTCGACACGCTCCTCGCCCGCCACGGGGACGGCGTCCACGCCGAGGTCTTCGACGTGTGCCTGGCGCAGTACGTCCTGGCGCCGGGCGTGGCGAGCGCGGAGATGGAGCCCATGGCCTTCCAGAGGCTGGGCCAGCGTCTCACCCCCGACAAGGAGGCCGGAGTCTCCGCGTGCGCGCTGCCGGGCCCGTACGAGATCGCCAACGCCGATCGCTGGCTGGCCGAGCGCGCCTCCGCGGCGGCTTCCCTGGCTCCGGTCTTCGCCGCCGAGCTCTCGGCGAAGCCGGCCCTGGACCGCCTCTACCGCGAGATCGAGCGGCCGCTCACGCCCGTGCTGGCGCGGATGGAGCTCGCCGGTGTGGCGATCGACATTCCGCTCCTGCGCGAGATCGCGACGCGGATGGAGGGAGAGCTGAGGTCGCTCGAGCGGCGGATCTGGAACGAAGCGGGAGAGGAGTTCAACGTCAACTCCCCCGTCAAGCTGGGCCAGATCCTTTTCGAGAAGCTCAAGTACCCGGTGCTGAAGAAGACCGCCAAGACGAGGTCATCGTCCACGGGCGTCGAGGTCCTGACGGAGCTCGCGGAGCAGGGCCTGAGCCTGCCCAAGCTCGTGCTCGAGTTTCGGGAGATCTCGAAGCTGAAGGGGACCTACGTGGACGCGCTGCCGGTTCTCGCCGACGCGGAGGGAAGAGTCCACTCCTCGTTCCGCCAGAACGTCGCGGCGACCGGCCGGCTTTCCTCCTCGGATCCCAACCTCCAGAACATTCCGATTCGCACCGCGACCGGGCGCGAGATCCGCAAAGCGTTCATCGCCCCTCGGGGATCCAAGCTCGTCGTCGCCGACTACTCGCAGATCGAGCTGCGCATCCTGGCGCACCTCTCGGGAGACGCGGCGCTCATCCAGGCGTTCGAGGCGGGGCAGGACATCCATCGTGCGACGGCGGCCAAGATCTTCGGCGTGTCGCCCGATCTCGTCAGCCACGAGATGCGGTTCGCGGCCAAGAGGATCAACTTCGCGCTGCTGTACGGAATGGCCGCGTTCACGCTCGGCAAGGAGCTCGGCGTCTCGACGCACGAGGCCAAGAGCTATGTGGACTCCTACTTCGCACAGTTCCCGAGCGTGCGGGCGACACTCGACGGCATCCTCGCCGAGGCCCGGCGCACGAAAGAGGTCACGACGCTGTTCGGCCGTGTACGGCCGATCCCCGACATCGCCGCCTCCAACGGCGCCGTGCGCGGCAACGCCGAGCGCATGGCTTTGAACGCCCCCTTCCAGGGAACGGCCGCGGACATCATCAAGATCGCCATGATCCGGCTCGACGCGGCAATGGCGGAAGCCGGCATGAAGTCACGCCTGGTGCTCCAGGTCCATGACGAGCTCGTTCTGGAGGCGCCGGACGCGGAGGTTCCGGCCCTCGAGCATCTCGTCCGGGAAGTCATGGAAGGCGCCGCGCAGCTGAAGGTCCGTCTGGCCGTCGACGTGGGCTCGGGTCAGAACTGGCTCGAAGCGAAGTGACTCTGGGCGCGAAGCGCCCTGTCATCCTGAGGAGCGGAGCGACGAAGGATCCCTTTCGTGACCGAAGACGGACTTGAAAGGGATCCCTCGCTGCGCTCGGGATGACAGGTCTACGCCAGGGCGACGGCCGCGTTTTGACGGCGTTGGATATACTTTCCCCACTTCCATGCGACTGACGATGCGCGCCTTGCGGGCTGCGGCACTGCTCGCCGCCTGCATTCCCGCTCTCGCGCGCGGTCAGACTCCCGCGCCGACGCCGACCCCGGCACCCCCGGCTCCCGCGGCTCCCGCGGCTCCTGCAGCAGAACCCGCAACGACCTTGCCAGAGACATCCGTGCCTCCTGCGAACGCACCCGCGGCCGCGGCGGCGTCCGCCCCTGCGCCGCTCCCGACGCCCGCGACGAATCCGTCGGTCATGCGCATCGTCGAGCCGCCGTCGGTCGCCGCCCAGAAGCTCCCTTCCGAGAACCCATACGCGGCGGCCGTCGCCGTTCCGGCGGCCCTCCCCACGAAGCTTCTGCTCAGCGACGCGACGCTCTCGATCGGTTTCTTCATCTCGATGCGCGTGGACCCGACCGGCAAAACGGTCACTGCACGACGCGACCGAGATCCCATCCCCTCGCTCGCGGGCGAGACGTTGAAATCGCTTCAGCGATGGACGTTCAATCCCGCGCGCCGCTCCGGCCAGGCCGTCGACACCTGGGGCGCCTATCGCCTGGACCTCTCCGTCGAGATCGACGCTCCGAAGATCCTGCAGCAGACGCTGACGCCGGTGACTGCGGCGACTCCCCTGCCCAAGCCGTTCGCGTGGCCGTCCGACACGGACTGGCTCGACAGCCGACATCCCGCGAATCCGGACGACGGCACGGTCTCGATCCTCGAGGTCGACACAGCGCCGATTCCCCAGAAGACGCCGTGGTCCGCCGGCTCGTACAAGGGCGCCTTCTCCGCCAGGTTCTGGATCAAGGTGGACAAGACCGGACGGATCGAGAAGGCGATTCCGATCGAGGTCAGCGATCCCGTCCTGCTGCCCTACTTCCGCCGGGCGATGAGCGCGTGGACGCTGCGGCCGGCCCAGGCCGGCGGCGCGTCGGTCGAGTCCTGGAACGAGCTCTCGTTGAGCGGCCAGGTCTCCTTCGACGACGAGATCAAGCAGATCCAGGCTTTACGCCGAGCGATCGGTCCTTAGGATCTCCCGTCGGTCACCGACGCGGCGGGTGATCTTCGCTCCGTCGAGGTGCTCGAGGAGTGGGATCGCCATGCGGCGGGTGAGGCCGAACATCTGCTTGAACTCGGGCACTTCGAATCCCGTCTTTCCCGACGCGCGCAGGCGCGATACGACGTCGTCGACGGCTTCCCGCGCGATGAACCAGCCGCCGGGGAGTCGCAGGAGCGCTCCCCGCTTGACGAGATACCCGATGAGCCCTTCCACGACCTTCGGTTTGTGACGCAGGGCGGCCGCGGCCTCGCCCGGCGAGGGAGGCTCGAGGCCGCGCTGGCGGTAGAGCGCGGCGATCCTCTCGGAAAGGTCCTTTTCGGGTGCGGCGAGGTCGTCGCGTCCGGGAACGCGCGCCTCCTCTCCCGCGATCACCAGCACTCCGCGCGCGGCCAGGGCCTTTTCGATGGCCTCCGCCCAGCGCGGCTCCGCCGAAGGAACGATGCGCCGCAGCAGCGTGCTTCGCGACATGCCCACCGAGGCGCCTCCGGCGGCCGCGAGCGACGCCAGCGCCGCCGAAGCCTTCGCGGCGAGCCGAGCCAGCGCCGACTCCGCCATGTACCGGTCGGGACCCCGACGCAGGGCGTGGATCCGCCGGGCGGCGAGCGGCGCCGCGAGCGCCTCCTTCACCGCGTCTGCCGCAACTCCTGCTCGCTGCGCCAGGGAATCCTCGTCGGCGCCGCGTTCACGTGCCTCTTCGATCCAGACCACGAGACGCTCCGACAAGGATCCCGCTTCGAGGCGATCCAGCGCCTCGACGGCCTCGGCATCTCCGCGTCCGCGCCGCTTGGCGGGAAGAGGATCGAGAATCACGCCTCCTCCGATTGTCCGGACCGGAGACAGGCGCCGGACGACGAAGCGGTCGCCCGGAGCGGCGGCGATCGGCGCCGAGAAGCGCAGCTCGACGCGGCCGGATCCGCCGGATTCGAGCACGGCGGCGTCGAGCAGGCGCACGCCGGCGCGGGCCTCGGAGGAAAAGTGATGGACCGATACCCTGGAGCCGCTCGCCAGCCGCGGTGAGTCCGGCAGCAACTCGAGCCGCGCCACGATACGCCGCGAGAGAGCCAGCCGGTCGGGGGTGGCGAGAACCTGTCCGCGGCGAAGCTCCGACAATTCGACGCCCGCGAGGTTCGCGCTGACGCGTTCGCCCGCCCGGGCGACCGCTTCCTCCCGGCCGTGGACTTCGATGCGGCGCACCCGGACGACCTTGCGGTCGGGCAGGAGGTCCAGCTTCTGCTCGCGGGAGATGGTTCCCGATACCAGGCTTCCGGTGACGACGGGGCCGAAGCCCGCGACGAGAAACGCCCGATCGATGGGAAGCCGCGTCGCGAGGGCCTCGTTCTCTTCGGGATTCCCGGCTTCGGCGATAGAGACGAGGGCCTCCTTCAACTGATCGAGGCCTTCGCCGGTGCGCGATGAGACGGGCAGGATCGGAGCGTTCTCCAAAAACGAGCCGCGGACCAGGTCCTTCACGTCGGAGATCGTGACGGCCACGAGGTCCGACGGGACTCGGTCGATCTTTGTGACGGCGATCGCGCCCCGGGACAGGTTCAGCAGACGCACGATCTCGAAGTGCTCGCGCGTCTGCGGCATGACCGATTCGTCGGCGGCCACGACGAGGAGCACCGCCTGGATCCCGCCGGCTCCGGCGAGCATGTTGCGAACGAAGCGCTCGTGTCCCGGCACGTCCACGAAGGAGATCCGCGCTCCCTCCCATTCGGCGTGGGCGAAGCCGAGGTCGATCGTGATTCCCCGCTTCTTCTCCTCGGGAAGACGGTCCGCGTCGATTCCCGTCAGCGCCTTCACCAGCGCCGTCTTGCCGTGGTCGATGTGTCCGGCCGTTCCGATCAGGAAACGCTTCACGTGGAAAGCGTCTCACGTCTCCGGGGGCGGTGATAGCCTCCCGCCTGAGATGCAGGCGCGCATCGAGGAAGACCTCAAGGCCGCGATGAAGAGCGGCGACAAGCGCCGCGTCGCGACGCTGCGGCTGGTTCTCGCCGGCCTGAAGAACGAGAAGATCCAGGCGCAGCGCGACCTGACCGACGAGGAGGTCGAGGCGGTTCTGCGCCGCGCCGTCAAGCAGCGCAAGGACTCGATCGAGCAGTACGGCAAGGGCGGACGCCAGGACTTAGTCGACGCCGAGACCGAGGAACTGGCGATCATCGCGGGCTACCTCCCCAAGGGCTTGACCGACGCGGAAGTCGAGGCCGAGCTGAAAGCCGTGATCGCCGAGAAGGGCCTCTCCTCAAGCAAGGACGTCGGTCTCGCGATGAAGGAGCTGATGGCGCGCCACAAGGGCCGCGTGGACGGGAAGAAGGCGCAGGAGATCGCGCGCCGTCTGCTGCCGTAGCGGCTTCCAGAGTGCAGGGAACCCGCCAGGAGATCGAGGTCAAGCTTCCGGTCTCGGATCTGGAAGCGCTGCGCCGAAGACTCCCCGATGACGGCGCGCACCCGCGATCGGCCGAGCATGAGGAATCCAACCTGCTCTACGACGACATCGATCACCGGCTTTCCTCGAGCGGCCGCACGGTACGGCTGCGCCGCGCCGCCGGGCGCACGACGCTGACCTACAAGGGCCCCGCCCGATTCGAGGCCGGCGCGAAGGTCCGCGAGGAACGCGAGGTCGAGGTCTCCGACGCCGGCGAAGCCGAGGCCATCCTGGCCGGACTCGGATTGACGCCTCGCTTTCGATACGACAAGCGGCGGCAGGAGTGGGATTACGAGGGCGCCGTCGTGGCGCTCGACCGCACGCCGATCGGCGACTTCGTCGAGGTCGAGGCGGACCCCGCGACGATCCGGCGCGTCCTCTTGCTGCTCGGACTCGACGCCTCGGAGGCCAGCCCCTACTCCTATGCCGAGCTCTACGCGCGGAGGCGCAAGGAGGATCCCTCGCTGCCGCCCGACATGATCTGGAAATAGCTCGGCGTGCGCGCCATCCTTCTGTGCGCCGGCCGCGGCGTGCGTTTCCGCCCGGTCACGGAGCGCATTCCCAAGCCTCTGCTCCCGTTCCTAAACGTCCCCGTGGCGGTCGCGCATCTCCGGCGACTTCACGAGGCCGGAATCCGCGAAGTAGCGGTTAATCTGCATCACCTCGGCGACGAGGTGGAGCGCCACCTGCGCAACCAGGCAGCGCAGCTGCCGCAGCTCACCTTCTTCCGCGAGCCCCGGCTGCTCGGGACCGCCGGGGCCCTCCGCAACGCGTCGTCGTTTCTCGGGACCGGCGACTTTCTCGTCGTCAACTCCGACGCCGCCCTCGACCCCGACTTCTTCGCGCTCATCGCCTGCCACCGGGAATCGGGGCGCGCGGCGACGCTCCTCGTCACGGAAAATCGGGACCCGGATCACTACACGCCGCTTCAGGCCGAAGGGGATCTCATCACGGCCTTCGGCGTCCACGAAGCGAGGCCCCTGCTCTATACCGGCGTGTGCGTCCTCGCGCCGCGCGCGCTCTCGCGGATCCCGGGCGGCGAAACTTCGCTCGTCGCGGACCTCTGGCAGCCTCTCCTCGAGGGAAGGGGCGGACCTGCGGAAGAGCTTGGCTTCCTCTTCCACCATGGTCCGCACGCCGACCTCGGCCGCCCGGGCGATTTCCTCCGCGCGACGCTCGAAGCGCTCGATCGCGGCGGACCGTTTCCCGGCGGAAGCGGTAGCTTCGACGACCGGCGGCGCCTGCTCGCGTACGACTCGGTTCGCGGTTTCGCCGCCGAACGCAGCGTCCTCGGCCGCGCGCGGATCGGTTCGGGCGCCTCGATCCGCGACTCCGCAGTCTGGGACGGCGCAGTCCTCGGGGAAGACGCCGTGCTGGACCGGTGCATTGTCGCGGCCGGCCGCGTCGCGCTGGGAGCCAAACATGAAAAAGCCCTTCTCTGGCCGGCCGGTCCCGGAGACGCGGCGGTTTCCTACCCGATCGATGTCTGACGGCACCGTCATGGCGTCCATTTCCTTTCTCCTCGACGGTAGTAGAGGACCCGGACCTTCGCGGTCTGCGCAAAGACACGGACCACGGCCATCCGATTGCGCGAGTCCCAGAGGTACACGGAGCCTGGCGTGCTCTCCCCGACCGGCGAGAACGAGCAGATGTCGGAGTTGTTGAAGCGAATGGGGTCGTCGATGCGGTCGAGGAAGCGGCCGGGAGTGCTCGGATCCGGCACCCGCGTTCCCGTCATGATCGCGGGCATCACGTCGTTGCGAGACCACGGCAGGTAAACGCCCAGCGGCCGATCCACACCGCTCGCGATCTCCGCCGTCCGGACGCCGTTTCCGTTTCCGTCCCCGTAGAGCGACCACTCCCAGCGGTCGCCGTTCTTGCGGAACTTCAGCCCGACGTTGGCCGCGCGCGAGATCGCGTAGGAGCGGGCGCGGAAGAAGGCCACCGTCGTCTGGTGAACGGCCGAGCGGATCGCGACGCTCTCCTGCAGGGACATCACGCCCGGAACCACCATCAGGAGCAGATAGGCGATCAGCATTCCCCACAGGAGAAGCTCGGTCATGGCGATGCCGGCCGAACGCGGAAGGGGCCCGGGGCCCAGTGGGCCCCGGGCGGGCGACAGGCTCACCGTCCCTTGCCCACCGGGACGGCGCTGGCAGGTTTCTCCGCGGCCGCGGGGGAAGGGGGACGGCGCGAAGAAGAGGAAGAGGACCGGACCTTGGAGGTCAGCGTCGTCGCTCCGCTGACCGCGACGTAGGGCTTCAGCGTCAGGAAGAGCTTCTCGCCGATGCCCTTGACCTCCATCAGCTCCTCCGGGCGGGAGAAGGGCTTTTCCTTGCGGTACGCGACGATGCGCTCGGCAACCTTCGCGCCGATGCGCGGCAGGTACGCGAGCTCGGCCGCCGATGCGGTGTTGATGTTGACTTTCTTGCCTTGTGCTTGATGCTCGGACGCCTGGGCCTTGTCCGCGTCCTGGGCGAACGCGAGCGCTCCGGCGCCGAGATGGAAGACGATCGCGAGACAGAGTGCACGGATTCTCGAAGGCTGCATGAAAGCTCCTTTGTGAAACGACTGCGTGGAAACGAAGGGAGCGGGTTTGTCCTCATCGAGTTTTGCGATCAGGCGTTCTCCATCGGCACCTCCTTTCGAGGGCCGGGAGAAAGGCGAAATCCGTGCCGCCGCGGGCCGCGACGGTCAAGGTGCGGGGCCGCCGCGACTTAGACCGTTCCGGGCATCCGTGCGCGAAGCGCGGAGCGACAAGAGATTGCGTCCCCGAGTCCGGACAAAAGGACCCAAGTCTCTGACTCGTCGGCTTCGGCCAAGGCGTCAAGAGTTCGTGACGCGCGTCGAATCTCTTGTCGGTCCGCCCGTATAGACTCCGTCGCGGTGGCGGGCAAAGAGATCGTCGTCGGCGTCTCGGGCGGCTCGGGCGCCCGCCTGGCGCAGCGAATGGTGCAGATCGCGGTCGCCTCGGGCGGACTGTCGCGACTTCACCTGGTCCTGTCGGAGCCGTCCCTTCTCGTCGCGCGCGCCGAGATCGACTCGGGGATCGCGTCGCCGGCGGACTGGATCGCCTCGCTCCGACTGGCGCCTCCCCTCTCGCGCAGGATCGTGCTCCACGACAACGCCGACGTCGGCGCCTCGATCGCATCGGGCTCCTACCCCGCGGCCGGCATGATCGTCGTTCCGTGCAGCGGAGGCACGCTCGGCGCGATCGCCAACGGGATCGCCCGGGACCTGCTCCAGCGCGCCGCCGACGTGTGCCTGAAAGAGCGGCGCCCCCTGCTCCTGGCGCTGCGCGAATCGCCGTACTCCCTCGTCCACATCGAGAACATGCGGCAGGCAACGCTCGCCGGCGCGATCGTGATGCCTCCGCTGCCGGCGTTCTACATCGCCGATCCGACGGTCGAGCGACTGCTCGACGCTTACTGCATCCGCGCGGCGCGGATGCTGGGTCTCTCGCCGCGAGGCGACGCGCATCGGTGGGAAGGACGCGGCGCGGCGTCGAAACCGAGACGCCGCGGACGGCGATGACGTTCCGGGCGGGCGTCTTCCGGTCGCTCCGGACGACGCTCGAGATGATCAAGTTCTCGCACACCCTCTTTGCGCTGCCGTTCGCGCTGCTGTCGGCGTTCCTCGCGGCCGGCGGCTGGCCGCGCGGGGCGACGCTCGCCAAGATCCTTCTCGCGATGCTCGGCGCCCGCAGCGCCGCGATGGCCCAGAACCGGCTCGCCGACCGACACCTGGATGCCGCCAATCCGCGCACCGCCTCGCGCGCGCTCCCGACGGGCGCTTTGTCCGTCGGATTCGTGCGCGGCTTTCTCGCCGCTTCGGTGGTCCTGTTCCTGGCGGCCGCGGCGAGCCTGAATCGCCTGACGCTGATCCTCTCCCCGGTCGCTCTGGCGCTGCTCCTTCTCTATTCGTACACGAAGCGCTTCACGTCCCTGTCGCATCTCGTGCTCGGGCTCTGCCTGGCACTGGCCCCGGTGGGAGCATGGATCGCGGTCCGCGGCTCCGTCGCACTCCTGCCGATCCTGCTCGGCCTCGCGGTGCTCTGCTGGACGGCGGGCTTCGACATCATCTACGCGCTCCAGGACGAGGATCACGATCGCGGCGCGGGCTTGAAGTCGATCCCCGTCCGTTTCGGCGCCCGGCGCGCGCTGGGGATCTCGACCTGGCTGCACGCCGCCATGGTCGTTCTTCTGCTCGCCGTCTGGAGGATGTCCGGAGGAGGCTGGCTCTTTCTCGCGGGAATCGCCGCGACGGTCGCGGCGCTGGCCTACCAGCACGTCATCGTCCGCCCCGGCGATCTCTCGCGCGTCGACGCGGCCTTCTTCACGGCGAACGGATTCGTCTCGGTCACGCTCGCTCTCTGCGGAATCGCGGACGTGCTGGCGCGCTAGCCGCTTCGCATTAGAATTCGGGCCGATGCCGATTCCGAGCGAAGGCGACGTCAAGCTGCGCCACGTGGCGGTGGACGGCCCGATCGGAGTCGGCAAGACGTCCCTCGTCGAGATGCTCGCCCGCCGTTTCCACGGCACGAAGGTCCTCGAGGACGTGGACAACCCGTTCCTGCCCGACTTCTACAAGAAGAAGAAGGGCTCCGCCTTCCAGACCCAGCTCTTCTTCGTCCTGTCCCGCTACCAGCAGCAGCAGGAGATCGCGCAGATCGATCTCTTCACGAACCTCGTCGTGGCGGACTACCACTTTCCCAAGGACAAGATCTTCGCGTGCCTGAACCTCGACGACTCGGAGCTCTTGATCTACGACAAGCTCTACACGCTGCTCTCCGAGTCGGTCCGTAAGCCGGATCTGGTGATCTACCTCCAGGGCACCCTGGAGACGTGCCTGAAGCGCATCAAGAAGAAGACGCGCATGCTCGAAAAGCAGGTGACGCCGGAGTACCTCGCGCAGCTGATCGAGGCTTACAACTACTACTTCTACCATTACGAGGAGACGCCGCTCCTCGTGGTCGACACCAACGAGATCGACTTCGTCAACCGTCCGGCCGACTTCGAGGACCTCGTCGGACAGATCCAGAAGACCCGGAAGGGCGTCCAGTACTACGTTCCGGCGGCAAGCGCGCCCAAGTGACCTGCGGCGCGCCGGCGCCGCCGCAGGTCATCCCGAGGAGCGCAGCGACGAGGGATCCCGAACTTGACGGTATAATCCCCCCGTCGCCCTTCTCGGCGGCGATCCCGTAAGAGTTCGGGACGTCGACCGAAAGGCAAGGAGCGAAACGATGTCCGTCCTTCCGGAGACCGAGCCCCTCTCGATTCCCCAGATCGTCGCGGCCAAGGGCCGCGAAAAGATCGCGATGCTGACCGCCTACGACGCGCCGTCGGCGGCGCTTCTCGACGAAGCCGGGATCGACATCCTCTTAGTCGGTGACTCCGTCGAGATGACCGTCTACGGCCAACCGAGCACACTGACCGCGACGATGGACACGATGATCCGCCACACGCGCGCCGTCTCGCGCGCCGTCAAACGCGCGGTCGTCGTGGGCGATATGCCTTTCCTCTCGTACCAGGCCGAGCCCGCGCGCGCGGTCGAGAACGCCGGCCGTTTCCTGGCCGAGGGCGGCGCCGCGGCGGTCAAGGTCGAGGGAGGGCGGCGGATTCTTCCCGCGGTCGAGGCGATCCTCGCGGCGGACATCCCGGTGATGGGGCACGTGGGCCTGACGCCGCAATCCTTCCGCAAGCTCGGCGGATTCAAGGTGCAGGGACGCGAGGCGGACTCGGCGCGCGAGATCGTCGAGGACGCGCAGGCGCTGGCGTCCGCGGGGTGCTTCGCGATCGTCCTCGAGTGCGTGCCCGAGACGCTCGCCGCGGAGATCACGGAAAAGATCCCGGTCCCCACGCTCGGGATCGGCGCCGGGCTCCATTGCGACGGGCAGGTCCTCGTCTTCCACGACGTGGTCGGCCTGACGCGCGACCTGCGCCCCAAGTTCGTCCGCCGCTACGCGGACCTCTCCGCGGTCATCGGCGATGCGGCCCGCGCGTTCGCGAAGGACGTCAAAGCCGGCGATTTTCCGTCGCGGGAGGAGTCGTTCACCGGAGGCAAGACGACGCTACGCCGAGTGCACTGATCGGGAACCCGCGGGCCGGGTAGACTCTCCCGCGCATGATCACCGCCACGTCGCTCGCACAGCTTCGCTCCGCCGTCGGCCAGGCGCGAAGGGCCGGCAAACAAATCGCCTTCGTGCCGACGATGGGCGCTCTCCACGAAGGGCACTTGTCGCTGGTGCGCCTGGCCAGGCGCCACGCGCCCTTCGTCGTCGTCTCGATCTTCGTCAACCCCCTGCAGTTCGCGCCGCACGAGGACTTCTCCCGCTATCCGCGGCGGACGGAGGAAGACACGCGCCTCCTCGACAAGGAGGGCGCGGACGTTCTCTACCTTCCGGACCCCGAGAGTTTCTACTCCGACGGCTTCGCGACGCGTGTGGAGGTCACGCGCGTCTCCGAGGGAGGCGAAGGCGCGCGCCGGCCCGGCCACTTCCAGGGTGTCGCGACCGTCGTCGCGAAGCTGCTGCTCCAGGTCCTCCCCGACGTCGTGGTCTTCGGGCGCAAGGACCTCCAGCAGGTCGCCGTCGTTCGGCGGATGATCTGGGACCTCGACTTTCCCGTCCGGCTCGTCGTCGGCGAGACGGTGCGGGAGCCGGACGGGCTCGCGATGTCTTCCCGCAACGCGTACCTCTCCGCCGACGAGCGCCGGCGCGCGAGCGACCTCTCGCGCACGCTCTTCGCCGCCCGCGCGCGCGCCGTGCACGGGGAGAATGACGCCGAGCGGCTCGAGGAGGAGGCGCGCCGCCAGCTCGAGGCGGCCGGCCTCGAGGTGGACTACGTCGAGGCCGTCGACGCCGAGTCGATGGAGCGGCGCGAGAGGGTTAGCCCCGGCACCTCGCTGATGGCGGCCGTCCGGCTCGGGAAGACGCGCCTGATCGACAACGTTTTCCTGCTTGACCCCGCCAAACCCCGGGGATAAGGATCGCCCATGGCCAGCACACCGACCCTCGAAACACCGCCCTCCGCCACGCTCGCGGCGAGCGCCGACCCCTTTCGGTTCGGCGATCGCACGTTCACCTCGCGCCTGATCGTCGGCACCGGCAAGTACGCCACGTTCCCCCTGATGAAGGAGGCGCTCGAGGCTTCCGGCGCCGAGATCGTCACGGTCGCGGTGCGCCGCGTGAACCTGACCGACCGCAGCAAGGAATCTCTCCTCGATTACCTGCCCAAGAGCATGACGCTTCTTCCCAACACCGCCGGCTGCTACACGTCGGAGGACGCCGTGCGCGCGGCCCGGCTCGGGCGCGAGGTGGGATTGTCGAACTGGGTCAAGCTCGAAGTCCTCGGCGACGAGCAAACGTTGTGGCCGGACAACGAAGCGCTGCTTTCGGCGACGAAGACCCTGGTCGCGGAAGGCTTCGTGGTGTTCCCCTACACCTCCGACGATCCGATCGTCTGCCGCAAGCTCGAGGACTCCGGAGCCGCGGCAGTGATGCCGCTCGGCGCGCCGATCGGATCGGGGCTCGGGATCCAGAATCCCAACAACATCTCGATCATCCTGGAGCGCGCGAAGGTGCCGGTGATCGTGGACGCGGGTGTCGGCACGGCGTCGGACGCCTGCGTCGCGATGGAGCTCGGCGCGGCCGGCGTCCTGATGAACACGGGCATCGCGGGCGCGAAGGATCCCGTCCGGATGGCCCGCGCGATGCGCGATGCCGTGCGCGCCGGCCGGGACGCGTACCTGGCGGGCCGGATTCCTAGGAAGCGTTACGCCACCGCCTCCTCGCCGACGGCCGGAGTCATCGGCTCCTAACCCGCGTTCCGCCAACAGATACGGCCTCTACCGGAAAATTGAATCGGGACGACAAAAAACGCCGCATTTCGTCGGCGGGATCCCCTGTCCGTTCGGACAGATTCTCCTTGCAACGGGCCAAATTTACATGCTACGTTCCGCCAGCTTTTACGAAGACCCCGCACATCCGAGCCGTCATCTTTATGCTTTCCATCCCCCATCCGTACGCTCCTTGCGGGGTGGCGTCCGTGCATCCGAAAGGGGGTCGGTCCTAGAGAGAGCTTGCGAACGGCGCCGGGCGCCGGTTCGTTTTCGAGTGCCTTCGTTTCGTCATTTTTTTCGCCGGAGCGGACAACCGCCCGGCCCAGGGGATAAAAACCCGGGAGATCTGTAACGTCCATGATGCAGCAATACACAGATAAGAACCTCACTTGCGTCGACTGCGGCTCGACGTTTCTTTTTTCGGCCGATGATCAGGAGTTTTACGCACGCAAGGGTTTCACCAACGAGCCCAAGCGTTGCAAGCCCTGCCGCGACAAGCGCAAGGCGTCGTCGGGCGAGGGCCGCGAGCGCACTTTCTACGACGTGACCTGCGACGGCTGCGGCAAGCAGACCCAGGTTCCGTTCAATCCGACCAACGGCAAGCCGGTCTACTGCCGGGAGTGCTACTCCGCGCGGCGGTCACAGCAGGCTTACTGAGTCCCGTTTCGCAACGACGGAAGCCCCGGCATAGCCGGGGCTTTTTTTTTGTTATCGTCCGAGAGGAATTCGATCGAGTGGCATTGAAACTCTCCCCCGAAACGCCGGCCCGGCCCGCCGGAAGCGTGCCCTCGTCGATCGGCAACACGCCGCTCGTGGAGTTGACACGCTTCGCGCGCGGCGCGGCGCGAATCTTCGCCAAACTCGAATGGTTCAACCCCGGCGGGAGCGTCAAGGACCGCATCGCGAAGGCGATGGTCGACGACGCCGAGGCGCGGGGACTGCTGCGCCCCGGAGGAACGATCGTCGAGGCCACGTCGGGCAACACCGGAGTGGCGCTCGCGGTGATCGCCGCTGCGCGCGGTTATCGCTGCATCGTCGTGATGCCCGAAGGCTACGGCGCGGTAAAGGCGAAGCTGATGCGGGCCGCGGGGGCCGAGGTCGTACGCACCTCGGCCGACGGCATGATGTCCGGCGCGATCGCTCGCGCCAACGAAATCGTCCGCTCCACTCCGGGCGCCTACCAGCCCAGCCAGTTTCACAATCCCGCCAATCCCAAAGCCCACTACGAGACGACCGGCCCCGAGATCGCGGAGCAGGTCGGCGGGCGCATCGACGCGTGGGTCGCCGGCGTCGGCACGACCGGCACCTTCACGGGAGTGGCGCGCTACCTGACTGAACATCACACCGGGATCCTGCGCGTGGCGGTGGAGCCGCAGGGCTCGATCCTCGGCGGAGGCGCGCGCGGCCATCACGACGTCGAAGGGATCGGCCTCTCGGAAATCTGGCCGATCTTCGACCGCTCCCTCGCCGACGAGGTGATGATGGTGGACGACGCCGAGTCATTCGAGATGTGCCGGACCTTGTGCCGCGAGGAAGGCCTCTTCGCCGGAGGTTCCTCGGGCGCGGCCGCGGCCGCGGCCCTTCGGGTCGCCCGGCGCCTGGGAACCGGCAAGACGGTGGTGACGCTTTTTCCGGACGGCGCGGAACGCTATCCGGATCAGGGGATTTTCAAATGAAAGACTCGCTGACCCTCGACGCGCCGCCCGAGAAAAAGCAGCCGGAGAAAGACCGACATCCGGGCTTTTCGACCGAGTGCATCCACGCCGGCAACGAGCCGGAGCCGGCGACGGGCTCGGTCTCCTTCCCGATCTACCAGACGTCGACGTACGTCCAGGAGGCGATCGGGAAGAACAAGGGCTGGGAGTACGCGCGCACCCAGAATCCGACGCGCGCGCGTCTCGAGGAGAACCTGACGGCGCTGGAGAGAGGCGCGGGCGCGAAGGCCTTCGCCTCGGGCATGGCGGCGATCACCGCGATCTCGACGCTGGTCAAGCAGGGCGACCACGTCGTGTGCTCGAACATGACCTACGGCGGGACGTATCGCTACTACACGAAGATCCTGGCGCGCTACGGCGTCGCGTTCGATTTCGTCGACACGGCGAGCCCCGCCGCCGTCGAGAAGGCCATTCGCCCCGAGACGCGGATGCTCCACCTCGAGTCGCCGACCAACCCGACGATGCAGCTGGCCGACATCGCCGCGCTGTCGGAGCTCGGCCACCGCGTCGGAGCCATCGTCGTCGTGGACAACACGTTCTGCTCTCCGTATCTCCAGAACCCGCTGGCGCTCGGCGCCGACATCGTCATGCATTCGACGACGAAGTTCCTGGGGGGCCACTCCGACACCGTCGGCGGCATCGCGGTGGCGAAGTCGCCGGAACACGTCGAGTGGCTGGGGTTCGTGCAGAACAGCTCGGGGGCGATCCTTTCGCCGATGGACTCGTGGCTGGTGCTTCGCGGGATCAAGACGCTCGTCGTCCGCATGGAGCGGCACGAGGAGAACGGACGCAAGATCGCGGCGCACCTTGCGAAGCACCCGAAGGTCGAGAAGGTCTACTATCCCGGCCTCCCGGATCATCCCCAGCACGCTCTGGCGAAGCGGCAGATGCGGGGCTTCGGCGCGATGATGTCCTTCGACCTCGGCTCCTTCGACGTCGCGAACGCGTTTCTGTCGAAGGTCCGGCTGTGCTCTCTCGGCGAAAGCCTGGGAGGTGTCGAGACGCTGATCTCGCATCCGGCCACGATGACCCACGCTTCGATCCCCGAGGAGGAGCGCAACCGACTCGGCGTCACGCCGGGCCTCGTGCGCATCTCCGTCGGCATCGAAGACGTCGAGGACATCCTGGCGGACATCGACCAGGCTCTGGGGTAGAGAAGCACGGGATCCCTCGGTTAACGCCGGGCTGCGCCCGTCGTTGCCTACTGCCGAGGGTTTGCTTTCGGTGGTCGGCTCGCTCGGGATGACCGGCTATTGCGCGTCATCCCGAGGAGCGCGAGTGGCGAGGGATCCCGGACTTGACCGCCTACCGCACCAGCTCGATCCCCTCGGCTCCTCGGCGAGCTCGATTTCCTGCGGCAGGAACCTCCCCCCGATCCAGACGATCCGCTGCGTTGCGAGACTGCGCCGAAGGACGCGGACCGCTTCCTCGAGAGCGGAGTCATGGTCGACCGGCGCGACCACACCCCAGCGCCGTTTCGTCTCGCCGCCGAGGTCGTCCAAACTCCACACGAACAGAGGGACACGGAGACGCTCCAGGAACCGCCGAACCTCTTGCGGCGAGTGTCGGCTGGCGTCGCGCGCATCCATGAGAAGAAGGACGACGGCGCGGGCGCGGTACGAGGCGAACGCGTGGAGCCCAGCGACCGCCACCGCATCGGCGACGCACGCGGGCCGTCCGGACGGCTCGGGGTTGGAGACACGCGTCATCAACTATGGCAGACCGACCACGAGCCCGAAATCGCGCGAGCGCGCGAAGAGCTCCACGGCGTTGCCCGTGGCGGGCTGAGGCTGAGTCCAAAGGAACCGAATTCGATCCTCCATGCCGAGAGGCAGCTCCTGATTTCCCCAGGCGCTGCGGGACTGGAGACGCCGCACGGAGCCCGGCACGACGACCCGGCGGCCCAGCTTTTCCATGGCCTCGTCGGCGCCTCCATCGCGAACGACGTAGACCAGCGACGGGCCCTGCTCTTCGACGCCGACGACCTTCACCCGGGAGCCGCGGCCCCGAAGAGAACGCTCGAGGTCCGTCACGGAGGGAAGCATTCGGCCCTTCGCGATGCGCAGAGGCACCGCCGAGAGCTCCCGAGCGGGGATCGCGACGGCTCCGGCGGCGAGGGCGAGGACGTGCCCGTCCCAGGTCACCGACGCGCGGGAGGGCTCCCCGTTCAACGACTCCCACGAGATCCGTGCCCGTACCGCCCGCCCTCCCTCGTCGCGCTCGAGTGTCACGGCGATCTCGGCCGGCGGCCGCGGCATGTTGAGCCACTGCCTCTCGCGCCCGAGTTCGTTTCCCGCCGCATCCAGAGCCCGAGCGGTTAACTCGTGCGGCGCCAGCTCCGCGCCGAGATCCACGCGCGCCGCCCAGTTCGGAGGTCCGGCGCGGCCGGCCTCGCGGCCGTCGAGCGAGAGCTCGACCGCGGCCGCGGGCCCGGTTACGGCGACCCGAACCTCTTGCGGGCCGCTGACGAGCCCGAGGAAGACCGAGATGAAGACGATCGACGCGGTCGCCGTGGGGTCATCCTACCAATGCGCGGGCGCCGCCTTCCGCCTCACCGCACCAGCTCGATCCCCTCCGCTCCCTCGGCGAGCTCGATTTCCTGCGGCAGATACCGGCCCTCGACCCAGAGGATGCGCTGGGACTCGAGCGACGCGCGCAGACGCGCGTACGCTGCGCGCGCGCCGCGGCCGGTGCCGACGGCCTCCATGCGCCCCCACGGAGAGAAATCGGGAGGCACGTCCCGCAGCGTCCACACGAACAGCGGCACACGCAGGAGTTCCAGGTAGCGCCGGACGTTTCCGGCACCGTACGTGCTGGCGTCCTCGCTGGTTTCGCCGAGCACGAGCAGCACTGCTCTTCTCCCGAAGCTCTCGAAAGCGTTCAGCCCGGCGACGGCGACGCCGTCGGCGTACATCGGAAAGATGCTCGACGGCGAAGGGTTGGCGACGTGGGAGAGCAGATACGCCAGCCCGCCGTCGGAGCGGCCGAAGCCCTCGGTCGACGGGAAGAGCGCCGTCGGCACCGAAGCGTTGGGGAACGCCTGCGGACGGGGCCACAGGAAGTGCACGGCGTCGTCCTTCTTCAAGGCCAGCGCCGTGGAGGGGAGCGGAAACCGAAAGGGCGACCCCTCCAGGTTCCGCAGCCGGCCGTTGGCTTCGACGGCGCTGTCGTCGCGGACGATCCAGAGGGTCGCGCCGCCTTCTTCGGCCTCCACAACCCGGAGGGCCCTTCCGCGCGCGCGCAGCATTCCGGAAAACGCCGCCGGCTCGAGCCGGCGCTTGCCCGCGAGGCGGACCGGCACCGCGGTCAGTTCGCTTCGCGCCTCTTCCCCCGCGCCGCCGCCGATCGCGACGTCGTCGCGCGATTTCATTCCGCTCTCGAACTCCAGCTCCACCGTCAGGACGTGCGAGACCTCGGGGGCATAGGAGGGAATGGAGACCCGCCGCAGCACGTCCATCTTCAGCGGCCGGCCGTCGAAACTGACGTCGACCTTGACCGGCTGCTCGCCCGTCAGGCTCTGCCAGGCGATGCGCGCCACGGTGGCGCGGCCGGTCTTGTCGCGCTCGAGCAGGATCTCGGCTTCCGCCGGAGGCCGCGGCATGTTGATCCACTGGCGGGCGCGCGCGAGCTCCTTCCCGCCGGGATCGAGCGCCCGCGCCATCAGCTCGTGCGGCGCGAGCGCCGGACCCAGATCCAGCGGCGCCTCCCAGGGAGGACTGTCGAGCGACGCGATCCGCTTGCCGTCCAGCGCGATCTCGACCGTGGCCACGGAGCCCTGGACGTTGAGCCGGACTTGGTGTTCGCCCGAAGTGAGCCCGAGAAAGAGAGTGAGAAACGCGACCGAGACGGCCGTGAGCGCCTCGTCAGGCGCGGGCGCGCACCCGCGTCCGGGACTTGGCGGCGGCTGCCTTCGGCTTGACCGCGCGCGGGGCGCGCCGGGGCGCCACCGTCATCTTCTCGATCCAGTTGGAGAAGCCGGGAGACGCCCAGTCCACGCGGTACGCCAGGACCTCCGGCAGCTCGTACGTGTTGACGCGGTGGATCGTCTCGCGCACGGCCTCGAAGTTGGACGCGCGCGTCTTGACGATCAGGAGCATCTCTCCGTCGTCGCAGACACGTCCCTTCCACCGGTAAACCGAGTGCACGTTGGGAATGATGTTGACGCAGGCGGCGCGACGGGCGCGAACCAGGGCGTGGGCGACGTCGAGGGCCTGCTCCTCGGTCCCCACCGACGTCACCACCACCATGAGCTCGTTTCCGTTGCCGGCCACCGCGGGCATTCCATCCCGGCGACCCGGCGGTGTCAAGCGCGGAGGGAATTTTAGGGTCGGACTCGGGTGTTAGAATCTAATTCCGTTCTTTGAGCCTCGCGCAAAACGCGAGCTCCGTGGGGGCGATACGGTCTCGACGGGGACGATTGCGCGAGAGGTTGCATGCCGAGGATCTCATCCAGCCTCGTTAATCCGGGTGGGAAACAGTAGCTGCGAACAACAGCAACTTCGCTCTGGCTGCTTAATTAAGTAGCCTCGTTGGACGGTGAGCGCACCCGACGCGCTCCGGCCGACGTCGCGAAATTCGGGTGTAGGCGGTCCGGGTCCCCGGACGGGCCGCCGAAACGAATCCGGGGTGGTCCCGCCGTCGTTTTGCCTCTTCTCGAGACGGCGGGACGAGAACTCAGAAGAGGCTGAGCATGGAGTGGCCTCTCCCGCAGCGCTTCCGGACGCGGGTTCGACTCCCGCCGCCTCCACCAAATCCTACCGGGCCGTCTGCGCCAGTCTTTTTCCCTCGTACAATGCCCGGTCGGCCGCTGCGAAGAGGTCCTGCGGTTCGCCCGCCTCGGCGGTGGCCGCACCGATCGTGACCGAAACGGGCCGCTGCCGGCCTTCGACCCGGACCGGCTCCCGCCGCAGCCTCTCCCGGATCGCTTCCGACTGGCGCCGGGCGGCGTCCTTTCCGGCTCCCACCATCACGATGCCGAACTCGTCGCCGCCCCATCTCGCCGCGGTGTCCTCGGCCCGTTTCGTTTCCTGCAGCACCCGCCCGACGTGGCGCAGCGCCGCGCTTCCGAAGGCGTGGCCGAGCTCGTCGTTCATCGCCTTGAGGCCGTCGATGTCGATGAGCAGGAGCGAGAGGGGCTCGCCGAATCGGGACGCGTGCTCGACGGCGCGCTCGTAGCGGCTCCAGAAAGCGCGGGCGTTGACGAGGTTGGTGAGGGGGTCGTGCTCGGAGAGCTCACGATAGAGATCCCGTCCCCGGCGGAACCGGTCGGCCCTCCGTCCGGCGAAAAATCCGACCGTGGAGAAGACGAGGGAGGTTCCGAGGAGCTCGTAGACGTAGAAGAAGCCGTGGGCGCGGAGCTCCGCCTCCGGCGCCGCGCCTCCGAGGACGCGAATCAGCAAGGCTCCAGCCGGCGCTCCGAGCCCCAGGAGCGCGCCGCCCAGCGCGTACCGCACGGCGTGGGACATGTCCCTCCGGCCCTCATCTCACACGATTGCGCCGCGCGCGCTCTGATGCAATCACACCAGCGCTCGGCCTGCAGCGGGAGTATCTTTCGGCGCGAGGATCGACGGGGGGTAGCGATGTCGAAAGCCGAGCTTCCGAGCGTTCTGCAGCTGGCGCACACGGAGCTGCACGACGAAATGGTCGAGGCGAGCCGTCTGGGAGGCGAGACCGGCGCCGCGGCCCGGTCCGTGGTCAAGGTTCTCTTCCCCCACGTCCTGCTGGAGGAGGAATTCGGGATCCCGCCGCTCTCGATCCTGCCGCGCCTGGCTCGCGGCGAGATCGCCGAGGACATGCGCGTGGTGCTGCGGTGGAGCGACCTGCTGAAGGCGGAGCTCCCGCGCATGCTCCAGGAGCACCGGCAGATCGTGGAAGCGCTGCAAGTCTTTCTGCGTACGGCCACGGCCGAGGGCCACACGAGTTACGCCCGTCTCGCCGAGAGGCTGCTCCTGCATGTCCGGCTCGAAGAAGAGGTGCTCTACCCCGCCTCGATCGTCGTCGGGGAGTACGTCCGCCTCAAGCTTCGGAAGACCTGATCTTCGAAAGTCCGATGCTCGTTTCGTGGTCAAGGACCGCGAGGGCGTTGGCATAGATCGCGTCGGCCTGCTCGGGGCTGTTGCCGATGGCGGTCAGCCCGAGCTTCCCGTACTGCGAGAGAGCGCCGATCATGTGGAAGAGGACTCCGGTCTCCGTTCCGTGGTCGTAGTGCAACCGGTTGATGGTCATGATGTCGATGAGGTCCTCCGGACCGATGCCACGGTACGACTCCGACCTCAGGTTGTCGGTCGAGCGGTAGAACTTGTGAAGACCCCGCGGCGAAGCGAACATCCCGGTTTCGGCGTCGAGCTTGCCTCCGCTCAGAAACTGGAGCGCCAGGAACGGGTGAGTCGTGCCTCCGATGCGAAGGTTGATCTCGAGCGCGAAGATCTCCCACTCTGTTTTTCCGGCGGCGCGGCCGACGAGGAAGTCCACGCCGAACCGGCTGACGACGCCCCTCGCGGCGAGCACCTCGCCCACACGGCGGCCGGCCTCCTGGATCTGCAGGCGGTACGGGTCCGCCGCGGGAAACCGGCAGGCCTGGTAGACCTGAGACGACGGTCCTCCCAGGATCTGGTCGTGCGAGGAGAGAAGGACGACCTCGCCCTGAGGGTCGTTACGCAGCTGCACGCTCGGCGACGCGGACTCGGGATACTCGAGGAACTCCTCGACGATTCCTCCCGTTTCCGCGAACTTGCGCCGGTAGCGGTCCGGGTCCGTCGGACCGCAGAATGTCAGATCGGCCATGGCGTCGCGGATCGCGCCCCGAAACGAGCTTTTCGGGTATCGGAAGATCGCGTTGCCTTCTCCGGAGAAGCTATGGTCCAGCTTCAAGACCGCACGGCGGATGTGGGGCCGGCGCCGTCGCAGCTCCTCGAGAGCCGCGACCACGTTGTCCTCCGACCGGAGGTCCTCGAATCCCTCCGGCATGGCGACGCCGGCCTCGCGGAAGACCTTGCGGCTTCCCGACTTCGTTCCCAGGCACGCCAGCTCCGGATCCACGCCGTTCAACGGAATGCCCAGGAGGACCGCGAGCTTTCGCTCGAGCTTGGTCGAGTTGAAGACCGTCATGAAGGCCCGCAGCGGATCTCGGATCCCGTAGCGGATCCGCTGAATCAGCCGGGGCCGCTCCAGGATCTTCTCGGTCAGCGAGCGCTGCGACGCGTCGTGGGCGCACAGCAGCGTCAGCCGCGAACGCGCGTGGCTGGCCGGGATGCCGGCGAGAAGCTGGAAGTAGTACTCGAGGATCAGCGGATGAATCGGCTGCGACGTGACGTAGACCATGTGCGCCTGCGGATTGCGCAGGCGGATGAGCAGGAAGAGGAGCCTCTCTTCGTAGAAGCTGGCCGCGTCCAGCTTCGAAAGCTCCGACTGGTCCAGCGTCAGCGACGGGACGACGACGGAGGTGTACGGCTCTTCCTCTCGGGCCGAAAGGGCGCTCCAAAGCTCTCGAAGCCGGGGCTTGAGC
>JBKOZO010000208.1:0-5194 GCA_046725935.1 Acidobacteriota bacterium | reverse complement strand
TCCCCGGCCGAGCTCCACCCGGATCATCGCGCGCTCGCCCGCGCGCTGTTCGAACGCGTCGCCGCGTCGCGCGCGGGGGACCCGGATCACGACCGCTTCCGCTTCCTCCGCGTCGCCTTCTACGAGCTCTCGAATCCGCTTCTCCCGAACGCGCTCGTGGACATCGCGTCCGTCGCCGAGAAGAAAGACGAGGCCCTCGCGGCCTACGCCACGCAGCAGGCGGTGCGCGACTACGCCGGAGCGATTCGGGGGTTGAACGCGTACCGTCGTCTCACGCTCTCGGGACGCGGTCCCGTCGAGGCGTTCCGCGTGCTGACGTACGCCGAGGCGTCGACGACGTCGATCGAGGAGCTCCGCCGCGCGATCGGGCCGGGACTCGTGACCGACGGCGAGCGTGGCCCCGCTCCGGTCTCGGTCGTGATCCGAACTCGCAACCGCCCCGCGCTCCTGAAGGAAGCGCTCGAGAGCCTGCGCGCGCAGACGGCGCGACCGCGCCAGGTCGTGATCGTCAACGACGGGGGAGCTTCCCCGAAGGAAGTCGCCGACGCGTTCCGCGCCGACTTCGACGTGGCGCTGGAGGAACCAAAACAGCGGCGCGGCCGCTCGGCCGCCGCCAATCGCGGCGTGGCCGTGGCGAAGGAGGAGCTGGTCTCGTTTCTCGACGACGACGACCGGTGTTTCCCGGACCACCTCGAGCGCCTCGTCGCGGGAGCCCGGCAGGGGCCCGAGCCCGTCGTCTACTCGGACGCGGTCACGGTCGTCTACGGTCAGGGAGAGTCGGGCTGGGAGCCGCGGGTCCGAACGCTCCAGTACTCGCTGGACTTCGATCCGGACTACCTCCTGTACGCCAACTACATTCCGATTCACACGCTGCTGCTGCCCCGCGTTCTCTTCACGAAGGTCGGCGGCTTCGACGAGGGGCTCGACTACTCGGAAGACTGGGACTTTCTCATCCGGCTCTCGGCCGAGACGCCGTTCCGGCACCTGCGCGCCGTGACCTGCGAGTACCGCGTCTTCGAGGCGGCGTCCAACGACCCGACGCACGTCGCTGCGGGCGCGGCCGCTTTCCAGGACGCGCGGCGGAAGATCTTCGAGCGCTACGCCGCGCGCCGCACGGACGCGGGACTGGCGCGCGTCCTGGACCGCATGCGCGCGCAGGTCGCGTTCTGGTACGACCGGGACGGCATCTCGCAGGGAGAGCTGAAGTACCTGCGGGAGGGACACCGACGGGCGACCGAGGCTCTGGCGCGCACGGAGGCGCTCCTCCAGGGCGAGAAGGCGCGCCTGACCGCCGAGAACGAGCTTCTCCACGCGCGGCTGTCCGAGGTCTTCGCGAAGAACGAGGAGTACGACCACCTGCTCTCGGGCGCGCACGTCGAGATCGAGAGATTGAACAGCGTGCTGAATCAGATCTACGCCTCGCGCACGTGGAAGCTGCACCTGTTTCTCGATCGGCTTCGCGGACGACGGTGACTCCGATCCGTTCGGTCGCGGTGCTCGCGCCCGAGCCCATCCGGCCGCGGATGGCGGGCATGGGAATCCGGGCGCTGGAGCTCGCGCGGGCCCTCACGGCCGATTTCGAAGTCCGGCTTCTCGTCCCCAACGACCCGGCGCAGGCCCGCGAGGTCGCCGGCGGCGTCGAGGTCGCCGCGGCGCCCCTCGACCGGCTGCCCCAGGCGGCGCGGGGAGCCGAAGCGGCCGTGGTCTCGGGACACGCGGCCAACTCCTGGTTCCACGCCGTTCCCGACCTTCCCGTGGTCGCCGACCTCTACGATCCGTTCCCGGTCGAGAACCTCCACTACGCTCCGACCCTCGGAGCGGAGACCGCGCGCCACGACCGCGAAACGCTGGACCTGGCGCTCTCGCGGGCGGACTTCTTTCTCTGTGCGTCGAGCGAGCAGCGCCTGTTCTACGCCGGCGCGCTGCTGACACGCGGGCGGATCGGCGCCGACAATTTCCCGCAGGATCCGACGCTTTCGAAGCTGCTCGCGGTCGTGCCCTTCGGCGTGCCCGATTCCCCGGCGCGCGGAGACGCCGCTCGAGGCCGGACGGCGGCCGGGTTGCCTCCGCAGGGCCCGGTGGTCCTCTTCGGCGGCGTGTACGACTGGTACGACCCCGGTCTGCTGCTGGACGCCTGGCCGCAGATCCTCCGCGGCCGGCCCGACGCGCGGCTGCTGTTCTTCGAGAATCCCAATCCGGAAACGACGCCGCAGTCGGTGTTCGAGCGCGCGCGCAAACGGGCGCGCGAGATCAACCCGGGCGGCGACTCGATCGTCTTCTCGCCGTGGCTGCCTTACGGAGATCGCGCGGACCTCTATGCGGCCTGCAATCTGCTGGTCTCGATCTCGGGCGAGGGCCTGGAGACCGAGCTCGCTTACCGCACGCGGCTGCTCGATGCCGCCTGGGGAGGCGTGCCGGCCGTTTCCGTCGGGGGAGGCTCGCTGGCGAGAGAGCTCGCGGCCGCCGGAGCGGCGGTGGAGTGCGCGCGCGACGCGGCGGCGCTCGCCACGGCCGTGACCGGACGGCTCGCCGATGCGCCGGGCCGGGAGCGTGCTTCGGCCGCTGCGCGGGCCTTCGCGGGGGAGCGCCGCTGGAGGTCGGTCGTCGCTCCTCTGTGTTCGTGGCTCAAAACGGCGCGTCCGGACCCGGCCCGCCTCCCCATGCCGGGTCTGCGCCGCGAGGGCTCACGACTGGCACGATTCTTTCGATAATCTTCGTCCGCGTGCGCCCACCCGAAGCCTCGATCGTCGTCGTCCATCACCGCGGCCCCGAGCACCTGTTCGAGGCGCTGGCGTCGCTGGAAGCGAGCCTGGCCGAAGGCCTGACCGCCGAGATCCTCCTGGTGGACAACGCCTCCGGGACGCCTCAGGACGAAATCCTCCGGAAACACCCCAACCTCCGGCGCATCCCCTCGGCGACCAACGTCGGATTCGCCGCAGGCTGCCGCCTCGGCGTGGACGCGGCGCGGGCACCGATCGTCCTCTTCGTCAACGACGACGCCGCGGTGGAGAAGGACGCCCCGCGGCTTCTGGTGACGGCGCTCTCGGGCGCGGACGCCGACGTCGTCGCGGTGGGCGGGCAGATGACCGACCGCACCGGCCAGCGGAACGACTTCTTCGATGGGTTTCTGACGTTCGACGGGCACGCCTTCGCGTCGCACGTCGGCCGCCCCGTGTCCGCGCTGCCGGAGGCCTCTCCCGGAGAAGAGCGGCTCTTCGCGAGCGGCGGTCTGATGGCCGTCCGGCGCGCCGAGTTTCTTTCCTCGGGAGGCTTCGACGACGACTACTTCGCCTATCTGGAGGACGTGGACTTCGGCTGGCGCCAGTGGATCTTCGGCAACCGGGTGATCGCCGAGCCGCGCTCCCGCGCCCGCCACCGGGGAGGTGCGACGGGCGAGGCGCTGGGGGTCTACTCGCGGGGCTTCCTGTTCGAGAAGAACGCGTTCGCGACGGCCTACAAGAACTTCGACCGCGAGCACTTTCGGGACCTGATGCCTGCCGTGGTCATGGCCTTCACGACGCGGGTCGCGCAGATGCTCGCGTCCCGCAATCCCGGAGCCGCGGAGCTCAAGCGCGATCCCTACGCATCCAACGGGCGCCCGGGAGCTCTCGCGCGCGCGGTGTTCGGCATCTCGGAGGAGGTCGGCTCGCGGGTCGCCTTGGACGATCCGCTGACGATCGCGCACCTGCGCGCCCTCTCATGGATCCACCGCCACCATGCGGCCCTTTCGGAGAAGCGCCGCGTGGTGCAGGCCGGGCGCCGCCGTGCGGACGCCGAGATCTTCGCCAAGTTCCCGCTGCGAATCGTGCCCACGTACCCCGGCGACGAGCGGCTGGCGTCGGATTTCTTCGCGCCCTTCTTGGACGCCGCGCCGGCTCTCGTCAAGACGACGCTCGAAGAGATCTTCGGGGGCGGCGCATGACCTTCTCGGTCGTCATTCCGACCTATCGTCGGCCCGAGACGCTCTTTCCGGTGCTCGATGCCCTCGCCGCGCAGGTCTCGGCCCCGCCGTTCGAAGTCGTCGTGGTGGACGACGGCTCGGGAGACGAGACGCCGAGGCGGCTGGAGGCGTTTCGTCCTCCCTACGCGTTCCGCTTCTTCTCTCAGGACAACGGCGGACCGGCGTCGGCGCGCAACCGCGGTGTGCGCGAGGCGACCGGCGAAGTGGTGCTCTTTCTCGGCGACGACACGGTGCCGGAGCCGCCGCTGCTCGCGATCCATGCCCGGGCCCACGCCGAGAAGCGCCCGTATCCGGTGGCGGTGCTCGGCTACACGACCTGGCCGAGAGAGCTGGCGGTGTCGCCGTTTCTTCACCACATCAACGAGTACGGGCTCCAGTTCGGTTACGGACTGATTCGCGATCCCGAACGGGTTCCGTTCAACTTCTTTTACACGTCCAACGTTTCGCTGCCTCGCCGATTGCTGCTGGAAGCCGGGCTCTTCGATACGAGCTTCCCGCACGCCGCATGGGAGGACATCGAGGTCGCCTACCGCCTCATGCAGCAGGGTATGCGGATGCTCTACCGTCCGGAAGCCGTGGCCCGCCATCACCACGACATCACCTTCGCCTCGTTTCGCCGTCGCCAGGAGAAGGCCGGCGAGGCGGCTGCGATCTTCTACCGCAAGCACCCCGAGCTCGGCGACTTCCTGGCCGTGCCGCAGGCGCTGCGGATGCCGGCGAAGACCACCCTCTCTCAGCGCCTCCTTCCGTACTGGGCGTCGCTCTCGGAGCGGCGAGAGCTGCCGGGGGGACGCCGCGCCGTCGATCGCGTTCTTCGCGACGACTACCTGCGCGGCTTGAAGCGCGGCCTCGCGAACGCACCGTCCATCACTTCCCGGTGACGTTCTGACACACGGCGAGGTCAGAAAAGCGGATTCCACTTTCGAGGACGGCCGCCGAAGTCACGGAGATGAAAGATCTTGGCGACGCGCGATCGTGAGCGCTCCTGGCCCCCGAATTGCTCTATGATTTTTCGGAGGTTTGTCCAGATGAAGGCCCTTTCCAGGCTCGCGCTCGTCATCGCGGCCTCGTTGCTGTCCGCTTCGATGTTCGCCCAGCACGGCGGCGGAGGCGGCTCTCGCGGCGGTGTCTCCCACGGTGGCAGCGGCCGCGGTTGGGGCGGCGGCAGCCACGGCGGCGGCTGGCACGGTGGCGGCGGCTGGCACGGTGGCGGCGGCTGGCACGGCGGCGGCT
>JBKOZO010000207.1:0-4391 GCA_046725935.1 Acidobacteriota bacterium | reverse complement strand
CGCATCGACGCACGTATTCGACGACGTGGCGTGTCCGCCGACGTCGGGGGAGCCGTTTGGGGACTGGATCGGGCAGTTGTTCGTGGAGGGAGTGACGGCGGGGTGCGGAGGCAACAACTTCTGCCCGACGGCCGGCATCCCTAATCAGCAGATGGCGACGTTTTTGGTGAGGGCATTTGCGATCCCGCATTTGTAAACCTGTCGAGCGACAGGAGGCAGGAGCCGTGAAACGACCTAACGCATCCGTGCTCGTCGTCTCGGTGGCCGGAGGAGCCCTCCTCGCGACCCTCGCCTGCTCCAGTCTGTCGCGCCCGGCCAAGTCGGGCGCGGCTCGAGCCGCCGCCGGATCCTCCCGGGCGGGCGCCCACGGGCTTCTGCCAGGCGGTGGACCGGAGGGAACGTTCGACATCCAGCCCGGGACCAAGATCCCGACCATTGAGGTTCGCCAATCGCTCCGCAACGCCACCTCGCGGCCGCTGATCCAGATGGCCCGGCCGCCGGCGCCTCCTCCGGGCGGCCCTTTGCGCGACATCGAGATGGAGGAAGGCCCGGACGCCGCGCGTCCACCCGGGCCCCTGCGCCCGGACCCGGTGCTCCAGTCGCACGCGGGCGCGGGCATGCCCACGCCGGACATCAACTTCGAGGGGGTCAACAACGTCAACCACGTCCAGCCGGCGGACACCACGATGGCGATCGGGCCGAATCACGTCTTCCAGTGGGTCAACCTCTCCTTCCAGGTCTTCGACAAGTCCGGGAGCTCCCTGGCAGGACCGTTCGACGGCAACACGCTCTTCACGGATCTCGGCGGCGACTGCGCGGCCATCAACGGCGGCGACATCATCGTGCTCTACGACCAGTTCGCCGACCGCTGGATCCTGACGCAGCTCGCGCCGGCGATCTTCGGCGCGCACGGCAACCATCAGTGCATCGCGGTCTCGACGGGCTCAGACCCGCTCGGCACGTACTACCTCTACGACTACCTCTACGGCGACTCCCTGAACGACTATCCCAAGTTCGGCGTGTGGCCGGACGCCTACTACATGACAGTCCGCGAGTTCGGCGGCAAGGGCGGATTCACGATGACCGTCACGGCGTTCGACCGCCACGCCATGCTGGCGGGGCAGCCGTTCACCGCCATCTTCGTCAGCCTCAACAACGGCGCCTTCGACGGGCTCCTGCCGGCCTCTGTAGACGGGCCCAATCCGCCTCCCGGCACCGTGCTGAACCCGGACGGCACCGCGGCGGCCGCTCCGGAAGAAATCCTGATGGGCGTGGATCCGCAGGGCGTGGTGGGGCCAAACGCCGTGATTCACATGTACAAGATGCACCCCGACTTCACGACCCCGGCCGACTCGACCTTCACGGGGCCCGTGGACTTTCCGATCGCCGACTACAACCAGGTCTCGTTCTTTCAGGGAGTGCCGGAGCCGGGCGGAGGCTCGATCGAAGCTCTGGGCTGGATCCTCTACCGGCTCCCGTATCGGAACTTCGGAACGCACGAGTCCCTGGTGCTGTACCACGACGCGAACGACGAATCGGGGCGCGTGGCGCCGCGCTGGTACGAGTTCCGGGATCCCTACGGCGAGCCGATCGTCTACCAGCAAGGGACGTACGCGCCCGACGACGGCGTGAACCGCTGGATGGGTTCGATTGCCATGGACGGCAACGGCAATATCGCGGTCGGATACAGCGTGTCAGACGACACTGCCACTTATCCGGGCATCCGCTACGCCGGCCGTCTCACGACCGATCCGCTCAACGAGCTCTCCCAGGGAGAGACGGAGCTGATCGCGGGGCAGGGCACATTCATTGGGTCGCGCTGGGGCGACTACAGCATGATGGCGATCGATCCGACCGACGATTGCACGTTCTGGTACTCGCAGATGTACATCGGCGAGCCCGGCCAATCCAACTGGCAGACCCGCGTCGGCTCGTTCAAGTACCCGAGCTGCTTCGCTCCCGGCTACGGCACGGTGGAGGGAACGGTCACGGACGGAACCAATCCGCTCGCGGGGGTGCGCGTCCGCGTCACCGGTTCGATCGGAGGAGGCGGAGGAGTCACCGACGCCTCCGGACACTATGCCTTCGACCTGCCGGCCGGAACCTACAGCCTGACGGCCGCGAAATACGGGTATAGCCCTTTCACGCAGCCCGGGGTCGTCGTCTCGGTCGGCGGTCAGACGACCCAGGACTTCACGCTGTCGACCGCGCCCTCCGAGAATGTCAGCGGCACGGTCACGGACGGCTCGGGAGCCGGCTGGCCGCTCTACGCGAAGATCGTCATCACGGCTACCGGCGCTCCCACGTTCACCGTGTTCACCGACCCCGTCACCGGCGCGTACTCTCTCCCGCTCGTCACCGGAAACCTGTTCAAGTTCGCCGTCACTGGCGTAGTGCACGGCTACTCGCCGGGAGGCGGAAATCTCCAGCTCGACCCGGTCGGCGGGGGAGGCGTCGTCGCGAACTGGACTCTTTCGGCCGACCCCGTGACGTGTGACGCGCCGGGCTACGGGCGCACCGGGCTGTCCGAAGGCTTCGACGGTGGAGGGATTCCCCCGGGCTGGTCGCTCGTCACGACCTCGGGACAGCCGTGGAGCGTCGTGACCGAAGATCCGTGTGGCACGTTCGACAACGACACCGGCGGCACCGGCCCCTTCGCCGTGGCCAACAGCAATTGCGACGGCGAGGTACTGGACGACAACGAGCTGCGTACGCCCGCCGTGGACATGTCGAGCTTCGCGGGCGCGTCCGTGGCCTTCAACTCGGCGTTCTTCGCGTCGGGGTCCAACGTCGGCGACCTGGACATCTCCACCGACGGCGGCACGACGTGGACCAACGTCCTGCACCTGGAAGGCGTCTTCGAGACGGACACGCGTCACACGATCGACATCAGCGGCATCGCGGCAGGCCACGCGGACGTGCGGGCGCGCTTCCACTTCTATGACGCGTTCGCGGCGGGCTGGTGGCAGGTCGACGACGCGTTCCTCGGCGACGCGGCCTGCCTGGCGGGACCCGGCGGGCTGGTGGTCGGCAACGTCCTCGATGCGAACACATCGCTGGGCTTGAACGGCGCGTCCGTCGCCGTCCTTCCGCAGCCTGGCGGCGACACGACGACGACGTTCGCCACGCCGGAGGATCCCGCGCAGCCGGACGGCATGTACGTCGTCTATGCGAACGCCGGCTCTCAGTCGTTGACGGCGTCGCTCGATCTCTACACGCCGCAGACTTCGGGGACGAGCGTCGTGTCCCATGGCGCCGTGCGCCTGGATTTCCATCTCGCGGCCGGCCGGCTCGACGCGAGCCCGAGGCCTTTCTCGGCGCGGGTCGACCCCGGCCAGAGCTCGACCACCTCTCTTTCCATGGTCAACAGCGGAGGGGCGAGCGCCGAATTCCAGCTGATCGAGCTCGACGTGCCGCCCCCGATCGAGCCGGGCGGTGCTCCGCATTTCGTGGATCCGGGGAAGGTGCGGACCGCCCTCGCCCGGATCCCGGAGGGCGGGCGGAACGCGCGGACGGCCGCGGGCCTCTCGGCGCTGCCTGGGTCACCGGCGCTCGGAGCCCCGCTCGCCGGCGGCAACGTGATCCACTCGTATCCGACGGGGCTCGCCGCGGGCTGGGGGGTCGCCTTCGACACCGACCACGGCGACTTCTGGATTTCCAACGCGGGCCAGTTCGGCGGCGACGACCTCGAGTATCGCTACCTCACCGACGGCACGCAGACCGGCGACACCATCGACGACTCCGCCTGGGTCGAAGACTACGCGGCCGACGGAGCCTTCAACGCGCGCACGGGGATGCTCTGGCGCGTCAACGTCGGCGGCGACAATTGCCTGTACGAGCTGGATCCGTTCACGCGCTCCGCGACCGGAAACAAGATCTGCGCGCTTCCGTGGTCCGGCATCTCCCAGCGCGGGCTGGCCTACGACGTGAAAACCGACACCTACTACACGGGCGGCTGGAACGACGGCGTCATCTATCACGTGGACGGCGGCGGAAACGTTCTCGACTCGACGTCGGTCGCGATTCCGATCGCGGGCCTCGCGTACGACAGCCGGACCGGTCATCTCTTCGCGCTGACCAACCACGGCGCCCCGCCCCAGGCCACTCTGGACGTCTTCGTGTTCGATACGAAGAACGGCATGGCCGTCGTGGGCGGGTTCAACGTCACGCAGAATGGCCAGCCGCTTCCGGGCCTCCTGGCCAACGGAGGAGCGGGACTGGAGATCGACTGCAAGGGTCACCTCTGGCTCGTCGACACGGCGAGCCAGACGATCTTCGAGGTCGACTCGGGCGAGTCGAACGCCTGCGCGTTCAACGACGTTCCCTGGCTTTCGGAGAGCCTGACGTCCGGAACGGTGCCGGCCACCACGACCCTGCCGATCTCGTGCACG
>JBKOZO010000206.1:0-28665 GCA_046725935.1 Acidobacteriota bacterium | reverse complement strand
CCCCAACCCTCTCCCCCCATCGGGGGGAGAGGGCCAGGAGGGGGGGAGCCTTAATGAACCGGAACAACCACGATCTCGGCGTTCGTCGGCGCACCGCCGGTTAGCACCGGGACCTTCGTATCGGTGACGAAGGCGAGCTGTCCCCGGTCCGTGATTCGGGCGGAGAGGGCGTACGCGCGCCCGGGTTGGATTTCGGCAGGATCGTAGTCGAGGCTGAAAGGAAGCGGGACCTGCTTGCCGCCGGGGCGCAGGATCTGCTTGGCGATCGCCGGCGCGTCCGCGTCGGCGCGCGAGACGTCCTTGAGCTCGATCTGAACGACCGCCTCGGGCGTGAGGGCCACGCGCTGGAAATAGGTGACCGTGCCCGTCAGCGCGGCGAAGGTGCGACGTTCCCAGATCCCGGCCAGCGGAGCGCCGCCCGCGAGAACCAGCCGCCCGGGAGTCGCGGGCTCGATGCGCAGGCGAGCGGGCTCCTTGTCGGGCGCCGGCTCGACGTCGAGGACCGCGACAAACGTGTCTCCTTCGACGCGCCAGGACACGCCCTCGGTGCGCGGAATCCCGAGAACCGCGAGGCTCCCGTCCGGGCGGATCAGAAGTGCCTGGCGGCCGCCGCCTCCCGGCGCGGGACGCGACCAGCCGCCGACGACGTCGGTCGCGGAGATCGTCGGAGTGGGCGCCGGCGTTGGAGCAACCGCGGGCGTCGACGTCGGGAGCGGTGTCGGTGCGAGAACGGGCTTCGGCGGACGGCCGCACGATGCGGCCGCGGCCAGCGCGATCCCCGAAGCGGCGGCGCGGAAGAGAAAGCTACTTCTTGACCAGCGCGTCGCGGATCTCCTTCAGATAGAGCTCGGAGGGCGTCGCAGGCGGTGGAGGAGGCACCAGGCTCTTCGCGAAGCGGTTGAACGGAACGATGATGAAGAAGTAGAGACCCGCCGCCTTCAGGAGGAAAGCGATCAGGGCGTTGATGAAGTTGCCGATGTTGACCGGGCCGATCTTCAGCTCCGAGAAGTCGGGCGTTCCTCCGATCAGTCCGATCAGCGGCGTGATCAGGTCCTTGACGAGCGAATCGACGATCGCGCCGAAGGCCGCGCCGATGATGACGCCGACGGCGAGGTCGAGGACGTTGCCCCGGGCGATGAAGTCACGGAATCCCTTCAGCATCTCTCCTCCTTTGCCGAAACGGGCTACGACTTGGGCTTGGGCGGCTGCCGCGGCTGTGGCTGGGAGCGAGGCTGCGGAGACGCCGGTCTCGGAGCCGACGACGGCCGCGACGTAGAGGACGGGGGCCGCGACGGCGGCGGGTTCATCCGCGCGTCGCTGTACTGGCGCCCTCTTTGGTCACGCGAAAGCTGATTGAGCGTGCTCGGGTCGACGGAGGTACGACCCGGCGAGGCCGGGCGCGTCTGCGGAGCCTCCCGTGTGGGACGTGCGGGCTGCGTTTGCGGCGCCGGCCGCGTTTCGGGACGCGAAGGCTGGACAGGCTTCCACTGCCCGCCGTCGTTGGTTTCCCACCCTCCCTTGCCCCGCGGGCGGTAGACGTTCCCGTCCGGACCCGCATAGACGTTGTCGGGCCGCGTCGCAGGCTGTCTTCCCGGTGCGGGACGCGTGGAAGGCTGCGTCGTTGCCGGACGTCCCGACGACGGCGGCACCGGACGCGCACCGGGCGCCGGACGCGTGCCCGCCGGGGGGACCGGACGGGCCGGCTGCACGGCGGGTCGAACCCCGGGGCGCGCGACGCCGGGCCGGTTGTACACGTTGATGTTGTTGATGTTGATCGTCGTGCGCGAATAGGGCACCGGCCTTCCGTACACCGGGCGTCCCGGGTAGGGATACGGCGGCCGCGGGTACGGGCGCCAGCCGTAGTACGGGCCCCACCATGGCCGGTACACCGGCCGGTAGCCGCCCCAGCCGAAGCCGACGTCCCAGCCCGTCCACGGGCTCCAGCTGATTCCGACGCCGAAGCCCCACGTCATCGGCGCGCCGTACCAGTACGTCCCGATCCACGGCCGGTAGTACCAGCCCGTGCCGTAGACGACCGTTCCCCAGGGCGAGTAGCACGTTCCCATGTAGCCGGGCGTGTATCCGACCCAGACGTACGTCGGGCTGTAGCGGTAGACGCGAACGTATGTGACGTAGTGGATCGGCGACGCCGTCGGGATCGTGTAGATGACGGGCGGAACCGAAGTTGCCACGATCCAGGGACCGACGGGCGCTCCCGCGGTGAACCACACGCCTCCCTGGACCCCGTAGTACGACGTCGCGCTGACTCGCACGATCGGAGTCGGCGAGTTGACGGCGTACTGGAGCGGCGTGTCCGGCACGTTGTCGAAACGCGGATCGCCGTCGTAGGCGGGCTCGAACTTCGCCTCCTCTCGGTTGACCTCGGCGGTCTGCGGAATGCTGTTGGCGATGACCGCTTCCTGCGCCGCGGGCGTTCCCGGCACCGTCGCCAGGACGCTCGCCTTGGGATCGTTGGTGGGAATCTTCGCGAAGTCCTTCGGCAGGGCGTCGCCGTCGACGAACGTCCATGGACCGTCGAGAGACTTCGCGCGGTACCAGCGGCCCGTCAGCGGTACGTAGTAGCTCTGGCTCTTCATGTCGAGGAGGATGTCTCCCGTCGTGTTGGAGACGTAGAGAAGCTGCGTGCCCGTGATCGGCTTCATCTCGGGCTTGCCGCGCGTCAGGAGGAGCTCGGCGGGCACCGTGCTGACGATGATCTCGGGAGCCCGACCCTTCTCGAGAAGAGCCTCCACGTCTTCGCCGGGGTCCTCGAGCAGGTCGACCTGAGTCTGGTTCTCGTCGTTGGCGATCGAGTCCCGGACGGACTGGACCGCAGGGGAGACGCCGGTCGAGAGCCGCCAAGGGCCCGTCGCGGAGCGGGCCTGCATCCAGTGGCCTCCGATCGGCAGGAAGTAGGAACCTCCTTCCTGGAGGATGAGGCTGCGGGTGTTGACGACGCGCTGGAGGCTCGAGCCCTGGACCGGTCGCAGGACCGGATCGCCGTCGATCAGTAGCAGGATCGCGGGAGAGGTCCGGTAGTAGATCTTGGGTGGATCGTTCTTCAACGGGACGGCGTTGCCCCTCTTGTCCGCCTGCGTGATCGCGAGGTTGGCCTCGACGCGCGCGAGCGACACCGTGCGGGAAGACTCGGCGTGGCGCCGGAGGATGTCGAGGTATTGGTCGGCGGCCGCGGCACCGGCCGTCGGAAAGTTCGCATTGGTGATCTGGATGTCGTCGAGCTGCACGAGCTCCGCTTCTTTGTCGATGAACGGGTGCGCCTGGACCCAGATCACGCCGTAGCTCGTCTGCATCTTGTCGCCGGCGGGCGTCTCGACCTGGACCGCGGCCCGCGCCTCGAACAGGTCGGCGTCGAAGCGGTCCACCTGGGGCTGATAGACCGACAGCGTGACGCCGTCGTCTTCGACGACGCGCGGCCACTCGAGATTGTCCGGCCTTGCTTCTGGGGCTTGCGTGTCGGGCTCGGACGTTTCCTGAGCCCGAACTCCGGCGGGCCAGGAGAGGAGAGCCGAGATGAAGCTCGTCAGAGCGATCGCGCGGATGAGTAGCCGCATGGGTACGCCTCCGGTGTTTGGTTTTCTATCACGGGGCGTCGCTTGTTCCGTCGCCACGTTCGAAATTCGGCACGGGAGTTGCTCCTAGAAGCAGCGACGAGAGCTCGATGAAAATCGTCAAGAGCGCATCGCTTCCCGCCGCGGCCGTCGTGTCGGCGGTACTCCTGTTGGCGGCGGGATGCGCCTCGGCGCCGCCTCCGGGCGTGGTCTACGTGACCGACGCGCCGCCGCCTCTTCGGACCGAGGTCATCGCCGTCGCACCCGGTCCCGACTTCGTCTGGGTCCCGGGTTGGTGGAACTACGACCGGGTCTACGTCTGGGTGCCGGGAACCTGGCAGCGTCCACCCCGCGTGCACGCGGTCTGGGTCGCTCCGCGGTGGACGCACACGAAGCGCGGCTGGTACAAGACCGACGGCCACTGGAAGTGACGCCGAAGGAGGGAACGGAATCGGTCCTTTGAGCGGCGCTCGACGCGCCGACGAGGGCGGAGATTTGTCCCCGGCTGGTTGACATCAGTCTGGCTTGACGAAGGCTACGGCTTCGGACCGCGTCCGACGCCCAGGGCGTCCGCGACGCAGTTGATGTAGTTGAACCAGGACGCGATCAGCGTGATCTGAAGGATCCCGACGTCGTCGAATCCCGCGGCGCGCAGACGCGCGTGGTGCTCGGACCCGATGCGCGTGGCATCGCGCGTGAGCTCGACCGCGTAGTCGAGCATGACGCGCTCCTTCTCCTCTATCGGCGCGGTCCGATAGTCGCGGCGGATCGCCGCGACCAGGCCCTCATCCAGGGTCACCCGACGCAGAAACTCTGCGTGCGACTCGATTCAATAGTGACAGCGGTTCGTGAGCGAGACGACCGTCGCGATCATTTCGTGCTGCCGGCGCTGGAGCGGCAGCTCCGGGGACATGAGGGCGCCGAACGTCGCGAAGGCGTGGTAGAGGGCCTGGGGGATCAGGGAATGCGACGCGACGATGCCATCCGCCTGGTCGGCCACGACCTGGGTAGGCTGGGCGTACTCGCGGGGATAGAGCGCACGTTCCTGCTCGAGGGCCCGGCGCAGCTTCTCGTCGGCCTCGCTCTCCGGAATCGTCTTGATCCACGTCATGGCGCGACTCTACCCGAACGCGCCAGTAGCCGGTGAGCCGGGATACCCAGGGCGACCAGGAGTGCGCCAGCGATCGCCTGGCGAGGGTTCGTGACAGCGACCAGGAGGACGACGGCCGCGAGAAGGGCGACGAAAAGCGCGGTCGAGACGGGTTGGCCCGGGGCCCGGTAGACCGAAGCCGCGGATCCGCGCCGGCGGACGAGGAAGAGTCCCGCCGCGGCGAGAGCGATGAATCCCAGCGACGTGCACAGGAAGAACGCGGCGATCTGGCGAAAGGACCCGCGCCAGACGAGCAGGCTCGCGAGGCAGGCCAATATCGCCGTCGCGCGCACGGGGGCTCCCGTGCGAGGGTGCGGCCTGGCCAAGGGCGCGGGAAATGCTCGATCGCGGGCCATCGCCACGTACATGCGGGGCGCCAGGAAAATCAGGGCGGCGGCACTCGCGACCGCGGAAAGAAGCACTGCGGCGGCGAGGAGCGCCGGACCCTTCCCTCCGAGCAGAGCCTCGCCCGCGGCGCGCATGAACGTCGGGGCGTCGACGGCCGCGGCGCTCGGGACGAGATAGAGAAACGCGGCCGTCGTTGCGACGTACACCAGCGTGACGATGACCACGCCGAGGCCGAGCGCGCGCGGAAGGGTCCACACCGGGTCGCGAACCTGGTCCGCGACGCGTGCGGCCTCCCAGAAACCTCCGAACGAGAAAAACGCGCCGACGAGGCCGAGGCCCAGGGCCTGGAAGAGCGGCGGCGCTCCGGCGCGACGCTCGAGGAACGGGGAGAAGTGGGCCGCGTCGCCGGCCCCGGCAGTGAACGCGAGGACGATGACGCCGACGAAGAGCAGCAGCTTCACTGCGGTCAGGACCTCGATGGCGCGCACGTTCAACCGCAAGCCGGCCATGCTCAACAGAGCGAGGGCCCAGATCATCCCGACGGCGATCCAGCGTTCGGACCCCGCGGCGGAGGGCCAGAGAACCGCGGCATACGCGGCCGAGCCCGCCGCGAGCCCCGCCGTCACGCCGGGATCCATCACGAGCAGGCATTGCCAGCCGTAGAGGAAGGCGACTTCCTCGCTCCAGGCCTCGCGCAGGTACACGTACACGCCGCCGGCCTGCGGATAGCGCGACGCGAGCTCGCCGTACGCCAGTGCCCCGAAGAGGACCAGGCCGCCGACGCCGAGCCAGACGCCGAACGTGAAGGCCGGCGAAGCGAGAGCGCCGATGAGCTCCGCCGGAGTGAGGAAGATTCCGACTCCGATCGTGTGGCCGACCACCAGTGCCGTGGCCGCCCAGGCGCCGAGAGGTTTCCTCACGTCGAAATTGGTCCGGGACATGACGCGGCGGATTCTAGCTTCGTGTCGCCCATATGATCGGCCTCCCATGACCGACTCCGAGGACGCCACCCGCGAGAGCTATGACGAGGTCGCAGCCGAGTACGTCGAGCGGATCGCGGGGGAGCTGGCCGGCAAGCCCCTGGACCGTCATCTGCTCAACCGTTTCGCCGAGGCGATGCGCGGGCGGGGTCTCGTCGCCGACCTCGGCTGCGGGCCCGGCCACGTCGCGCGTTATCTCCACGACCAGGGCGTCGAGATGCTCGGTGTGGATCTCTCGCCCGCCATGATCCGATTTGCCCGTGAGCGGAATCCGGAGATGGAGTTCTGCGTCGGCGACATGCGCGCGCTCGACCTTCGCGACGGCGCGCTCGCCGGAATCGTCGCGTTCTACTCGCTGATCCACATCGCGCCCGAGGAACACCCGCGCACCCTCGGGGAGTTTCGGCGCGTCCTCGTGCCGGGCGGACTGCTCCTCCTGGGCTTTCACGTCGGCACCGAGGTCACGCATCTGGACGAGCTCTGGGGGCGAAAAGTCCGGTTGGACTTTCGCTTCTTCCAACCGGCGGACGTCGCGGCCCGGCTGGCCGAGGCGGGCTTTCGCATCCTGGAGTCGATCGAGCGCGAGCCCTACGAGGGCGCCGAGCACGCCAGCCGGCGCTGTTACCTTCTCGCGCGGAAACCCGAATGACGGGAACGAGCGAGGCGCGGTGACGCGATTTCTTGCGGGTGCCGTGGCCGCGTGCTAGCGTCGGCGTCGCTTCGACTACGGACTCCGCTACGGGGGGATCATTGGGGAACGATCTCGTCAACGCCTGCGTATTCTGCGCCGGTCTCTTCCTGGGCAGTGAGCTGAAACCCCGGGAAGGATTCGGCGTGGACGTGGGCTTTGCCTACGCCACGCTGGCGCGGCGCTGGAACGTCGTCGGCGCCGAGCCCGCGCGCGTGGACGGATCAGACGTTACGCCGAAGTTCGTCCTGGTCGGCCTCGGCCAGGCGAAGCAGCCGAAGGACGGCCTCGGCGCCGGCACGCCGGCGTTCCAGTGGAGGCTGGCCGTGGGTTTCGCTCCCTCACACGACGAGCAGGAGCTGAAAGCGGCGACGAACGTCGAGCCCATCACCACGACCGGCAACGGGCGCTACGAGAACTACGAGGCTCTGGGCCGCCTTCCGGTTTCGGCGACGGACTCCGTCGAGCTCATCGCGGGAAGGCGGATCGACAACTCCACCGACATCGTCAACTACGGTGGCGGGGAGCACGCGTTTTCCGAGTCGCGCGGGCTAACCGCCGGCCGTATCGATGTCGCGGCGGGCTGGCGGCACCGCTGGATGGGGCTCGAGGCCGCGGCGGCCCTGCAGATGGTCTACCCCGAGAGTTACCTCGCGACCGCCTCGACCTTCCGGAAGGCCCGGGGCCCATTGTTCGGAGGCACGGGGGAGTTGCGCGCGTGCCGCGGGCCGTGGACGGCGTCGCTCGTCGGCTCCTACGCGGCCGGGAACCTGACGGTCCACGAAGAAAGCGCGCCCGCCTTCGAGGAGCTCGACTTCGAGGCCGACGCGTCGTTCACGGCCGCCAAGCTGACTCTCGGGTACTCCTGGCCCCGGACCGACCTCTTTCTTTCGACGACGTACGACCGGCAGCATCTGCCGTTCGTGTCGCTCGCCGTGCTGGGGACGGAAGGTCAGCTCTTCAACAATGGCTACCATCCCGACTCGACGACGACGGAGTGGTATTGGGATCTGATCTTCCGCTATGCGCTGACCCCGGGGATCCGTGTCCGGCTCGGGCTCCGCCTGGGCACGGGCAGCGAAACCGTCAACCTCACGGACCTCGTGGGCAACGGAGCACCGATGACTCTGGACGTGCAGCGCCGGGGTGTGTGGGGAGCCGGCATCTCCAGCTCGATCGGAGCGCCGGAGCTCGCGATCTTCGTCGGCGCGGACTTTGGAATCGCGGGAGGAAAGTTCTAGCGGTTCCGTTCGAAGCGGACCAGCGACAGGCTTCGAAACGCATTCCCGGATCGTCCGAGCGCGGCCGCGAGCCAGCTCTTGTCCAGGATCGGCGCGCGATCGACGACCTTCCACGGAAAGGGGAGCTGCGCGAGGTCGGGTTCCCGGTCGGTGGGGAGCACGAGGAAGCCCCGATCGTGGGCGAGCCGCTTCGTGAAGCCGTCGGCGAGATCCGGCACGATCACCCAGTCCTTCCCCGAGTAGAAGTCGAGGCTGTAGGCGTGAATGCCGTACATGTACGTGTCGCATCCCCCGCGGCACTCGGCGCCGACCATGGCGCCCCATTTCGGCACGGGGTCATAGGGCGCGAGTCTCGACTCGTAGTGCTGCAAGGCGGCCAGGAGCAGGGCGCAGGCGAGGGCCACGGCAAACGGAGCGGAGTCCGTCCGGTCATGGGCTCCGACCGCCAGTGAGACCGCGAGCACGCCGAATCCCGCGGCGACGAGGACGCTCGGCACCCATCCTCCCAGTTCGAGGGGCGCCGGGAACGCGCGAATCCAGGCTACGGCGGCCACGAAGCAGACGCCCGCGCCCAGCCACCACGCTACGCGGCGCCACGGGCTCACGCTCGCGTCGTTCCGCGTGAGGCTCTCGGCCACCAGTACGGCGACGGCCGGAAAGAGCGTCAGGAGGTAGACCTCGCGCTTTTGAACCACGAGCGTCCAAAAGAGCAGCGTGAAGACGAACCAGCCCAGAGGCGCGCTCGAAGTCCGTCCGCGTCGCAGCGCCATCGGCAGAAAGAGCGACCACGGGAAGACCGCCCAGGCGAGGATCCCGAGGTAGTAGAACGGTCCGCGCTCGCGCATGTAGAGCGTGGAGCCGGCCCGCAGGAACTGGTTTTCCCAATAGAACTTCGTCCAGAAGATGCTGCCGAGCCGGCGGTGCATGGCCCAGTGCCAGGGGGCGAGCAGGGCGATCAGAATCACTGCCGCGGCGCCGGCGCGTCTCAGGAACCGAACGGGGCGCCGCCGGTCGATGAGCAGGCCGAGAGCGACTCCTCCCACGGGAAGCACGATGCCGACGAGTCCCTTGAACGCGAACGCCAGCGCGAGGGTTGCTCCCGATGCGAATCCTCGGGCCATGTCCGATCCGTCCTCGCGGCGCGCGGCGTCGTCCAGGACGATCACCGCCACGGTCACCGCGAACGTGAGAAACGCGTCGGCAGCGAACGTGACGGAGAGCTGCAGAAACGAGAACGAGAACATCAGGATCAGGGCCGCGAGCCAGCCGACTCTCTCGCCCGATCGCCGTTTGACCCAGAGCCCGACGAGGAGGCCCGTGGCCAGCGCGGCGATCGCAGAGGGAAGGCGCGCGGCGAACACGGAAACTCCGAGCAGTCTGTAGTTGGCGGCGATGATCCACCACGTCAGTGGAGGCTTCTGGAGAAACGGGCCTCCTTCGTAATGCGGGACCAGGTAGTCGCCTGTTTCCAGCATCCAGACGGCCGGAGCCGCATACATCGGCTCGTTGCCGCGCTGCAGCGGAAGACGAGTCAGGCCGCCGAGATAGAGGAACAGGCCGACGGCCGCGCCGGCACAGGCGAGGAAGCGCGAGCGGGGAGACAACCGCGTATCCTAGCCCGCATTACTCACCGAGCAGGAGATTTCAGTGGGAGGTCGCGGTCGGGTTGTACCCTTCGCTCGCCATCCCTTTGTCAACGAAAGCCCGAAGCCCCGTGGACAGCTCCGGGAAACGGGCGCCTTCGCTGTTCACATAATCCAGGTAAAAAGACGCCAACGAATCATCGTGCTCGTAGCCAGGATTGATCTTCATTGTGGCAAGCGCATTGTCAATCCATGTTTCGTCCGGATCTAATTGAAGGAATCGAGCCAGGTCAGCCAGCATGGCGGAAGAGATCTCGTATTCAAAGAAGTAGTGAAACCGGTCCGGAAACTCGCTTCGAAGTTTGGCAAACCAGAATATCTCGTCGAGGATCGCCTGGACGACCTCTTGCGTTGGAGAGCTGTTGCTGAGTCCAGGAAAGCGGTTGACGTGGCCGGTTTTGAGATTGGACACCGCACAGTCCATAGGGTTGCGGATCGGCAACAAGAAACGAAGCCTCGCCTCTTTCTCGAAAATATCGCCGAGATCGACCCGCCTTTCACGGATGACCTTGGAGGTGCGAAGGGATTCTTTCCAGAAGAGACTCTTGATTCTTTCCTTTCTCGCCGCGACTCCGGCCTTTTCGCATATTTCTTTTGTCCGATACCTGGAATCAAATGCGTGCGAGTGGAGGATCGAACCGCCGATGTCCCCCCGGTCGCCTGCCCCGGAGATTTGAATGGCAAATCGGAGGAAACGATCCAGCTTTTCCTCGCTGAAATCCTGCAGGAAGTCCACCTGCTTGTTTCCATAGATTCGCTGCCCCGCATGGTTGAGAACCTGGCAGTTCGGATGCAGGAAGAGCGTGGTGGCCGTCAGGGTGGTCAGGTTTCTATATGGCCCCAGAGCAAGGCACACGGACTCGATGTCACGGATGTCGTGCCGCCGTGACTTCCTCAAATCGATGACGTCCGTCAGCACGATTCCGTACTGGGTCAATCTGTGCTCCGCCTTTCGCAGGACCCGCCGCGCGACCCAGGCGCCCACCAGGTAGTCGAAGTCGAAATCGTCGAAATCGAAGTCGAAATCGAAGTCGAAGTCCGCGGCCTCGGACCCGGGAGAGGTGGGCAAGTCGTCGGCGAACGCCTGCGCGGTAATCAGAAAGAGCGCCATACAGAACGTCTTCATGATGCGAATAGCCTAGCAGGCACTCTCACGAATAGATGCGGGCGCGTTTCCTGCCCTTCGAATCCGGCGAGCCGCCGGTTCTAGAGGGTTGCGACTCGCATTCCATGGCATTCCGTGGGGTGCCGGCCAAGTGTCATCCGCTCTGCGGGTTACGACGGCTCTGGGCAGGATGCGCCGGGAGGGCCGCCCTACTTTGCCCGCGTCGCCTCGATGCGCGGCCCGGGTTTCCAGGTCTTGCCACCGTCCTCGGAGCGCTCGCCGGCCCAGCGGAAGTGCTGCGGCGTGATGTCGTAATAGCGGATCTTCAGGATCGACTCGCCTCCGTTCGGCCGGTGGCTCGTCTGCGTCAGGTGCATCTCGTTGCCTTCCCACTTGCCGGTTCCGTCGTGCCACGTTCCGAACTCCGGCTCGACGTAGCGAAACTCCCACTGCTTCTTCGAGGGGTTGAAGACGCGGTAGGTCTCGCCGAGGTAGACGGTCCGGCCCTGGTCGTCGAGGATCCGGTACTCGTCCGTCACCATGAAACCGTCGGCCGATTTCTGGGCCGTCCAGCGGCCTCGCGCCTTCGGAGGAAGGTCCGGATGGTTCAGCGTCACGTCGATGTCCCAGGCGCGCAGCAGGAAGTCGAATTGCGAGGCCTCGGGCGGGGGAGAGGGCGGCAGGTCGTCGGCCGCCGCCGTCGCGGCGATCAAGAAGAGCACCAGACCGAGAGCTTTCATCGCTGGACCTCCTCTCTCAGGCTTCGTGCCGCAGCGCGATCATGGGATCCACGGACATGGCCCTGCGCGCCGGCAGGACGGCGGCCAGGACTCCGGCGGCCGCGAGGATCAATGCGGCCGCGGCGAGGCTGACGGGGTCGCGCGGCCCCACGCCGTAGAGCAGCTTCGCGAGCAGGCCCGTCAGCACGAGAGACACCGCCGCGCCCGCGGCGAGACCGGCGCTCGTCAGCCGCAGCGTCTGACCCACGATGAGCCACAGGATGATGCGCGGCCGTCCCCCGAGCGCCATGCGCACGCCGATCTCGGCCGTGCGAGCGGCCACGGAGCACGAGACGACGCCGTAGATGCCGACGAACGCCAGCAGGAGCGCGGTCCCCGCCAGGACCGCCGCGACCGCGGTCGTGAAACGCGTGGCCTGGCGCGCCGAGTCCACGTAGGCGGAGAAGGGACGCATCTTCGAGATCGCCACCTCCGGATCGAGCGAGGCGACGGTCTCGCGGACGGGCCGCGCCAGAGAGAGCGGGTCTCCATCGACCCGAACGACGAAGGCGAGGTTTTCCCGCGCGCTCTGGAAATACGGGACGTAGATCTGTCCGCGGCCGTCCGCCGCGAGCGCGTGATAGCGGGCGTGCCGGACGACGCCGATGACCTCGGCCACCGTCGGCTCGAAAGAGCCGGAGCGGATGAAGGTCGCCGTCAGACGCTTTCCGAGGGGACTCTCACCGGGCCACTCGCGCCGCGCGAGCGATTCGTCGACAACGACGACGTTGGGATGGGCCGGGTCATCGCTCTCGGTGAAGTCGCGCCCCGAGACCAGCGCGATGCCGGCGCTGCGGAAGAAGCCGGGGAGGACCGCCCGGTGATCCGCCAGGACCTTGTTGCGGTCGGCCGCGGGAGCGCCGTCCTTCCAGTAGTACTCGTACCAGTTGGGATAGTCGTCGAGAGGCAGATGGGAAACGGCTCCCACAGCGGTGACGCCCGGCAGCCGCTCGATCTTGCCCTGGAGGTCTCGGAAGAAACGCTGCGCGGACGCGTCGTCCTCGGACCGGGAGGGCGCGCCGACCTGGAACGTCAGGGCCCCCGCCGCGTCGAACCCGGGGTCGGCGTGTAGAAGCCCCACGAACGTCCGCACCATCAGCCCCGAGCTGACCAGCAGAACGAAACCCAGGGCGACTTCGGCGAGCACGAGCGCCCTCTGCGCCCGAGAGCGGCCCGGAGCGCCCGCGCCGGCGCGATCCTGAAATCCGCGGAGGAGATTGCGCCGCGCCGAGGCGAGCACCGGGGCGAGCCCGGCGAGAACGCCGACGAGAGTGGTGAGGAGGAGCGTGAACGCGAGCACGTTCGCCGAGAGACCGGCCGACTGGATTCGCGCCAGGCTCGCCGGCCGCAATCCGAGCAGCAGGCGGACTCCGGCCCACCCGATCCCGATGCCGACGAGACCGCCGAGACCCGCGAGGAGCAGGCTCTCGGTCAGGAGTTGCCGCGCGATGCGGCCCCGGCTGGCACCCAGCGCCGCCCGAAGCGAGATCTCCCGCTCGCGCCGTGTCGCGCGGGCGAGAAGGAGGTTGGCGACGTTGGCGCAGGCGATCAGAGTCACCATGGCGACGCCGCCGAAGAGGGCCAGCAGGATCGGCCGCGCTTCCCTCACCGAATCGCGGTGCAGCGGAGTGACCTCCATCCGAAGATCCGGCGTGGCGTACTCGGAGAAGCTCGCGCGCAGCGCCGCCGAAATCGCCTCGAGCTCGCCTTGCGCCTGGTCGAGCGTGACTCCCGGGCGCAGTCGCCCGATCAGCCGGAGGAACCCGAGATCGCGCGGCCGCTGCGAGAGAGCGTCGCGAAAGGGCCACCAGACGTCGATGTCGGAGGGAACGCTCGCGTCGGCGGGGAAGACGACCTCGAATCCTCTGGGCATGACGCCGACGATCGTGTGGGCTCCGCCGTCCAGCCGCAGCGTACGGCCGACGACGGAGGGGTCCGCGCCGAAGCGCCGGCGCCAGAGGCTGTCGCTGATGATGACGCTGGGACTCGCGCCGCGGCCTTCGTCGCTCGGAACGAAAAGCCGCCCCGCGGCGGGCGGGACGCCGAAGACCGACAGGAAGTTCGCGGTGACCCTCCCGATGCGGACCTGTTCGGCCTCGCCTTCGCCGGTGAGGGCCGCCCTCCCGACCCAGACACCGGCCACTTCCTGGAACAGGCGTGTCCGACGCACAAGCTCCGTCAACTGCGGGCCCGCGGACGGAACCCGCTTCTGGCCGGCGCTGCGAAACTCCGACCAGATCATCGCGAGGCGGTCCGGGTTGGCATAGGGGAGAGGACGGATCAGGACGGCGTCGAGGACGCTGAAGATCGCACTGTTGGCGCCGATCCCCAGTGCCAGCGTCAGGACGGCCACGGCGGTGAAGGTCGGGCTCTTCGCAAGTCCGCGCGCGGCGTAGCGCAGATCCTGCCAGGCCTGCTCGAGCACACGGCCGGGCCGGACGTCGCGGACCGCTTCCTTGATCTGCTCGGATCCGCCGAGCTCGATCGCCGCGGCCCGCCGCGCGTCCTCGAGAGTGATCCCGGCCGCGACCTTCTCCTCGACGAGGATTTCGACGGCGGACGCGATCTCCTCGTCGAGATCGCGCTCTTCGCGTGTGCGCCGGAAGAAGTGCCGCCAGACGCTGGCGAGGGTCGGGCTCCGGCGCAGCGACTTCACGGCATCACGTCGACAGAACCAGCCCGATGGCGGCTGCGATGCGGTTCCACTGGCGCGTTTCGTCGGCGAGCTGCCGCCGGCCGGCCCGCGTGAGCGCGTAGAACTTCGCCCGGCGATTGGATTCCGAGCGTCCCCAGGAGGAGCGCAGCCACCCCTCCTGCTCGAGCCTTTGGAGCGCCGGGAAGAGCGAGCCGGGCTTGACCTCGAAGGTTCCCCGGGTGACCTGCGCGATGCGGCGCGAGACGCCCAGCCCGTGCATCGGCTCGGCCGCGAGCGCCTTGAGGATCAGAAGATCCAGCGTGCCCTGGAGCAGGTCCGACTTCTTGTCCGCTTCGCTCATATCGACAGCCTATAGGAGGCTATGCCGAGACCTATAGACTGTCAATAGGAGGCGACGTCTACGACCGCGGCTTGAGGGCTTGGCGATTCGGGCCGTGGCCCGGGGGGGTCTGGACCGTCGATCCGAGGCCGAACGCCTTGACCATGAAGACGGCCATCTGGCCGCGTGTGCTGGCGCTGACCGGGCAGTAATTGCCGTTGCCGCAGCCTCCCGTGATCCCCTCCGCGGCCAGCCGCTCGATCCAGTCGGCGAAGGGGGAGGGGCAGGCGACGTCGCCGAAGACTCCCGTGCAGGCCGGCGGCTGGTAAGAGGATCCGTGCTCCGCCTTCAGCAGGAAGACTGCCATCTGCGCCCGCGTGACCGGAGTATCGGGACAGTAGTTGCCGTTGCCGCAGCCTCCCGTGATCCCCTCCGCGGCCAGCCGCTCGATCCAGTCGGCGAAGGGGGAGGGGCAGGCGACGTCGGCGAAGACTCCCGTGCAGGCCGGCGGCTGGTACGACGCCCCGTGCATCGCTTTGAGAAGGAAGACCGCCATCTGCGCGCGGGTGACGGAGTTGTCGCGGCAATAGAGGCCGTTGCCACAGCCGGCCGTGATGCCGCGGCGGAAGACGCGCTCGACCGAGTCGTGGAACGCGTCGTCGTGGGACACGTCCAGGAAGTCGGCGAGCCAGCCCTTTTGCAGCAGTCCGCTCTGGCCGTTCGGGTTCGTGACCTTGATGTCGCTGAGCGTGCCGGCCGAAAGAGCCGGGACCGTGGCCAGCAGTTGCGTCGCGTTCGGGATCGTCACTCCCGAGGCGGGGACGCCGCCGATCGTCGCCGTCGCTCCGGCGACGAAGTTCGCTCCATTGAGAGTCATGCCGGCGCCGCCGATGGCGGGGCCCGAACCCGGCGCGACGCTGCTGGCAACCGGCGAACCCGGAGGCGGCGGCGTCGGGCTCGGCGTCGGCGTCGCCGTGTTGGTCGGGGTCCGGGTGTTCGTCGGCGTCCGCGTGTTGGACGGCGTGAAGGTGTTGGTCGCGGTGATCGTGCCGGTGGACGTGGGCGTCGCCGTGTTGGTCGGGGTCCGGGTGTTCGTCGGCGTCCGCGTGTTGCTCGGCGTGAAGGTGTTGGTCGCGGTGATCGTGCCCGTCGAGGTGAACGTCGCGGTGGCGGTCGGCGTCCGCGTGTTCGTCGGCGTCCGGGTGTTGGTCGCCGTAATTGTGCCGGTGGACGTGAAGGTCGGCGTCCGCGTCGGCGTCCGGGTGAAGGTCGGGGTGATCGTCCCGGTCGACGTGAAGGTCGGCGTGCGGGTCGGCGTCCGGGTGTTGGTGCGCGAGGGCGTAAACGTCTGACTGGCCGTGAACGTCGAGGTCGGAGTGTTGGATGCAGTGAAAGTCGGAGTCAGTGTGAAGGTCGGCGTGAAGGTCGGCGTGTTGGCCGCCGTGACGGTGCCGGTCGACGTGGGGGTAGGCGTGTTGGTCGACGTCGGAGAGGGCGTGGCGGTCCCGGGAAGTGTTGCGAAGATGCCGTAGCCCGATCCGTCCTCTCCGTATGCGGACCACGCGACCACGAAGTTGCCGGCGCCGTTCATGGCGACCATCGGATAGGTCGAATAGTGCGTGTAAGTGTTGATCTGGAATTCGCCCCCGGTGGGCGTGCCGGTGCTGTCGTACCGCTGCCCCCGGACGCCCAGGTTGTCGCCGCTCGTCGAGAGGCTCTGCCACACAACCATGAAGTTGTCGGACGAATCGATCCCCACGCTGGGATAGAGCTGGTACCCGGGCGTGTTCGTGTTGACCTGGAACTCGCCGCCCTGGGGCGCACCCGCGCTGTTGAAGCGCTGGGCGAAGACTCCATCCATGCTCCCGTCCTGCTGGAAGCTCGTCCAGGCGATGACGAAGTTGCCCGACGCGCCGACGCCGACGAACGGGCGATTCTGGCGGGAGGTCGTGTACGTGTTCACCAGAAACTCGTCTCCCTGAGGTGTTCCGGTGCTGTCGTACCGCCGCGCCTTGACTCCGTTCCCCGATCCGTCCGAAAGCGTCGTCCAGGCCACGATGAAGTTGCCGGCGGGATCGACGGCCACCGTCGGTCCCTCGTCGCCGCTCATCGCGGCCGCCTTGGGCTCCACAGTCGCCGCGCCGGGCTCGACCGTCGTCGACCTCGGCGCCAGCGCGACGTTCGCGGCGGGAGTCGTATTGACCACGAACTGGTTGCCGAGAGGAACTCCGGACGGGTCGTACCGCCGGCCGTAGATCTGGCCGTTGCCCTTCCAGACGACCACGAAGTCGCCGGAGCCCTGGACTGCGACGCTCGGCCCGAACTGGAGGCCGCTCGTGTAGGTATTGACCAGGAACTCGTTCGACTGCGGCGTACCCGAAGAATCGAAGCGCCTCCCCACCACGCCGTCGCCCGATCCGTCCTGATTCCGACTGCTCCAGACCACGGTGAAGTTGCCCGAGGAGTCCATGCTGACGCCCGGATAGAACTGCGCGTTGCCCGTCGTGGTGTTGACCTGGAATTCGCCTCCCTGCGGCACGCCGCCGGGGTTGAACCTCTGGCCGAAGACTCCGGCGCTGGATCCATCCTGGCCGAAGCTGGTCCAGACCACCACGAACTCGCCCGCCGGGTCGATCGCCACGCTGGAGGCGACCTGGTCCCCGGCGGTGTATGTGTTCACCTGGAACTCGGGAACCAATGCCGGTGCCTGCGCCTTTGCCAGCGCGGCGAATAGCGAAGCAAAGGCCGCCAGGGCGACTCTCCGGAACACCGGTCCTCCTGGGTTCGGGGCGAATCTTACCCTTTGGGAGGGGAAAAAGGGGGTCGATCTGGTCGGATGGACGGGGATTCCCCTGAACGGTCGGCCAGACCGCCGGAAAAACGCCTCAAAAGCATCTTAATTATCTGGAACGACGGTCCGGGATCCCCCGGGGTCCGCGGCCGCTCGCCGGCAACTCGACCCGAGCCAGCGGGCCAGACTGAGACTACCAGCGGGCCAGACTGAGACTATTGGAGATGGAAGGTCTTCGTCAGAAACACCGCCATCTGGCCGCGCGTGCTCGGGCTCGAGGGACAGTAGATCCCGTTGCCGCAGCCGCCCGTGACGCCCTCGGCCGCGAGTCGTTCGATCCAGTCGGCGAAGAGGCTCGGGCAGGGCACGTCCCCGAAGACTCCCGCACAAGGCGGCGCCGTGTACGACGCTCCGTGCTCGGACTTCAACAGGAAGACGGCCATCTGCTGGCGCGTGACCGGATCCGACGGACAGTAGTTCCCGCCTCCGCAGCCTCCTGTGATTCCTTCGGCCGCGAGCGCCTCGACCCAGTCGGTGAACGGCCCTGGGCAGGGCGTGTCGGCGAAGATCCCCGTGCAAGCGGGCGGGGCGTATCCGGCCCCGTTCGTGGCCTTGAGCAGGAAGACAGCCATCTGCTCCCGCGTGATCGCGGTGCCGCGGCAGTAGTTGCCGTTTCCGCAGCCGAACGTGACGCCGAGGCGGAAGATCGTCTCCACGTACGCGTGGAAGATGTCCGCCTGCGGCACGTCGAGGAAGTCGGCGAACCAGGCGTGCGGAACGGTCACGGAGGACGTATCCGGGTTCGTCACGGTCAGGTCGTTGAGAGTTCCCGGCGAGAGGGCGGGTGCCGTCGCGTTGATCGTGGCGGGGTCGACGACCTCAGCCGCCGCCGAGGCACCGCCGATCGAGACCGTGGCACCGGCGACGAACCCGTCGCCTCCGATCGTCATGCCGCTCCCCCCTCCGGGTTCACCGGACGGAGGCGTGATCTTGTAAACCGACGGCTGCAGAGGAGGAGGCGGCGGGGGACCGGCGAGGCTCGCGTCGAGGGAGTAGACGAACGAGCGACTCGTCGCATTGTCGCCCGTGGCCGTCGCCGTGACGAGGTACGCGACCTGGCCGTCGCCGCGGAAGCGGGCGCGGCTGTCCACGAACTGGTTGAAGCCGTTTTCCATGGGAAGCACCACGCGCCAGAGCTCCGCGCCATCGGCGGCGCTCGCGGAAATGATCCTTCCGGGATGATCGAGCGTGTCCGCGCCTATGAGGAGAATCTGGGTGTTGGTCGGATCCACGATGGGCCCGTCGACGTAGTCCGCGAGCTCTTTGTGCCAGTGCGCCGTGCCGTCCGGGTTCAGGGCGAAGAGTTGAATGAGATTCTGAACGTAGTAGTGGATGCCATCGGAGCCGACCGAGCTCTTCGTGAAGACGTTGAACGGATACGGCGTCAGGAACGTCCAGAGCGGAGCTCCGGCGGGCGAGAACTCACTGATCGCCGTGTGCACGTTCCCGTCCGGATCGACGGCCGGCGAATTGGCGACCTGCAGCTGGGCGAGGGCCCCCACGATCTCGAAGACCGGCATACCCGAGAGCGTGATGCCGCGCAGCCGCCGGTTCGCGTAGAAGTAGAGCTGTCCCGTGCCGGCGTTGTCACCGAACACGATCTCGTTGTAGTCGATCGGTACGCGGTCGTACGGATTCGGCGTCTGCCAGCGAAGCTCGCCGTCCGGCGTCAGCGAGAACACTCCCATCCCCTCGGAGGCCGCGGCGTAGACGTTCCCATCGGGTCCGACGGCGATCCCGACGAGGATCATGGCCATCGGAGTCTGCACGAACGTCCACTTCTCCGAGCCGTCCGGATGAAACGCCCGGATGGCGTATTCCGAACCCGTGTACACGTCGCCGTCGGCTCCGACCGCGACGCCCTTATCGCCCGCGCCGCGCGCCAGCCACTTCAGCCCGCCGTCGGGGGCCAGGGCATAGAGATGATTGAAGGCGTCGACCGCGTAGACGGTTCCGTCGGCACCCAGCACGGGGCGGACCTGGGCGTAGGGTCCATCCATGCGAAATCGCCACTGGACACGCCCGTCGGGCTGACGGGTCGTCACGTCGAGAGAGACGGCGTTGGACGGTTGTCCGGTTCCGTTGGTGACCTGGACGGAGACGGTGCCGAGCGCCGAGGCTTCCGGCACGTAGGCCACGATGCGCCCGTCGGCCCAGCTCGCGACCGGCGCCGCAAGACCATCGATCTTCACGTCGCCGTTGCCGCCGAAGTTCGCGCCGAAGATCTCGAGGTAGCCACTGCGCGGAAGGAGCGCCTCCGAAAGGCTGTCGATGTGTCCGGCGCCCGTGACCGTGCCGTAGAGATCGAAGGCGATGTCCGTGTCGAGATTGCCCAGGCCGTCGTCGTTCTGCCAATTGGGCACGCCGCTGCCCGGGTCACGGTAATAGAAGGGCTGGCCGTGCACCGCGTGGCTGTTGGCGCTCCAGCGATACCACGGGGTCGCCGTGACGGGCTGAACGGAAACGAAATGCTTGCCGGTGGCGGAAAACGGCGTCGGGAGCGTAATGTCGAGCCATCCGCCCGGATCCATTCCGTTGACGAGGTTCGGATCGTTCGCGTCGAGGAAGATCTCCGACTGCAGGGCGCCGGGTCCGCCCGTGTCCCCGGATGCGTAGAAGCGGACGTAGACGCCTCCGAAGTCCGGAACCGAATTGGGGAAGTTGAAGCCGGATGCGTAGATCCGGTCGATCGAGGCCGTCAGGTTGAAGTCGTCGGCGATCTCCGCGTTCACCGGACCGCCGGGGGCGTGATTGCTCGGTCCATGGATGGACTGATTGTCGTCGGCCTGAGAGAAGATGAGCTCGCCCGCCGGAAGAAAGACACACCCCGCGAACAACGCCGCGCCTGCGGCCAGGGCTCGGATCAACCCGTGTCTTGCGCTCATGCTCCTCTCCTTCGCCCTACAGACTTGAGCTTTCCGATCGCGGCCACATGATCCGAACGCATCATTCCTGGCGGAGGGGGGCGTTGGGCGACTTCAACGCCCCTCTAATGAGGGATTCAGACTCGGACATCGGCTGTCCCACCGGCCGTGCCATGCTCGGCCGATTCGAGGAAGGAATCCGATGAGCGTCTCCAGATCCGCCGCAACCCACGAACGCGGTCCCATCCCCAACCGGCCTCCTCCGCGCCACTGCGACGTCATCATGAAGGGCGGCATCACGAGCGGGGTGGTCTATCCGGCCGCGGGCGTGGAGCTGGCGAGGCGGTTTACGCTCAAGAGCATCGGCGGCGCGAGCGCCGGAGCGATCGCGGCGTCTCTCTTCGCGGCCGCCGAACATCGCCGGTCCGTGCTCGGATCCGCAGACGGTTTCGCCGAGCTCCAGACGCTGCCCGCGAGGCTCGGGGCCACGACGCCCTCGGGTACGTCCTATCTCCTCGCGCTGATCCGGCCCTCCGCCGATGCCCGAAGACTCTTCCGGCTCCTCCTCGCGTTCCTCGGCGGCGGTGGTCTGCGGAAGGTTCTGCGCATAGCCGGCACGGCGATCGCGCAGTACCTCGGAGCCTTCGTGGTGGGCCTCATACCCGCTGCCGTGCTCGCCATCTTCGCGTGGCGTGCCGCGGACACCGCCACGATCCGCGCCGGCGTCCTCGTTCTGTCCCTGCTGCCGCTCTTGCTCGGCGTCTCGGTGCCGGTGATCGTCGCCGTGCTTCTGGACCTCGTGCGCGCGACAGCGCGCAATCAGTTCGGTCTCTGTCCGGGATGCGGTCCGTCCGCGGCGCCGGGGGATCCGCCGCCGCTGACGAATTGGCTCGAGGCGAGCCTCGACGCGATCTCCTTCGGGGGCGCAGCTCCGCCGGAGCGGCCCGAGGACTACGAGGTCGACGATCCGCTGACGTTTGCGGATCTCTGGGGCGCGCGGACGGCCGAAGACGCCCGGCGTCTCGCCGAGGACGGGAGCGGCCGTCGCATCAACCTCGAGGTGATCACGACGAACCTCACCCAGGGGCGCCCGTACCGGCTTCCCTTCGAGTCGGAGAATCTCTACTTCGATCCGCGCGAGCTTTCCGCGCTCTTCTCCAAGCGGGTGATCGCGTTCATGGAGCGGCGCAGCCGCGCCGCGCTCGGCCGGGAAAGCCGGCTCGACGCGGTCGCCGCCCGGAGCGGCCTCGTCCCTCTCCCGAGCCCGGGCGATCTTCCGGTCGTCGTGGCGGTCCGCCTGAGCCTGAGCTTTCCGATACTCATCAGCGCGATTCCGCTGTGGGGCTTCGATTTCAGCTACGCGGCGAAAGACGCGAAGGGAGACAGGGGGGAGCCGCGTCTGTCGCGATGCTGGTTCTCGGACGGCGGCCTCACCAGCAACTTCCCGATCCATTTCTTCGACGGACCGATTCCGCGTTGGCCGACGTTCGCGTTCAACCTCACGCCGTTCCATCCCCGATTCGCGTACGACCCGCACGACGAGACGAAGAACGTGTGGCTGCCGCGCACGAACGGCGAAGGTCTGACGGAGAACTGGTCGAATCCGCCGGAGGGAGGTCGGGTTTCGGAGCTGTTCTGGTTTCTCCGACGGATCGTCGACACCATGCAGAACTGGCGCGACAACATCCAGCTCAAGGTGCCGGGCTACCGGGACCGCATCGCCCAGGTGCATCTGCGCGACGAGGAGGGTGGCATCAACCTCACCATGCCGCGGGAGCTCATCGCGGCACTTGGCGCGCGGGGCGCGTACGCCGCGCGCGTGCTCGCGGAGCGCTTCTCGGACGATCCGCCTCCCGGCACCGTCCTGACCTGGGACAATCACTGCTGGGTGCGGCTGCGGTCGATGATGAGTCTGCTCGAGCAGCACGTCGCTCGGATCGAGCGGGCGTACGCGCAGAAGGAGGGCCCGAGGTCCTACGCGCAGATCGAAGGGCATCCGCCCTCGTATCGGTTCCGCGACCCCGCCACGGCGCGGGTGATGCTGGAAGAGCTCGACCAGCTCGCGGCGGTGTGGGCGCGGACTCCCGGAACCCTCTCGGCGGGCGCGCCGAGACCCGCACCCGAGCTGCGCATCATGCCGCGGGTCTAGAGCGATGTCAGCGCGGCCTCTCCACCTCGGCGGCGCGGGTCAGCCACGGCTTGAAGAACGTCGGGCCGGAAGGAATGGGGGTCGGCGCGACGGTCGCGGGTGTCGCGGGCGGCGCCACCGTGCCCACCGGCGTTGGGGTCGCTGCCGCGACTGCAGTGGGGCCGGCCTTGGTCTCGCTCGCTGCCGCCCCGATGCCGTTGGCTCCCACGGCCGTCGCGAAGACGATCAGAGAGTTGAGCACGTTGAACGCGATCCGCGGACCGATTGTGAGCTTCCTGTCGCCGAAAACCAGGAGGCCGCAGACGAAGCTCAGCACGAGCGCGACCCACTTCCCTGGCAGCGAGAAAGTGTTCGCGAGAGCGTTCGTCACGAGCATGACGACGGTGCCGGCGACGCCGGGCGTGAGCATCGACTTCGCGTCGATGAAGCTGTCCATCGAAGGGCCTCCCTTCGGTCCGGGCATTTCCCGCAGCTTATCGTTCCCGCAAAGAGAAGGGGCCGCGGATCACCGCGGCCCCTGAAACCGAGCGCGGGGGCGACGGCCCCCCGCAATGCCGACGCCTACGGGACCAGCATGAACATGCCGCGTCCGTGAGTGGACGCGACGATGTCTCCGCTCGCGAGGTTCCTGTCGAGGCCGAACACCGCGACGTGCGGAAGGCCGTTGTCGAGGAAGACCCAGTGCGCGCCGTTGTCGTCGCTCTGGAAGACGCCGATGTCGGTGCCGACGTAGATCGAGCTGCCCTTCAGCGCGATGCAGGTCGCCGGGATGTCGGGCATGTCGCCGGTGATGTCGGTCCAGGTCGCGCCGTCCGTGGTCTTGAAGACGTGCCCGGGAAAACCGGGGGAATTGCCGTTGAAGCCGGAGAACGTGAGGTAGGCCGTCTTTCCGGTCGCGTCCGAGGAGTCGACCTCGATCTCACTGACGAACCGGGGCGGCAGCCCCGCCGAGATGTCGGTCCAGGTGCCGGCGCCCGCAGTGGGCACGTCGAAGGAGACGGAGACCTCGCCGAGAGCGCTTCCCGCGTAGACGACTTCCTTGCCGGCGACGGTTCCGTTGAAGACGCCGATCGCCGAGACGAAACCGCCATCCGTGAGAGACGGGCTGACCGCGGTCCACGAAGGAATTCCGAAGACGGTGGGCTGGGGGCTCGGCGAGCGATACACCCGATCCGTTCCGAAGTAGATGACGTCGGGCGAGAACGAGGGGTTCGAGGTCATCGGCGCATAGAAGGAAACGGGGTCCGTGCACTCGCCCAGGCCGTTGTAGTACTGCGGGCCGTAGCCGAAGTAGCAGCCGGCGAACGGCCAGGATCCGGGCAGCCCGGCGACGGGGAACGTCCGAGCGGGCCCGTAGAAAGCGAAACTCGCGTTGAAATAGGTGTGGAACATCCGGTCCGCGTTGCTTTGGTCGATGATCGCCTGGCCTCCGTCGCCGAAGTCGGTGTGGAACCATGCCGGCGGCGGCACGCCTCCGTAGTTCAGGATGTTGCTGCCGTTGTCCTGTGTGCCGCCGAGAATGCGAGACGGGTTCGCCGCGGTCAAGGCGACTCCCTGGAACTGCGTGATCGCGATGTTCGTGTTGAGGTTCTTCCAGGAGACGCCCTGGTCGTCGGAGCTCCAGATGCCGCCGTCGTTGCCGTCGTAGACGCGCGACGGGCTCACGCTGGTGTCGAACGCGATCGCGTGGTCGTCCGTGTGGAGCCCGTTGGTGAAACTGTTGCCCTGGGAGACCGCCCGCCAGGTCGACCCGCCGTCGAGCGTGCGCCAGTTGTAATGGGCGCCCGGCACGCCCGAGGTATCGAGGTTGTACGTGTGCGGGTTGCCGCCGACGTAGACGGTGTTGGCCGTCGGGTCGGCCGGGTCGACGCCGATCGTCATGTCGTAGAAACACTGGCCGCTGCAGTAGAGCGGATAGGAGCCCACGGACCAGAGCATCTCCGTGGATTTCGTCGTGATGGGAGCACCGGCGATCGTCAGCGTGTTGCCGTTGGCGACCGAGAGGACCGAACGCGAGAACCGGTTGTCCAGGATGATCCGATGACCCACCATGGTCGCCGTGAAGGCCGGTCCGTTCTGCCGCGTGACCGTGGTCCCCAGAACCTTCGCCCGGCCGTTGTTGCCGGCATCCACGTGGGCCCAGGTGGCCCCTCCGCTCGTGGATTTGTAGAAGCCCCACAGGTTCTCTCCGAGGGCCCCGAGAGCCGCGTAGAGCGTGCGCTGGAGCGGCTGCGTGGGTTCGTGGCCGACGCCGAGCGTGATGCGGCGGACCGGCGGGTCCGCGATGTCGACCTGGGCGAACTTCGTGTCGACCTTGTTGAAGTGCGCTTTGGGCGCCTTGGCGTTGTTGGAGCGCCAGATGCCCCCCGTCGTTTCCGGGAAGCCGCGCACCGCGACGTAGAGAAAGTTGGAATTCTCGGGGTCCAGCCCCATGTCGTGGACGCGCGCGGACCCGGCGGCGCCCGTCGGAACGTCCTGCACCTCCCACGTCGCGCCGCTGTCGGTGGAGCGGAAGAGCGCGCCGTTGTAGGCGCCCGGCGGGAGGTTGCAGTCCTCCGTGCCGGAAGCGAAGAAGCCGAGCACGGTCGAGGCCCAGAGGGTCGTCGAGGTGGCGGACCCGGCCGTGTCGGGATCGATCACGATGCGGGAGATGGCCTCGTTCGTGAAGAAGCCGCCGCCGTCGAGGAGGGTCCAGGTGGCGCCGCCGTCGGTCGAGCGAAGGATGCCCTGCCCGTAGTAGGAGTCACAGGATCCGTTCGCCTCGCCCGTACCGACATAAATGATGTTGTGGTCGACCGGGTCGATCGCGATGTCGCCGATCGCCAGAGACGCTTCGAAGTCGCTGATGGGAGTCCAGGTCGGACTCGCGGCGAGGGCGTTCGTCGTCTTCCAGACGCCGCCCTGCGCGCCGCCGCAGTAGACGACGTTCGGATCGGTCGGGTCGACCGCGATGGCCGACACGCGGCCGCTCACTGTGCCCGCCGCAAACGGGTTCGATCCTGGGGGGCCTCCGTGCGTCGTGTCGGTCTGACCTCCGGGAATCTGCGAGGGGCCCAGCGCCGTCCAGCTCGGCGTCGCGGCAAGAGCGCGCGTCGCCAACATCCCCGTCGCATTCCCGTGGCCCGGAGTGTTATTGCGCTTGGCCGCTCGAAGCGCCTTGCCGATGGCGTCCGGCGGAAGAGTCTTGGCGGGGTACTTGCGCTGACTGAAGAACCATTGGTTCCAGGCGTCGCCTTCGTGGTCACTCTCGTTGGCGAACCCTTCGCCACGCGTGGTGCTCTCCTTCTTTTCCATCATGCGCTCGAGGATCCCCGACTGGCCTCCGGGACCGACGATTTCGGCTGCGTCGATCGGAGGACTGTAGGTTTCGGTGGCTGCAGGTTTCTCGACAGGTTTCTTCTTCGCCTTCGACTTCTTGGCGGATGCGGCCGCAGCCGATCCGCACAGCATTAATGCCAGAGCAAAGACAGCGACGCCAACGAGAGCTCTTTTGATTCTCATGTGACCTCCGTCGAGCAACACCTTTCGGCAAATCGAAACGTAATCGGACAAAAACGCTGTCGCCTTGGCTATACGCCGGAGTCTCGATAGGGTCAAGGGAAAGGGCCCGAGATGGCGTGAGATATTGAGACGATGTCGGTTTTCCGGCCGTTGGCGCTGATGTCGATTCTTGGAGTCCTCTTGGCGAGCGGCCCGGCCGGCGCGGACGGCGGCCCGCGCGTCCTTCTCATCGGTCTCGACGGCGCCGACATGCGTATCGTCGACCGGCTCGTCGGCGACGGGAAGCTTCCGACGTTCGCGCGCTTGAAACGAGAGGGAGCCTGGGGACCGCTGCGCTCGGTCGAGCCCCTCCTCTCGCCGCTCGTGTGGACATCCATAGTCACCGGCCGGCGGCCGCAGAATCACGGCGTGTTCGACTTCGTCGAGATCACGCCCGAAGGGGAGCCGACGCCCATCACGTCCACGCGGCGGCGCGTTCCGGCCCTCTGGAACCTCGCGGGGACGTACGGCCGAAGCTCCGGGTTCATCGGCTGGTACGCGTCGTATCCCGCGGAGGACGTCAAAGGCTTCATCGTCTCGGATCGCGTCGCGTTCCACCAGGTCAAGAGCGACCGGGCGACGCGAGGCGCAACGTATCCGGAGGCCCTCGCCTCGGATCTCCGAAAGGAGTACGGCGAACCGGTCCCGGATCTCGTCGCAACGAAGGCGCGCTTCCTGGCGAACCCGAACGCAGCCCTCACGCCCGACGGCGCAAAGCGAGTGGAAGAGCTGTCGAAGATCTACGCTACTAGCGAGCTCTATCGCAAGCTGGTGCCGGCGCTCGCGAAGCGTTTTTCACCGGACCTGCTGGGCGTCTACTTCGAAGCCGTCGACGCGTGCGGCCACCTCTTCATGGAGGACGCGCCGCCTCGCCGGCCGGACGTGTCGCAGCAGGACTTCGAGGCGTTCTCATCGACCGTGGATCGCTGCTACGCCTATCAGGACGAGGTCCTGGGCGAGATCCTGAGAGTGGCGGGACCGTCGACGGTATCGATCGTGGTTTCGGACCATGGCTTCAAGCTCGCCGGTGAGAGGCCGCGCACGTCCGGCCGGGCCGACGTCGGAATGGCTCCTCTCTGGCACAGGCTGTACGGCGTCCTGTTCGTGGATGGAAAGGAGGTGAAGCCGGGACCGATCTCGGGCGCCTCCGTGCTCGACGTCGCGCCGACGGCCCTGGCGCTGCTCGGCGTCCCGCTGTCGAAGGAGCTTCCCGGGCACCCGATCAGGGAGGCCTTCGAGACGGGCGCGCTCGCGAAGACTCGCGTCGTCGAAAAGTACGCGGAGCTCCCCAGGCGCGCGCCGCCTCCGCCGGCCGAGCCCGACTCCGAGGCCGTTCGCAAGCTCATGGCGTTGGGTTATCTCGCGGGCGGCGGCGCCGGCCAGCCCATTCCGCACGACGCCGAGGGCCGTACGGCAGCGTCGTACCTCAACGAGGGTTCCGCGCGCGCAGCCTCGGGCGATTCCGACGGCGCGATCAAAGCGTTCGGAAAGGCGGTCCAGCTCGACCCCGACAACGCCAGCGCCCTCGTCTACGCGGCGCACATCTATACGGAACGCGGCGAGCTCGCGCGGGCGGGAGAGCTCCTCGATCGCGCGGTCAAGATGAAGCCCGACGACAGCGCCGTACGCCTGCAGCGCGCCGCCTGGAGTCTCGCCTCGGGAGATCTATCCGGCGCGCGCGTCGAGCTCGAAGCGGCAGGTCGTCTCGACGACCGATTGCCGCTGTACCAGATCCTGCGCGCGCGCCTCGCCGACGCCTCGCGACAGTACGACGCCGCCCTCGCAGCTCTCGCGGAGGCGGAAAAGCTGACGGACAGCGACGGCTTCCTGAGCCAGATCTACGTCGAGCGAGCGGAAATCGACGCCGAGCTCGGCCGGGTTGCGGAGGCCGAAGCCGCGGTTGCGCAGGCGGCATCGCTGGTACCCGAGGCGGAGCTCGCGAGCGTTCGCGGGCGCATCGCCCTGGCCAAACGCGATCCGGCGTCGGCCGCGCGCTTCTTCCGCGCGGCCATCCAGGCGCGCCCGAAAGACGCGTCCCTGGAAGTAGACCTCGGCAAGGCCCTCGCCGCACAGGGCGACGCCTCCGGAGCGGACGCCGCCTTTCGTCGGGCCCTGTCAAAGGCAACGACCGAAGCGGAAGGGGAACGAACGTACGGCGACGTGGCGACGTACTACCAGTTCAAGGGCGACGACGCCCGTGTCTTCGAGATCCTGCGCGAGGGCACCGCGGCCCTACCGACCTCCGCCTCGCTCTGGGCCATGCTCGGCGCCGAGTACGGCCGCGCGTCGAAGCTGGAGGACGCCATCGGCGCCTACGAAAAGTCCGTCGCCGCGCAGCCCACGCCCCTCACCTGCAACACCCTTGCGCTGCTCCTCTACGAGGTCCGCCACGACCGCACCCGCGCGACGGCGCTCTGGAGACAGTCCCTCGCCATGCAGCCGGGACAGCGCGACGTGGAGGCGTTGCTCAAGCGGGCCGAGACTCGCTGAGCCGGCACGCGTCTCTGGGGGCGGGCGAAGCGCTTTCCCTGCGCGTCCCTCGGCTTATCTCTCGGCTCTGGAGGGGACACGGCGATTCACACCGGGCGGGGTCTCAGGTCTCTCTTGGCACTCCTTGGTTCCCCGACGTGCGGACGAACGTTCCGCAAGAACCGGACCGCGGCGAACTTCACGGGTACGGCACTTGCAGATGGAATTTCGGAGGTCATGCAATGAAAAGCGGAGAGATGAAGGCGAAACAGATCGAGGACTTGCTTTATCAAGCCCTCGAAACGGAGATGGGT
>JBKOZO010000205.1:0-9790 GCA_046725935.1 Acidobacteriota bacterium | reverse complement strand
GGATTACCTCGAGCGCGCCTACGACGCCGCGAAGTACGGCGACTTCTCCCCCCACCCGTACTGCGACGTCACGATCCCCACGCTCACCGATCCGCAGCTCGCTCCGCCGGGTAAGCACGTGGTGTCGATCGCCGCACAGTTTGCCCCGCACAAGCTCAAGGGCGGCTGGAACGGGAGGCGCGAAGCGCTCGGGGACACCGTCGTGGAAACCGTTGCCGCGTACGCGCCGAATCTGAAAAGCATGATCACCGCCCGCCAGGTCCTGACGCCTCTGGACCTCGAGGAGACGTACGGCCTGACGGGAGGGCACGTCTTCCACGGCGAGCACGCTCTGGACCAGCTCTTCACGATGCGCCCGATCCTCGACTGGGCGCAGTACCGGACCCCGGTCCGCGGGCTCTACCTCGCGGGCTCCGGAGCCCACCCGGGGGGCGGCGTCACCGGCGCGCCCGGCTGGAACGCGAGCCGCGAAGTCGCGAAGGCGCTCAGGAAATAGCTTCCGGGTTCCGAGTTACCGGAGTCGTTTGAGGAACCCTTTCGGGTTGAACGTCATCAGGAATTTCTCGCGCGAGGTGTCCGCCTCGAACCCGGGATGCGACGCGAGGAACTCCTCCACGGCTTCGTAGGGTCCCGCCCCGAAGTCCGGGAGGACCGGGTGGCCGTTGACGTTGGTGTCTTCCACGATCAGGTAGCTTCCGACCGAGACGCGCGGAGCGAACTCGGCGAGCTCCCGGGCGACGTGCGCCTTCGAATGGTCCGAGTCCAGGATGACGAGGCAGGTCTCGCCGCTCGGGCGCCCCGAAAAGACGGACGCGACGACCTGCGGGTCGGCGCTCGAGCCGGTGACGTAACGGATCCGGGGATGCGCCGGCCGCGCCGGGTCCGGGCGAACGTCGATCGTCGCGACGTCGCCCTTGCCGATCAGGTCCAGCATTCCCGCCAGAAACAGCGCGCTGCCGCCCTTGTGAGTGCCGGTCTCGACCACGAGGTCGGGCCTGACCTCGAACAGGATCTCCTGGTACGCCCACAGATCGAGCGGGCACTTGAGGGTCTCCACACCCATCCAGCGCGTCCGGTGATGGACGCGGCCCTCGCCCGCGGGACCGTCGAAGTACAGCCGATGGAAGGCGTCGATCGCCGACTTCTCCGACGGCGTCACGGCGAGCCCCGCGCTTTCCAGTTGCCGGTTGCGGAAAGGCGCAGTGTCTTCTGCGCGCGGGCGTCGTCGACGAGCATCTCGCGGACGTTGCCCTTCTCCGCCAGCCTCTGCGCGCGCCTCCACATCGGGTAGCCCCCGCCTCCCGACGCCCGATGCGAGTTGAGCGCGACCGTGAATGAGTCCTCGTCGGCGACGTTCTTCCCGCGGCGCCGGAGAAAAACCACCCGACGTCCCACCGGCCTGGAAAGGTCGATCTCGTAGTCGGCCCCTTCCAGCGAGTCGCAGGAGCGAGGTCCTTCGTCCCGTTCCGCCATGCATTCGGCCGAGCGTTCCAGCGCCTCGCGCACGATCTTCCCCGTCGCCTTCAGCGTCACGAGGCTGTTTTCGTACGGATAGAACTGCCACACTTGACGGAGTGTCAGGGGACCCGCCGGCCACTCGAGGGGCGGCTCGAAGGCGAGGACCGATGCGAACGACAGATCGGCCCCCGACTTCGAAAGCTGCACCCGGTGCGTCCAGTCCACCATCCCCGAATCCTCCGTCCGCGCATACCGTGCCGACGCCGCGGTCGGAAGAACCGCCAGCGGCTCGGCGAGCAGGCGCATCGTGTCGGCGTGTTCGGGCTCGATCTCCTTCACGACGTCGGCGTCGGGCTCGACACCCCTCATCGGGAGATTGCGCCCGCGAACGTCCGCGAGCTTCCACTTCCCGGCGGAGGTCTTCTCGAGAGTCGCGTCGAATCGCGTCAGCGTGTTGCCCCAGCGCCCGGGCTGCGAGACCCAGGTCGGGCCCAGCCGCTGCGGCGTCACCAGGGCGTGCGCGTGGCCGGTCAGGAGGAAGTCGATTCCCTCGACTTCGGTCGCGAGCGCGTAGGCCTGGTTATCGCCGGCCGCTCCGGGCCTGTCTTGTCCGGTCCTCAAGTCCCTCTCGAAGCTCTCGTGAGCGAGAACGACGACGAGGTCGCACCGCTCCCGATCCCGGAGGACCGGGACATACTTCTTCGCGGCCGCAACCGTGTCGCCGAACGTCAGACCGGCGACCAGGTCCGGACTGACCCACCGGGCGACTCCCGGTGTGAGCAGTCCCAGGACCCCGACCCGGACTCCCGCGATCTCGCGGACGTCGTACGGCGGGAGCGCGGGCTCGCCTCCGGGCCCGAGCGTGTTGGCCGAGAGCCACGAAAAGCGAGCCTCCCGCCGGGACTCCTCCAGCCGGTCCCGCCCGAAGTCGAACTCGTGGTTGCCGACCGCGGCGGCGTCGTAGCCCATGCGATTCATAGCCCGCACGATCGGATCGCTGCCCGTCCGGCTGCCGATCCGTTTCGCGAAGGCCAGCGCCTGCTCGGGCGATCCCTGAATCGTGTCGCCAGAGTCGAACAGCAGGACCGGCTGGCCCTCGGCACGGATCCGCCGGACCTCCGCGGCCACGCGGGCGAGGCCTTCGCCGAGGTCGCGGTCGGCGAGAGCGTCGTGCGGGTGAACGCGCCCGTGGAGGTCCGAGGTGTGCAGGATCGTCAGCGTGAGGGCGGCGGCGCACCCGGCAACGAGATGGAGGAGGAGCGCGGCGGCCAGTCGCCTCACGGCGAGATCCTACACATAGAATGCCCCGACGATGGCGAAGAAGCCCCGGGAGACGTTCGAAAACAAGAAGCGCCGCGCTTCCGCGGTCTATCGCCGGCTGAAGACCGCGTATCCCGACGCGAAGTGCGCGCTGGATCACCGCAGTCCGCTGGAGCTCCTCGTGGCCACGATCCTCTCGGCACAGTCCACGGACAGGCGCGTCAACATGGTCACTCCTGCGCTCTTCACGAAGTACAAGACGGCTGCCGACTACGCGCGTTCCCCGCGCGGCGTGCTCGAACGGGAGATCCATTCGACGGGCTTCTTCAACTCGAAGGCAAAGAGCCTTCGGGCCGCCGGAGCGGCGATCGCGGCCGAGCACGGCGGACGCGTGCCCGACACGATGGAAGCTCTCACTGCGCTGCCCGGCGTCGGGCGCAAGACCGCCAACGTCGTCCTCGGAAACGCCTTCGGCAAGGACGAGGGATTCGTCGTCGACACGCACATCGCCCGACTCTCGCGACGCCTCGGGTTCACCCGCGAGGCGGATCCCGTCAAGATCGAGCGCGATTTGATCGCTCTGGTGCCGAAGGGTCGGCGCACGCTCTTCGCGCACCTCCTGATCGCCCACGGGCGAACGATCTGCGCCGCCCGAAAACCGCTTTGCGGGCAGTGCCCGGTCGAGCCGCTGTGCCCCAAAATCGGTGTGCGGATCGCGTGAAAACACACGCCTGCTTCATCGAAATCAGTTTTCCGAAGAGCCGGCGGAAAACCCTGTCGATATCCCTGCGGAAAGCGGTCAAAAATCGCGAAAACTGGCCCGTACCGAGCGAATTGCACTCTCCTGTGTGCGATCAGGCAACGCGTTCGCCATCAGCGATTTAGCCGGATTGCCCAACGGAGTGTGCAGCGGACCCGGATCGCCAAAGGGGCGCGGGCCCTTTTTCCACACGTGCAAGCGATTGCCCGACTGAAACTTAACCGCGGCCTCGTCAGTTTCCCGGGCGGTGCTCGCCGTAAATTTCCTTCAAGGATCCGACGATCTCGCCCAGCGTCGCGTTGCCCGAAACGGCCTCGACGATCGCGGGCATGAGGTTGCGGTCCTCACGCGCGTCGGACTGGAGTCGAGAGAGGACTTGGCGGGTCTTCGCGGGGTCGCGCGCGGCGCGGAACGCCTTCAGGCGTTCGACCTGCTCGGCTTCGATGCCCGGATCCAGCGAGAGAATCGGCGGCGGCGTCTCGGCCTCCTCGCGAAACGCGTTGACGCCCACGACCACGCGCTTTCCCTCCTCGAGCTCCCGCTGCGCCGCGAAGGCCGCATCCTCGATCTCCTTCTGGAAGAAGCCCGCCTCGATCGCGGCGACCGCGCCGCCCAGCGAATCGATTTTTCGGATCAATTCGCGCGACCGCGTCGCTATCTCCCGCGTCCATGCCTCGACCAGATGCGATCCGCCCAGGGGGTCCGCGACGTCGGCCGCGCCGCTTTCGTAGGCGATGACCTGCTGGGTGCGCAGGGCCAAGCGCGCCGACTCCTCGGTTGGAAGCGCGAGTGCCTCGTCCCGGGAGTTGGTGTGGAGCGACTGCGTGCCGCCCAGAACGGCCGCGAGCGCCTGGAGGGAGACGCGCACGACGTTGACGTCGGGCTGCTGGGCGGTCAGCGTCGAGCCCGCAGTCTGCGCGTGGAAGCGCAGGCGCCACGAACGCGGATCTTTCGCGCTGAAGCGGTCCCGCGCGATCTCGGCCCAGAGAGCGCGGGCCGCGCGGAACTTGGCGACTTCCTCGAAGAAGTTGGAGTGCGCGTTGAAGAAAAACGAGAGCCGCGGCGCGAACTCGTCGACGGCGAGGCCCCGCGAGAGCGCCGCCTCGACGTAGGCGATGGCGTTGGCGAGCGTGAAGGCGACTTCCTGGACCGCGGTCGAGCCGGCCTCCCGAATGTGGTAGCCGGAGATCGAGATGGTGTTCCAGCGCGGGACCTCTGTGCCGCAGAAGGCGAAGATGTCCGTCGTGATTTTCAGCGACGCCCGCGGCGGAAAGATGTACGTGCCCCGGGCGATGTACTCCTTCAGGAGGTCGTTCTGGACCGTGCCGGAGAGGTCCTTCCAGGCGAGGCCCCGCTCGCGCGCCACCGCCAGGGTCAGGGCGAGCAGGATCGCCGCCGTGGAGTTGATCGTCATCGAGATCGAGACGCGGTCGAGCGGAAGGCCCTCCGTCAGGATCCGCATGTCCTCGATCGTGGAAATCGCGACACCGACCTTGCCGACTTCACCGCGGGCGGCGGGATCGTCGGAGTCGTACCCCATCTGGGTCGGCAGGTCGAAGGCCACTGAAAGGCCGGTCTGGCCCTGCTCCAGGAGGTACCGGTAGCGGCGATTGGACTCGCGCGCCGATCCGTACCCGGCGTACTGGCGCATCGTCCAGAACCGGCCGCGGTAGCCGTCCTCGGAGATGCCCCGGGTGAAGGGATAGGTCCCCGGAGCAGGCTCGCCGTAGAACGGTTGGATCGGGATGCCGGAGGTAGTGGTCTCGGGGAGATTCGGCCGGGTTTTCTCGCCCTTCACGGCGGCCGATTGTTTCACAGGGAACAGCGGCTTGAGCCCGGATGGTAAAATCGCACCTATCCCATGACCGATCAGTTCCGGGGAAGGCTGGAGGTCTTTGGCCTTGCCGACCTTCTTCAATGGATGGAGTTGAATCGCCGCTCGGGGCGGCTGATCGTCACGCGCGGGCACGACCGCCGCACGCTCGACTGGAAGGATGGCGAGATCGTCTACGTCTCCGGATCGCTCCCCCGCCACCGGCTAGGCGTCCACCTCCTCCGCAGCGGCTCGATGCCGGCGGCCACGCTCTATGAGCTTCTGGCCCGGAACATGACGACCCAGGAGAACTTGACGCGCCTGATCCTGGAGATGGGCCACGACACCCTCGACGGCCTGTCGCTGCGAGTCGAGGATCTAGCCCGCAAGCTCCTCTTCGAGATCTTCGAGTGGCGCGAGGCGGACTTCGAGTACGACCCGTCGTATCGCGTGACGCCGATCCTGCGCATCGGATTGACACTTCGCGGACAGGCCCTCGCCTTTCAGGGGGTCAAGCAGCTCGACGACACGCACCGCCTGTCGCGCCGAGAGCGCCGGGAAAATTGGGAAGCCGCCGACGCCTGGATCCTGCCGTTTCTGCCCGAGGGTGTTGAAGACAATCTCTGGGAAGCGCTCGAGCGGATGGGCGACGCGAACATCGATCCGGCGGAAGGCAGAGAGCACTCCTCGCGGTTCCGCGAGTTCGCGCGCCGCCTGAAAGACCGCCTGATCCGCAACTACCTGATGCGTCCGATCTACAGCGACACGGCGGAGCTGCTGCTGGAGCTCCTGAAGAAGTCGCCGGTGGATCCCGAGTCCGTCATCCCGGTGGCGGCGCTGGACCAGTATCTGTCGCTGGACCTGCTGATCCTGGCCAACTCGCTGTCGGTCGACCGCGAGAACTCGGTCGGAACCGTTCCCGACGCGGTCGCACGCATCGGCCCCCGCGCCCTCACGGTCCTCATCGACCGGCTCTCTTCGCCCGACTTCCCGGCTCTTCCCCGAAACGACCCGGCCGCGCGCGCCGTGCGCCGCGCGAGCCTCGCGGCCGCCATCGCGGGAGGCCGGTTCGCCGAACGCTACGGGATCACCCGCGAGCGCGGATACACGCTGGGGCTGCTCCACTGCATCGCCTATGCCGATCTCTTCGAGATCGTCCGGGACATGAACCTGCCGGCGGGCCCGTTCCGTGGCGCCGTCCTGGAGACCTACCGCCCCGCCGTCGGCCGCTCCCGGGCCGAGATCTGGGGCCTCCCTCGCGACTTCGAAGCGGTTCTCTCCGACGACGGAACCGACCCCGCCGCGGCCGCCGCCCTGGTGCGCAAGGCCCGCTCCGCCATCGCCGGCTGTGCGATCGGGGGTCTGCCGGTCGAGGCGGGAGGGGATGTCGAGTCCGACGAGCTCACAGCGGAGCTCAACATGCTCTTCGACTACCTGGGCCTCGAGACCGTCGGCGCCGCCCGGGAATAAAACCCGCTTCCCCTCCCAGCCGGTGATCCCGAGTCGCACAGCGACGAGGGATCCCGAACTCGCAGCGCCGCAATCGATTCCGGGATCCCTCGCTGCGCTCGGGATGACAGAGCAGGAGTCCCCTCAGAATCTCCTCAAAAGAGGACATGCCGCGGAATCCCCCAGGGCTCCGGCGCGTTGTGCGTGCCGTATGAGGGGCTCCGAATGGCGAGCCCGCTGAAAGGACGAAAGGGACGAACGATGCGACCGCTCCGAACCCTCACCGCTCTCATCCTCTGCGCCGCGCCGGCGCTGGCGCAGGAACCCGCTCCGGCTCCGCCGTCTTCGCAGATCCCGACATTCTCGGAATCGGTCGAGGTCCGCGTCCTCGACCTCGATGTCGACGTGACGGACTCCAAGGGTCAGGCCGTCACCGACCTGAAACGCGAGGACTTCACGGTCAAGATCGGCGGCAAGCCCGTTCCGATCGACTACTTCACCCGCGTGGAAGGCGGGACGATCCACGCTCCGGACCTCTCCACGGCCTCGCCGGACCAGATCCTCGCGACCTACAAGAAGGGCAACGAGGCGTTCGTTCCGCGGAATTTCCTGATCTACATCGACCTCGGATTCATCTCCCCGGGCATCCGCAACCGCAGCTTGAACGCCCTGTCCGACTTCGTGACGAAGCTCGGGCCCGACGACGCGGCCCGGATCGTCGCTTTCGACCGTTCCCCCCGCGTCCTCGTCGACTGGACGACCAGCAAGGAAACGCTGATGTCCGCCCTGTCGTCGGTCGAGAAGGGCCGGGTCGGGATGTCCCGTCTCCAGACGCAGCGCCAGACTGTCGCGATGATCGACTCCACGCGCCCGCGCTCGCGCGGCGCTCTCGTGCAGCAATACGCCTCGGAAATAGGAATGGAGATCGAGACGCTCCTCGAGTCCATGCGGCAGGAGATCGTGACGCTGACGCCCCTGTCCGGCAAGAAGTCGTTCATGTTCGTATCGGGGGGCTTCGAGTACCAGCCCGGCTGGGTGATGTCCCAGTACGCCTCGGGCACTTTCAACGCGCCGTCGCTCAACTTCACGAACATCCGCCAGATTCCGGAGCTCGTGACGTCGAACGTCCAGCGCGCCAACTCCAACGAGATCACGTTCTACACGATCGACGCCAACGGGCTCGGCGCCGAGGGGCAGACGGCTTCCAGCGACGATCCGCTCGAGAGCCGCAGCCGCGTATCCTTCCAGGCGCGGCAGGACCGCCAAAATGGTCTGCAGGAGCTAGCGGTGGAGACCGGCGGAATCGCTCTGCTCAACACCAACGACTTTCAGAGAGGCCTTGGCCGCGTCTACGAAGCGGTCTCGACCTACTACTCTGTGGGCGTGAACCTCTCGCAGGTCCCCACCGGCAAGTACGAGAAAGTCAGCGTCGAAGTCTCGCGTCCGGGACTGACCGTTCGCTCGCGCAAGGGCTTCCAGGCGCTGCCCGAGGCCGATCTCGTGCGCGAGCGCGCCCGCGCCACGATGGAGACCGACCTGGCCTACAACGGGATTCCGACGAAGATCCAGCCGGGTCCGGCGACGGCGGGTGACAAGAAGCTCTACACAGTGCCGATCACGGTTTCTTTCCCGGCCTCGGCGCTGACTTTCGTGCCGCAGGGCGACCAGGCGGTGGCGAAGACGCAGTTCTACATCGGCGCCGTCGACGACAAGGGGGGCCGCAGCGAGATCACGACGCAGGACCGCGACTTCACACTGCCCTCCGACAAGGCGAGTGGCGACACCCCGCTCTCCTACAGCGCCACGGTTCAGACGAAGAAGGGCAACTACCGGATCGTGGTCAATGTCCGCGACGCCGCGACCGGGAAGATGGGCACGGCGAAAGCCGCGGTGCGGGTCGAGTAACCGGACGGCAGTAGGCAGCAGGCAGACGGCAGAAGGAGATCAACCCTCTGCCGTCTGCGGTCTGCCGTCTGACTTCTAAGACTTCCTTGGCGTCGGCTTCGGCGCCGGCGCTGCGGCTGCCGCCTTCTTGGGAGGCAGGCTGCCGTCGGGCATCAGGACGATGAAGTCCTCCTTGCGCTCGACACCCTTGTTGGCCGCGGATCCCTTGGCCGCGTTCAAGTCACGGACGAGGATCGCGAACGTGTAGTAGCCGGGCTCGAAGGACGCCAGCGGAATCTCGCTGCCGGTCCCGAAGTGTCCGCCCGAGATCGACTGCATGTCGGCGGGGCCGGTGAACGGCGCGAAGGCGTCCTGGCCGTCGCGCTGCACGTTGATGCGCGTCATGATGCGCGGCTTCGGAGCGTCGGCCGCGGGAGCCGCCGGGGCCGCCGCTCCCGCCGCGGGGGTCGCCGCCGGAGCCGCGGCCGCCGCTCCCGCATCCGGAGCCGGAGCCGAACCCGCCGGAAGGGCCGGATTGGCGATCGCGTAGAAGTACCAGAGGCTGTCCTGCTTGGAGAAGCGCTTGTCACCCTTGGGCTCGACCTTGATCGGCTTCTCCGTTCCGAAGACGAAGGGATCCGTCGGGGCCGGACGCCTGGTCAGAGGCACCAGACCGCTCGAGAGGATCAGAGGCGAGACCTCGAAGTCCGTCGTCGGAGCGTCGAGCTTGAAGCTCGTGGACGCCGAAGCCACCGGAGGCTGCCCCTCGTCGGTGAAGAGACCGAATGTTCCCTTGTAGCTTCCGGGCGGAAGCGCGACCGACCTGTCGAAGACGCGATCCTTGCGGCTTCCCTCGGCGACCTCGGTGAACTTCGCCTCCTCCCAAACGGACTCGACTTCCTTGCCGGACCCGTCGGTGATGACCGCGCCGTATTTCAGCGGAGCTCCTCCCGCGTTCACCGGCTTGTCGGCGGGCAGATAGAACTGGATCGCGAGGAACGAATCGCCGTTGACCGTGCGGAAAGGCCCGGACCAGAAGCCGGCGTCCGTCGTCGGTTTGCTCGCCGCGAGCGCCGACTTCGCCGCGGCCGGCAGAGGAAGGACCGCGGCCGGAGGGGCCGCCGCGCCTGCCGCTCCCGCACCCGCCGCCGCAGCGCCTGCCGGGG
>JBKOZO010000204.1:0-14201 GCA_046725935.1 Acidobacteriota bacterium | reverse complement strand
CTCGATCTCGCCGAGGTCGTTGCCGACGTGGGGGGAGAAGCGGACGAGGCCTTCCCGCGGGGAAACGATGACGCCGCGAGCCTCGAGGTCCTTGGCCCAGGCGCGGGCATCGCGCGAAGGAGGAACGGCGCCGAGAATGCCAGAGCGGAAGGGCTCGGGCGTCGCGATCTTCCAGCCGCGGGAGCGGAGGCCGTCGGCGAGAACCCGGACGAGCTCGAGGACGCGCCGGTGCACCGCTTCGGCGCCGATCTCTGAAAGCAGGTCGAGGGACGCCGAGAGGCCGATGATGTGGTCGGTGGGAAGCGTGCCCGGCTCGTATCGCCGCGCGCCCTTGTAGAGCGTGGCGCGAGAGCCGAGGTAATCGCCCTCGGTCTTCGAGTTCCACCATCCGCTCGCGATCGGCGGGATCCGCTCGGCCGCTTCTTCGGCGACGTAGAAGACGGTGCAGCCCTCGGCCCCGTAGAGCCACTTGTGGGAGTCGGCGGCGAGCACGTGCACGCCGGCGCGGTGCACGTCGATGGGCAGGAGTCCCAGTCCCTGGATTCCGTCGACGACGAGGAGGATCCCGCGCTCTTGGCAGAAGCTTCCCAGCTGTTCGAGGGGAAAGACCCAGCCGTTGTGGAACGCCACCCAGGACACGGCGATCATGCGCGTCTTCGCGTCGACGCGAGCGTCCACCTCGGCCAGGCTGATGCGCCCTTCTCGGTTCTCCGCCGTGCGGCACTCGACGCCGCGCGACTCGAGGGCCTGCCAGGGATAAGCGTTGGAGGGAAATTCCATGTCCGAGGTGACGACGTTGTCGCCGGCCTTCCACGGAAATGCCAGCGCGACGTAATTCAGCGCCCATGAGGTGTTCGGCAGGAACGCGACCTCGGCGGTCGAGGCGCCCATGAGACGCGCCGCCTTCTCCCGCGTTTTCTCGATGTCGCCGAACCAGCGTCGCCAGTCGGCCGCGCCCCGATCGCGCATGTTCGCCAGATGCGCGGTCATCGCGTCGGCCACGCGGCGGGGCATCGGAGCCACCGCCGCGTGATTCATGTAGACGAGGTTCCGGCGGACGGGGAACTCGCGATCGAGGCTCTCGGGCGAAAGATCGAAACTCACAGCGATCAGGTCAGGGCATTGCAGAGGCCGAAGAGCAGCCCGATCAACGCGATGCCGATCACCATGGCGTGATTCAGGCGCGCCCAGCGCGGATGCGACTTCGCCAGGTAGATCAGGCCGACGATGCTGCCGATGCCGAGCACCGCGATGAGAATCAGACCGGTCCGCGCGCCGCCGGTCGTGAAACCCGTCATCAGGATCACGATCCCGGCGCAGAAGCCGAGGAAGAAACCGAGACAGCCGTCGAAGCGGGTCAGACGCTGCCGGACGGGCGGCTGCGGCGGCTGCGCGGGAGGCGCCGGGGGAGGGGGCTCGGCGGGGGGAATCGCTTCGTTCACATCACACCTGCCGGGGCCGAGAGGGCCCGGGCGGCCGTAAGCTGCGCCTCCCGTCCTTCGCGGTAGAAGAGGTTGTACGTGTCGAACGGAATGATCCTTCCGTCGGGATGCGCGATGTGGATGCACGAGCGCTTCACCGACCGGACGTCGAAGTTGTAGGCGTCGAGGAACTCGATGATCAGGACGCGGAATACGTTCTCGTAGCCGAGCGACGCCGGAGTGTCGATCCGCGGGAGACAGCACAGAAGATCGCGGAGCGACCCGGCGGCCGACTCCGGCGACGCCGCCGTCGAGAAGAGGCGCAGGAACTCAGCGCGCATTCGCGGGTCCTTCTCGTACACGATCGTGTTGCCGGTTCCCTCCAGCAGGACCGACGGATCGAGGAGTCCCGTCAGCGGCAGCACGGATCCCTCACGCTTGAGCGCGTACGCCATCGCGATGCCGTCGGGATGGCAGGGGACCGGAAGGATGTCGCGGGGCTGAAACACGGGACTCTGCCGCAGGATCTCCTTCCGGATTTCCGACAGCGTGAAGCGGTCGCGGGCGGGATCGTAGCCCTCGAGGCGGCCCGCCGCCTGCACCGGCTGGAACGTAACCCCGCGAACACAGGGTTGTTTCAGTGCGAAGTCGACGATCTCGCCGATCTCGCCGTCGTTGACGCCCTTCTTCACCGTCACGACCAGGGTCGTCGAGAGGCCCGCCTCGTTCAGGTGCTCGAGCGCGCGCCGCCGCACCTCCCGCAGGTCCACGCCGCGCAAATCGCGCAGCGGCGCCTCCCGCAGCGAGTCGAACTGCAGATACAGCTCGAATCCGGGCGAGTAGCCCGTCAGGCGCGAGACGAACTCTCGGTCCTGCGCGATCCGGACGCCGTTGGTGTTGACCATCAGGTGCTTGATCGGCCTCGCCTTCGCCATGTCGAGGATCTCGAAGAAGCGGCTGTGGATCGTCGGCTCGCCGCCGCTGATCTGGACGACGTCCGGCTCCTTCTCGTTGCGCACGATCGCGTCGAGCATCTTCTCGATCTCGGAGAGCGACCGCTCGGTCGGACGCGCGGGGGAAGACTCGGCGTAGCAGATGGGGCAGGCGAGGTTGCAGCGGTCGGTGACCTCCAGGAGTGTGAGGCAGCTGTGCTGCTCGTGGTCCGGGCAGAGTCCGCAGTCGAAGGGGCAGCCGTAGTGGATCGGCGTATTGAAGTGGTACGGGAGCTGACCGGGTTTGAGCGACCGGCGCGAGAGCCGATAGTAGTCGACGTCGGTCGAGATCAGGACTCTCTGCGGCCCGTGCTCGGGGCACCACTTGCGGAGATAGACGTTGTCGTCCTGAATCAGGATCTTCGCTTCCACCTTACGCAGGCAGGACGAGCAGAGGCTGCTCGTCAGGTCGAGGAAGACGTAAGGGCGGTCAGGCAAGGGCCAGCTCCTTTCTGCGCGCGACGGCCTCGCGCCTGCGGTGGGCGAGAACGGCGAGGGCGGCGGCGATCGCCGGGATACAGGCGAGCTGAATCGCCGTTAGCCCGAACGGGGAGATCGGGCGGCCGGGCTTCAAGAAATCGATTCCGAGGCGAAACGCGCCGTAGGCCGCGACGAAGAGCAGGAAGCTCTCGCCGGTGCGCAGGCGCGCCCGCATCCGGATGAGCACGGCGCCGCAGGCGAGGAGAAACGCGATCTCGTAGAGCTGGACCGGATGGCGCAACACGCCGTCTCCCAGGTCCACGCACCAGGGCAGCGTCGTCGGGGAGCCGTACGTTCCGTCGGAGAGGCCGGCGAGAAAGCAGCCCACGCGCCCGACCGCCATCGCTCCGATCAGCGGCAGCACGAACGCGTCGCCGGTCGGACGGCGGATCCCGAGGGCTCGCTTGGCGATCTCGACGGCGATCCAGCCGCCGAGGATGCCGCCGACGATCGTCTTGCCGTCGGCCGCGCCGTCCAGCCACGCCAGAAGCCGCGAGCCCCCGAGGGCTCCGACGCCCGCGGCGAGGAGCAGAGCGAGGTCGCGTCCTTCGGGCAGTGAGCGTTCGGGACGCCGACGCCGCTCGATCCGGTAGATCACGAAACCGGCGGCGTAGGCCAGCGCTTCGAAGAGCGAATGGACCACGAGCGCGCGAGGCGCGGGGAACATTGCCGGAATCCTATCCCTCCCCGACGAGCTTCCGATAGATCGCCTCGTAGTCGGAGACCATGCGGGCGGCGCTGAAGCGCTCTTCCGCCCGACGGCGGCAAGCCGCTCGGGAAAGGCGGTCGGCTCGGACGGCGAATCGGGCGAGCTCCTCGTCGGTCTCTCCCAGGAATCCCGTGACGCCGTGCTCGACGAGCTCGGGCAGCGACCCTCTGGGTGTGCCGATCACGGGCGTTCCACCGGCCATGGCCTCGGCGACGACGAGTCCGAACGGCTCCTCCCAGGAGATCGGAAAGAGGAAGGCTCGCGCGCGGGCCATCATCTCAACGACCTCCACGTTGGGCAGATGGGGATAGTGAACGACGGCCTTCCCGTCGACGTGCGGGGCGACCCGTTCGCGGAAGAAGGGCTCGCTCTCATCGAGATACGGCGTCACCGCGCCCACGATGACCAGAGGCACGCCCACGCGCCGCGCGATCGCGATCGCGCGGTCCGCGCCCTTGTGCGGGACGAGCCGTCCGACCGTGATCAGGAAGTCCTCCGCAGTTTCGACGAACGGAATCCGATCGACCTCGACGCCGTACGGGACGACGGGCAGCGCTCCTCCCAGCATGCGGTTCTGGGCCTCGGTGATGCACACGCCCTGTAGGCGCGGATAGGCCGAGCGGTAGTAGTCGTGCAGCGGCTTCTCGATGTATGCGTACGTCATCACGCTCGGCTTCGCCGTCGTCTCGGAGAAGTACGCCGCCGGAGTCGGCCAGTGCGAGTGGAACACGTCGAAGCGGTCGGCCATCCGGTACGCCTCCGCGGCGTTGCGGACCTCGTACTCGCGCTCCTGGTAAGAGGTGACCGAAGAGTCGTCCTGGGTCGCCCGCGGCACGACCGCGTGCAGACGCGCCGGCGTCTTCGAATCGCCCGAGGCGAAGAGCGTCACGTCGTGCCCGCGAGCGACGAGGGCGCGCGTCAGCGAATCGATCGCGATCTCCGTGCCGCCGTGAGATCGCGGCGGCACCGCGAAGGCGATCGACGCGATCTGGGCGATCCTCAACGCCGATAGGTGACGGCGCCGGCCTTCGCCAGCAGATCGAAGTACTCGGCGACCGCGGGCAGGGGCACGGACGCATAGCGTCCCGAGAGCACGTCACGGATTTCCGAAACCGAGCGCTTGCCGTCGGCGAGGTTCAACGCTTCGTAGGCGAGAACGTCGCCGTCGTCCCTCGAAGCCAGCGCGATCTTCGAGAAGTCGGCGCCGGGGATGTCGGCGAAGTAGTCGTAGTAGTAGACGTTCAGGGGTCCGAGGATTCCGGGATTGCGGACGGGGACGCGCGGGTCGGCCGACGCGGGCTCCGGAGAGGCCGTCAGGCTCGCGCGCAGCCGCTGGATGTCGGGAGCGATGGCGGCCGCGGTCGAAGGCCACATCCGCGCGACGGACTCCAGGGCCTGGATTCCCGCGGCCGCGGCCTCCCGCCGCCGGACCGCGGCGTCGGCGCCGTAGGCCGCTCTCGCGCGCGCGAGGCGGGACTCGGCGTCGGCGAGGACCTCGGCGTGGACGCGGCTCGCCTCGGAATCCGGAAGCGCCGCGAGCGTCCAGACGGTGCCGGCGCCGATGTAGGCGACGCGGCCGAGCTTCGTCGAGTCGAGGTTCTCGGGCTGGTCCTTCTGCGTGTGGATCGTGACGTCGGGATAGTCGTGGAAGTAGACCATCGGGACGCGGAAGCCGGCGGCCTCGAAGACCTCGTGGTCGGAACCCATGTCGATTCCCCGGACGTCTCCCAGAAACGCGCCGCGGGCGCCCGGAGGCCACACGAACCCCGGGTACGCGTCGCCGCGGCCCTCGGCGTAACGCGCCGACGCGTGGACGACTTCGTCGAACCAGGCTTGCGCGATCGCGTTGGCGGCGTGGGGCAGAGACTCGGCGGTGCGGGACAGGTGGAAGGTGCCTCGCGTCGTCTCCGGCAGGCCTCCGACCATGTCCATGTGCACGCCGGCGTGGAGGCGCTTGACGATCTCGGGGTGACTTGCAAGATATGCCTGCGAGCCCGTGATCTCGGGCAGCCAGAGAAAACGGATCGTTCGTCTCGGACGCGGCAGCGAGCCCTTCCGGATCGCCGCGTTCAACGCCCGCGCGACCTCGAGGATCGCGGCGCTTCCGGAGGCGTTGTCGTTGGCGCCGGCCGATTCGTGGCAGAGATGCGCGGTCACGACGATCTCGCCCGTGGCCGGATCCGTGCCGGGAATCGTGGCGACGACAACGTCGTAGGTCGCCGGGACCATCTTCGCGCGGACGTTGGCGCGCAGGACGACCTTCTCGCCGGCGGCGAGCCGGGCGCGCAGATCTTCCGCCTGGCGCTTCGAGACCATGAACGCGAACCGATTGGCGGGCTGATAGGGAGAGAGATGCCCCCAGCGGATCAGGTCGCGGTCGTCGCCGGACCAGGGCGTGTGCTGGTTCGGGTACGCGGAAAGAAACCCGGCGGCTCCACGCTCTTCGCACGCGAGGCGGTGCACGGCCGGAAGGGAGCCGTCGGCCAGGACGAGCTTTCCACGGACGTCCTTGCCCTCGTAGTCCGACGGCTTCGTACCGGCGCCGACGTCTACGAGCGGGGCGGTCACGTCGGCGTCCTGGCTGTAGTCCGCGAGCGCGACCGGGAGGTCGGGGTAGGAGGCGACGAGGCGCTTCTGGGGCGAGATCTCCTCGAGCGTCGCGGAGACGGGATCCCAGCCCACGTGCGAGAGGAAGTGCGCGTACTTCGTCTTTCCGTCGGCGGGGAAGCGCTCGATCGCCGTGTCGGAAAGGCCCGCGGCGAGAGCCTTCGACTTCATCAGCTCCGCCGCGGCGGCGAAGCCGGGCGAGCCCTGGACCCTGTGAAAGCGGCCGAGCTGGCGAACGGTCTCGAGGGCTGCGACGCCGTCGATCTCGGCGTGGATCGCGGCGGGCACCTCGTCCGGCCAGAACGGGAGCGCGCGGTCCTGGGCGATCACGGGCGCGGCCGCGCTGAGGACCAGGATTACGGCGTAGGGGAGGGGCTCGACCCCTCCCCCTCCGGACCGGGCGGCCACGAGGGCCGCCCCTACTTCGCGACGGTGAACGGAGCGAGGGCGGCGGTGTTTCCCCAGGCCATGGCGAGCTTGCCGCCCGCATCGGTCATGTCCACGAAGCCGATTGACCACTGGTCGATCGACGCCTTGGGCGTGAGCATGGTCATCGGAACGCGCACGACGTCGTACTTGGGATCGTAGCCGTAGGCGCCCCAGATCTTCGTCTTCTCGTTCGGGTCGTACTTCTCCTGTGTGGGCTGTGTCGAGACGACCAGGACCCAGCCGTTCTCCTTCAGGTCCACGAACAGGTCGTAGGTCCCGGGCTCGATCCGCTTCCCGCCCATCATCAGCGGGACTTCGGTCTTCAGCTTCGTCGTCTGGTTCGCGCCGGCGCGCCATACGGGGGTCCCGTCGGAGATCTTCTTGCCGTAGTCGGCGCCCTTGCCGAAGATGTCCGTGCGGCCGCGGAGCATCGGCCGGCTGTAGGTCACTTCGATCCACTTGCCGCCCGAGTACTGCGCGTTGCCTTCCTTGTCCGGGGCGCCCCAAGTGCCGCCGACCATCGTCGACGCGTGCCCCGCGGGCGAAAGCGGTTTGCGCTCCTGAGCCGTCGCGAGAGTCGCGGCGAACAACAAGGAGACTCCAAGGATCCAGGTCTTCCGGGTCATCGTTCCTCCTTCGTCGGCCGGTCGCGACTTGCGCGGCCGCGGACGGGAAGCATATAGAATCCGCCCGCCCATGCGTCAATACGCGCGCGCCTTTCTTTTGGTTGCGCTCATCGCGTCGCAGGCGTTTCCTCTCTCGGCTCTTCCGGGCGACGATCGGCTCGCCTACGCGCTGACCGGAGGGCGCGTGATCGTGGCGCCGGGCAAGGTGATCGATTCCGGCGTCGTCGTCATCCGCGGAGGCATCATCGAGGCCGTCGGTCCGGCCGCCACCACGACGATTCCCGCCGACGCACGGACGATCGACGCCTCGGGCAAGGTCGTGCACGCGGCGTTCATCGATCCCTACGTCTCCCTGGACCGGCTCGCGGGCAAGGCGCCGAAGAAGCCCCGGGACGACGAGGAGGCGAAGGAGCGCGAGACGCCTCCTCCGCTGCGAAACGCCGGGCCGGCGGGTCACCCGGTCGGCGCCGTCCGCGCCGAACAGCGCGCCGTGGACGGGCTCGTCGTCAAGGACGACGTGGCCGATACGCTGCGGCGCCAGGGGTTCGGCGTCGTCGCGGCGGTACCGACGCTCGGAGTCCTGCGCGGGCACGGCGCCGTCGTCAGCCTCGCGGACGGCCCGATCTCCGGCCGCGTGATCGATCCCGAGGGCTCGCAGGTCATCTCGCTCGCGGGGCTGCACATGCGCGAGTACCCGAGCTCGAATATGGGGGCCGTCGCCCTCACGCGGCAGTCGTTCATGGATGCTCTCTGGTGGCGCGACGCCGAGGCCGCCTACGCGGCGAAGCCGGCGGGTCAGGCCCGTCCCCGGTTCATCGCGGCGACGGCGGCGCTGATACCGGCCGCCGAGGGCAAGGAGACGGTGGTCTTCGACACGGCCGACGTCCTCGCGCTCCTGCGCGCGGAACGCGTCGCGCAGGATCGCAAACTCCGCGCCGTTTACGTCGGGTCGGGCGACGAGTACCGCCTGCTCAAGGAGGTCGCGGCCGGAAAGCCGGACCTGATTCTGCGGGTCAACTTTCCGCAGCCCGACAAGCTCGACCGCGAGGAGGAGTGGCTCGACGTGCCGCTCACGCGCCTGCGCGCGTACGACCGCGCGCCCTCCAATCCGAAGTGGATGCGGGACGCCGGGCTGACCTTCTCCTTCACGACGTCCGGGCTCGACGATCTGAAGGACTTCACGCCGCGCGTGCGCGAGGCGATCGCGCGCGGGTTCTCGCCGGACGACGCGCTGGCTTCCGTGACCACGGTGCCGGCGCGCCAGCTCGGATTGCAAGACCGCCTCGGAACGCTCGAGGCCGGCAAGATCGCCAACATCGTCGTCGAAAGCGGCGAGCCGTTCGCCGAGAAGAGCCGGGTCGCGGAGATCTGGATCGACGGCAAGCGGATCGAAACTCCCGAAAAGGACAAGAAGAAGGACAGCGACGCGGCCGCCGAGCCGTCCCCGGCCGCGGCACCGGACGTCCGACCCGCGCCGCCGCGCGAATGGGGGGCAGTGGCGTCGCCACAGGTCGTGGTCGTACGCGGCGCGACCGTCTGGACGCAGGGCTCCGCCGGGATTCTCGAGAACGCCGATCTTCTCGTCGTCGGAGGCAAGATCGCGGCGGTCGGAAAGAATCTGACCGCGCCGGCCGGAGCGCTCGAGATCGACGGGCGCGGCAAGCACGTCACGCCGGGCATCGTCGACGCGCACTCCCACACCGCGATCGACGACTCGACCAACGAGATCACGAACAACGTCACGGCGGAGGTCCGGATTCGCGACGTGCTCGGACCGTTCGAACCGGCGATCTATCGCGAGCTCGCCGGCGGAACCACCACCGCCAACGTTCTCCACGGCTCGGGCAACTCGATCGGCGGGCAGAACCAGATCGTGAAGTGGCGCTGGGGCACCGGACCCGACGGCCTGGTCTTCGTCGGCGCGCCCGAGGGCATCAAGTTCGCGCTGGGTGAGAACCCCAAGCGCGCCAACTGGGATGTTCCCTCGAGCCGTTATCCCGCCACGCGCATGGGCGTGGCCGAGTCGATCCGCACGAGTTTCCAGGCGGCCCGCGACTACCGGCGCCGGCAGGAGGAGTACCGCAAGGCGGCCGCGGTCAAGGGCGCGCGCCCCATTCCTCCGAAGCCGGATCTGCAGCTGGAGGCGATCGCCGAGATCCTCGAGGGCAAGCGCCAGATCCACTGCCACTCGTACCGCAAGGACGAGATCCTCCAGATGATCCGGACCGCCGAGGAGTTTGGCGTGAAGGTCGCGACGTTCCAGCACGTGCTGGAGGGTTACAAGGTCGCCGACGAGATCGCCAAGCACGGCGCCGGCGCGTCGGGTTTCTCGGACTGGTGGGCCTACAAGTTCGAGGTCATCGACGCGATCCCGTACGCGTTTCCGCTGATGAGGGAGCGGGGAGTCGTGGTCTCGTTCAACTCGGACTCCGATGAGCTCGCACGGCGGCTGAACCTCGAGGCCGCCAAGGCCGTCAAGTACAGCGGCGTCGCCCCCGCCGACGCTCTCGCGTTCGTGACCTCCAACCCGGCGAAGCAGCTCGGCATCGCCGCGCGCGTCGGCTCGCTCGAGGTCGGGAAGGACGGGGATTTCGTGGTATGGAGCGGCGATCCGCTGTCGGACACCTCGATGGCTCTGGAGACCTGGATCGAAGGCACGAAGTATTTCGATCGCGCGTCAGACCTCGCGGGCCGCGCGGCACTTGATTCGGAGCGAACGGCCCTCGTCGCGAAGGCGAAGGAGCGCGCCGAGTCGAAGAAGCCCAAGGACGCGGATAAGCCCAAGGACGCGGCGAAGCCGGGAGAGACGCGATGACGAGCCGCCTTCTCGCCGTCGCCGTCTCTCTCGGCTCTGCCGCCGCGCTTCTCGGGCAAACGGCCGCGAAACCGACTCCCGCCGCGCCTCCGCGTGTCTACTCGATCGTCGGCGCGACGGTCCATCCCGTCTCGGGCCCCGACATCCCGAGGGCCACGCTCGTCGTGCGCGACGGCAAGATCGCCTCGATCGCCGCCGGCGGCGCGGCCGATCCGGGCGGAGCCGTGGTCGACGGGACGGGGAAGCACGTCTACCCGCCGGTCTTTCCGCCGATGACGGTCCTGGGCCTCGAGGAGATCGCCGCCGCGCGGCCGACGCTCGACAAGGAGGAGATCGGCGACGTCAATCCGGACGCGCGCGCCGACATCGCCGTGAACCTGGACTCCGAGCAGATCCCGGTGGCGCGCTCCGGCGGGATCCTGCTCGCGGGTGTGACGCCGGTCGGAGGAATCATCTCGGGTTCGGCCGCCGCGATGAAGCTCGACGGCTGGACGCGCGAGGACACGACGCTGAGGGTCCCGGCCGCGATCACGGTTTTCTGGCCGGACCTGCGCATCGACCGCTCGCCGCGCGCGGCCACCTCCGTGCGGCTCCAGGAGAAGAAGCGCGACGAGGACCTCGAAAAGCTCAAGAACGCGTTTCGGGACGCCCGTGCGTACGGGAAGGCGCGCGCCGCCGAAGGGCAGACAGGGATCCCGAAGCACGACGCCGAGGCGAAGCTCGCGGCGCTGCTGCCGGCGCTCGACGGCTCGATTCCGGTCGTCGTGTCCGCCAACCGGCTCGACCAGATCCGGGACGCCGTCAAGTGGGCGGGCGAGGAGAAGCTCAGGCTCGTGATCTGGGGCGGTGCCGACGCGTGGCGAATGGCCGACGAGCTGGCCAAGGCGGGCGTGCCGGTGATCGTGGATTCGCCGGTCGCGCTGCCGCTACGGGAGGACGACTTCTACGACGCGGAATTCTCCAACGCCGCGCGGCTGGATCGCGCGGGTGTGCGCGTGATCTTCAACGACGGCGGGGACGATCCGTCCAACATCCGCAACCTTCCGCAGATGGTGGCGATGGCCGTGGCGTACGGCTTCCCCCGCGAGAAGGCGGTCGCGGCGATCACGCTCGAGCCCGCGAAGCTTCTCGGGGTCGCGGACCGGGTCGGATCGCTCGAGGTCGGTAAGGACGCGACCTTCATCCTCACCGACGGCGACCTGCTCGACCTGCGGTCCCACGTGGTCGCCGCCTGGGTCGACGGGCGCGCCCTCGACTTGACCGACAAGCAGAAGCGGTTGTACGAACGGTACCGAAACCGGCCGAGGCCCACGTCATGAACTGGCTCTTCAAAGAGGAACCGACCCACTACTCCTTCGACGACCTGACGCGGGACGGGAAGACGAGCTGGACCGGCGTGAAGAATCCGCTGGCGCAGAAGCACCTGCGCTCGGTGAAGAAGGGAGATCGGATCTTCTACTACCACACGGGCGACGAGAAGGCCGTCGTGGGCGTGATGAAGGCGTCTGGCGACGCGTATCCGGATCCCGCGGACAAGAGCGGGAAGCTCTACGCCGTGGACGTCGCGCCGGGTAAGAAGCTCGCGCGCCCGGTGACCCTCGCCGAAATCAAGGCGGACGCGGCGTTCAAGGACTTCCCGCTGGTGCGGATCTCGCGGCTTTCGGTCATGCCCGTCTCCGACGCGGAGTGGAACCGCATCGAGAAGCGGGCCTCGCAGAAGAGTTGATCGGCTCCTACGGCCGGGGCGTCACGACCGTCGGCTCGCCGGCCTCCGTCGTCGTCTCGACCGAACCCCGCGCGACCGGCGCCGGAGCCGTGTCGGGTCTCCAGCCGATGTCGTAGAGCAGCGGCAGCGTCAGGTCGACCGTATGGGGCAAGCTGCCCGTCAGGTTCGGCTCCATCAGGAGATTCGGAAACGCGCTCGTGTCCCAGTGCGAGATCGAGGAACCCGGCTCGTCGGGATTCGGCGCATACAGCTTGAGCCGTCCCCCCCAGCCCTCGCCCGCGCGCATCCGCGCGTTGATGTGGATGCGGCCGCTCACGGCCGAAGAGCCGAGCGCGGCGCGGATCGTCGCCCCGTCCGCTTGCGAGATGCCGACGGTGGGGATGTTGATCGTCGGCGCGTTTTCACGAACGCCCAGAGGCGGGAGTCCGTCCGGCACGTTGTTGGCGATGATCACCGCGATGGCGCCGGCGTCCTGGGCGTGCGCCGATTTGTCGACGAAATCGCAGGATCCGCGATCGATCAGCGCGATCTTCCCGGCCACGAGCGAGGCGTTGCTGAATGCGGTGCAGCCGTCGGTCGTCGTCATGCCGGCGCCGTCCGCGGGATCGATCGCCGCGACGATGTCGCCCGTGACTGCGTCTTCCGTGACGTCGGGACCGAACTGCGCGGTGCTGACAACGATATTGCCGGACAGCGACGCGGGGGAGTCGATGGTGAGCGCCGGCGTTCCGCCCAAAAACTGTGGCGCCATCGCCGTGACCGCCGGGCCGTCCCAAAGGACGTGTCCCGTGTTCACGGCCGAGGTTCCGCGCTCGGTTTCGGTCATCTCGGTCCAGTGCTTGTTGACCGTGTCGTCGAAGATGTTGCGCTCGAAGACGTCGGGCTGGTTCTGGAACTCGACGCCTTGGTCGGTGACGAACGTCAGGAAGCCGAGCCCATGGGCGAACTCGTGCAGCAGCACGGCGACGAGGTCGATCTTGTTGCCGTGATTGTTGTCGAGACCGTAGTACCAGCCGATGCCGTCGAAGCAGCCGGTGTTTCCGAGGTTCATGTTGAACCGCGCCAGGATGTCGTCGGCGGTCGGGGACAGGTCCTGTCCGGAGAGGCGATTGCCCAGCGCCGCGGGGTACCAGGTCCCGGGAAACGGCGCGTTCGGGAAATCGCTCACGGCCTGGTTCGGGGCGGCCGCGCCGAGGACGGCGGTGTCGGACGTGCAGTCGAGCGCCTCGAACGTCGCCCGGATGCGGACCTCCACGGAGCTGTCGAGCAGCGCGCCCCAGAGATCGGCCGCGTGTTGAAAGGCGATCAGCCGCTGCTGGCCGATCGTTGTGCCGGTGTTGCCTCCGACGGGCGTGGCCGGCGCGGGGTCGTTGAAACCGACTCCCGGCTGGTTGCCGTTGACGACGGTGACGGTCGCGCTCCCGGACGCTGAAGCCGCCGCCAGGAGGGCCGCGAGGATCGCGAGGCCGATGCCGCGTGTCGTGCGCGCCACGTTACTTCTGCTCCGGGGAATCCGGGACGGCGGCTACCGTGTCGCCCCGGCGCGGCACGCATTCGAACCGCGTCGAGCCGTCGGGCTCGCGCTTGGCGATCACCGAGAAAAGAAACGCGTCGCCGAGGTCGACGACCTTCGTGCCGTCGGGCCTCACGACCGTCGTGAACACGCGGGCGGTCTTGGGCTCGAGGGCCTGCGCGTCGCGCAGCCTCTCGAGCTCCTCGCGCGTCGGAGGACGGCGCCTCCCGGTCACGGGGTCGCGGAACACGCGCAGGGGGCGCGCCGCGGCGGCGGCCGGCGGATCGATCGCCGGGCAGTTCGAGGTCTGCGCGTCGTCTGCCCGCGCGACGATTGTGAGTGCAAAGGCAGACAGGAAGACAGCGGCGAAGCGGTGGGTCGGGGAATCCATGAGCACCTCCGCGATCCGATCGGACCGCGGAGGGATTGTACGCCGTCCTCTTCGCGCGGCGGGCCTACTTCGACGCCGGAGCCTTCGGCGTCACCGTGATGTTCTTGGCGGCGAACCAGGAGTGCCACTCGATGACGAGGCGGCCCGCCTTGACGGCCGGATCCTGCTCGGCCAGGGCCCTGGCCTCCTCCAGTGTTTCCACGCGGAAGATGAACATTCCACGAAGGTCGCCGCCGTCGGAGAAAGGTCCCGCCACCAGCAGCTTGCCCGACTCGCCCATCTTCTGGATGTGCGCGAGGTGGGCCTTCTGCAACTCCTGCAGCTCGGGTGTCTCCGCCGGAGTCCAGGACGGTCCCTTTTTGAGGAAACCAACCTGGTACGTCGTCATTTCCCAGCCGCCTGGTCCCTCCGGGACGGCGATCGCCAAGCGGGAGATGAATCCGAGCAGCAGAACGATGGACAGGCGTCTCATGGGTCTTCTCCTACGGAAGC
>JBKOZO010000203.1:0-20113 GCA_046725935.1 Acidobacteriota bacterium | reverse complement strand
TCGGCGAGAGGCTCCGCAGAGAGTCGCCCGGAACCCGGGTCCTTCGAGAGCCCGAGAATCGAGGATTCGGCGCGGCCTGCAACCGCGGCGCCCGCGAGAGCTCCCGGCCCTATCTGCTCTTCCTCAACTCCGACGCGTACGTCGGCCCGGGGGCGATCGCGGCCCTCGAAGCGGCGCTCCACTCGGATCCGAAGGCGGCGGCGGTGGGCCCGCGCCTGCGCAACTCCGACGGCACTCTCCAGGCATCGATCCGCCGGCTCCCCAGCCCGTGGAGGATCTTCTGCGAGAGCTCGGGCCTGGCCTACCTCTTCGGAGGGCGGGAGCCGTTCGCCGGCCACTCCGCCACGCGCCAGGACCACGACACCGCGCTGCCGGTCGAGGCATTGATGGGCGCGGTTCTCCTGGTGCGGCGCTCGGCGTTCCAGGACGCGGGCGGGTTCGACGAGTCGTTCTTCCTGTACGCCGAGGAGACGGACCTGATGGCGCGATGGCGAGCCCGCGGATGGCGGCTGCGCTTCGAGCCGGCGGCGGAGGCCGTCCACGAAGGAGGCCGGTCGGGGGGAGATCGCCTGTTCGCACAGCTCCACGGCTCGCTCGTCCGCTACGTGCGAAAGCACCACGGGCGCGTTTCCGCGTGGCTGGCGGCAGCAATGCTCAAGTCGGGAGCGGCGCTGCGGTATGCCGCCGCCCTCGCGACGCCCGGGGAAACCGGCCGCCGCCGCCGCGCGCGATACCGCGCCGCGCTTTCGGGGCGCGCGCGATGAAACCACTCGTCGTATCGGTCCTTTCGCGGCCGCCGCATCCGACGCGCGACGGTCTGGCGATTCGCAATTACCATCTGCTGGGCGCGCTCGCGCGAGAGTTTCGCGTGCGGGCGTTTGCGCTGCGAGACCCCGCGCGCGCGTATCCGGGGGAGACGCCGGCGGGCGTCTCGCTCGAAGAGATCCCTCAGACGACCCGGCGGATCCGGCGCGCGCTTGCCGCCGCGGGAAGTGTGGTCGCGGGACAGCCGTACTCCGAGCGGCTCTATCGCTCGGGCACGCTGAAGCGCCGCGTCGCCGAGGCCGCGGCCGCCGAGAAGCCGGCGTGGATCGTGGCCCACTCCTACCACGTCGCGCCCGCGGCGCTTTCCGCCGGCGCTCCGGTCTGGATCGACTTCCACAACCGCGACTCGGAGATCTGGGCGCGTACGGGAGAGACATCGCGCTCCGCGTTGACCGGCGCGTTCGCACGCTCCCAGGCGGCGCGCGTCGAGTCTTTCGAGCAGGAACTTCTCCGCCGTGCGGCGGGAGTGTCGTGCGTCTCGGCGAGGGACGCCGCGGCTCTGAAGACCGCCGGCGGCCCGGAGCCGGTCGTCGTCCCCAACGGCGTGGATCTCGCGCGGTACGCGTTTCGATCCGGCGGTCCTTCGGAGGAGCTAGTCTTCTTCGTCGGAGATTTGAGCTGGCCGCCCAACGCCGAAGGCGTGCGCTGGTTCCGAGAGAAGGTCTGGCCGATCGTCGAGCGCCAGCGCCCTGCGGCGCGCGCGGAGATCCTGGGCCGCGAAGCGCCGGAGGTGCTCCAGGCCCTGTCGGCGGACCACTTCCGGCTGCTCGGCGAGGGCGGCGACACGCGCCCGTACTGGATCCGTGCGGCCGTCGCCGTCGTTCCCCTGCTCGCCGGCGGCGGGTCGCGGCTGAAAATCCTGGAGGCGGCGGCGGCCGGCGTCCCCGTCGTCTCGACGGCCGTGGGCGCCGAGGGTCTCGAGCTTTCCTCGGAGGAAATCGCGATCCGAGACGAACCCGAAGCCTTCGCCGACGCCGTGGTTCGGCTGCTGGCCGATCCTGCCGCTGCGCGAAGCCAGGCCGTAGCCGCCCGGGCGCGCGTCGAGGCTCGTTACGACTGGGAGCGCATCGGTCCGCAATTCGCGCGCGTTCTGGCCGAGCGCGCCGGCGAATCATGACGGCGCTCGTCGTCGCTTTCGCGGGGCTGTCGTTGGCGCTGTTTGTGTGGTCCTACGCGATCTATCCGGCTCTGATCTCGCGGCTTGCCAAAAAGCGCGGCCTCCCCGCTCGATCGCCCGATGCCGTGCCGCTTCTTTCCGTCGAGGTGATCGTCTCGGCGGCGGACGAAGAAGCGGTCATCGGCGCGCGCGTGGCGGACCTGCTGGCGCAGCAGGGCGTGGCGGATCTCCGCGTGTCGATCGGCTGCGACGGATGCCGGGACAGGACGGCCGAGCGTGCGCGAGAGGCGGCGGCGGGAAATCCGGCCGTGCGCGTCGTCGAGTTCGGCGAGCGCCGCGGCAAGGCCGCGGTATTGAACGACCTCGTGGCGGGGTCGCAGGCCGACGTCCTCGTGTTCACCGACGCCAACACGCGCTTCGACGCCGGCGCCGTCGCCGCTCTCGCGGCCTCTCTGGCCGACGCCGCCACCGGCGCCGCGTGCGGCCGGCTCCTCTTCGAGACGGGCATGCGCGCGGACCGCACGCCCGAGGCGGCCCTGTGGGACCGCGAGACCCGGCTAAAGGAAGCCGAGGGATCGCTGGGAGTCTGCGTCGGCGCCAACGGAGCGATCTATGCCGCGCGGCGCGCGGTGGTCGAGCCCCTGCCGCTCGACACGACGTCCATGGACGACTTTCTCATCCCGGCGCGCGCGGCGCGCAGCGGACGGCGCGTGGTCTTCGCGTTCGGCGCCGTCGCGCGCGAAGACGCGGCCCGGGACGTGGCGTCGGAGATGCGGCGCCGGTTCCGGATCGGAATCGGCGCCGGCCAGGTGCTGCGCCGCGAGCAATGGCTCTTCGCCGCGCGGCACCATCCTCTGCTGACGCTGGCATTCGCGTCGCGCAAGGCGGCGCGGTGGCTGGCGCCGCTCGTCGGCCTTCTCGCGGCCACGCTCGCGCTCTTCTCGCCGGTGCTGCGCCTTGCGGGGGCCGCGGTGTGGATCGCGGCGGTACTCGCCTGCGCGCTCGCGTGGACGCGGCCGAGACTGCCCGGCGCCGCCGGGAGGCTCTATTATTTCGCCGTGCTCAACGTGGCCCTCGCGCTCGGCGTGGCCGCAGGTCTGGCCGGGTATAGCCGTCCGGTCTGGACGCGGACCGCGCGCGCATGACGGCGGCTCGCCGCGCATCCTCCTTCCGGGCGGTGGCGGTCGCCGGGGACGTCGCGATCGCCGTCGGGTCGCTCTACGCGGCATTCTTTCTCCGTGCCCACGTCTCGATTCCGGGCACGGTGAAACTGCTCCCCGCCGAGAGTGTGCGGTTCACGCTGTGGAACATCCTGATCGTGGCGGCGGTGCAGGTCTTCTCCCTGTCGCTGCTAGGCCTGTACCGGGACCACGAGCGATTCCGGGAGCCTCTCTTGCGGCTCCTGCTGCCGGCCCTGTCCGTGGAGCTCGTGACGCTGGCGGCGATCTACTTCCTGGCGCAGCCCTACTCGTTTCCCCGCTCCGTGCTCGTGGTCTACCTCGTTGTCAACGGGGCGCTGCTGGCGGCCTGGCGGGAGGCGCTCGACCACCTCTTTCCGAAGCCGCGGCGCCGGGCCGTCATCGTGGGCCGAGGTCCGGCCGCGGGCCTGATCGCGGACACGATTCGCCGCCACTCGTGGACCGGAGTGGAGCTCGTGGGCGTGCTCGGCGGCGGAACCGAGGGCGCGCACGGCCTTCCGGATCTGGGCTCCCCGGAGAATCTCGCGCAGGTCGTCGACGAGCACGCGATCGACGAGGTCATCCTGACGCCCGAGGCGCCGTCCTGGCGCGACCGCCTTCCGGAGCGCATCCCGGAAGGATTCCCCGCGGACCTGCTCGTCTGGCCGTCGCCCTTCGAGACTCTGATCGGCCGGCTGCGATTCCGCATCGTCGGCGATCTGCCGCTCCTGGAGGCGCGCGTCCGGCCTCTCGAGGGCGCCGGCGCGCTCGCCAAGCGCGCCTTCGACGCCGCCGTCTCCGCGGTGGCGCTGCTGCTGCTGCTGCCGGGCCTCCTGCTCGCCGCGGCGCTCGTCGCTGTGACGTCTCCGGGCGGAGTCTTCTACCGGCAGACACGCGTCGGCCGCGACGGTCGGCCCTTCGAGCTCTGGAAGCTGCGCACGATGCGGCAGGGCGCCGAGATCGAGACCGGCGCCGTGCTCGCGACTCCCGACGACCCGCGCGTGACGGCGATCGGGCGAAGCCTGCGCGCGGCGCGCATCGACGAGATCCCGCAGCTCTGGAACGTGCTTCACGGCGACATGAGCCTGGTGGGCCCGCGGCCGGAGCGACCCGAGTTCGCGGAGAGGCTCGCGGCCACCGTGCCCGGTTACGCGCTGCGGCACGCGGCGCGCCCCGGTCTGACGGGCCTGGCGCAGATTTCGGGCGAGTACTCCACGGAGCCGGAGATTAAGTTGCGTTACGATCTGGCTTACTTGAACAACTGGTCGTTCGGCCTCGACCTGGCCATTCTTCTGCGCACGCTTCCCGTCGTCCTGACCCGCCGTGGCGTCTGAGCCCAAGCGGTCCCGGCGGAAAGTGGCGGTCGTCATGCCGGCGTACAACGCCGAGCAGACGCTGGAGCGGACGTTCGCCGACGTGCCGAAGACGCACGTCGACGACATCATCCTCGTCGACGACGGGTCCCGCGACCGCACGGTCGAGATCGCGCGGAGCCTCGGCATCCATGTCGTCGTCCACGCGAAGAACCGCGGATACGGCGGAAACCAGAAGACCTGCTACAGGACCGCGCTGGAGCGCGGGGCCGACGTCGTCGTCATGGTGCACCCCGACCACCAGTACGATCCCACCGTCATCCCGCACCTGCTGGAGGCTCTCGAGAACGGCAACTTCGACGCCGCCTTCGGAAGCCGCATGCTCGGAGGCCGCCCGATCCAGGGTGGCATGCCGAAGTGGAAGTACCTCGGCAACATCCTTCTGACCGCGATCGAGAACGCGACGTTCCTGATCTATCTGACCGAGTACCACAGCGGATTCCGCGCGTACACGCGGCGGTACCTGGAGTCCGTCGACCTGGACGCCAACTCCGACGGATTCGTCTTCGACACCGAGATCATCGCGCAGGGGATGGCGCGGGGACTCCGGATCTGCGAGATTCCGATCGAGACGCGGTACTTCGACGAGGCGTCGCAGATCGCCTTCGGTCCCTCGGTCCGCTACGGGCTGGCGATCCTGAAGACGATGCTGCTCTACAAGCTCCACGTCTGGGGAATCTGGTCCAGCCGGATCTTCCGCAAGCCCTCCGCCGCGGCCTAGCGCCGTTCTTCGTCGGGCAACGGGGGAGGCTCCGTCAGTCTCCCTTCGGCGATCGCGTGCGCGTACTTCGAGATCTCTTCCCGCACGGGGTCCGCCACGGTGGGGGACAGCGAGGACAGGATCTCGGGGCTGATCCATCCGGCGCGCACGAAGGCGGCGTCGGCGCTCGGCTTGCGGCTCATCAGCGCGTAGGCGCGGCCGAGGTTCAAGTCGATCTCGGCGCGCTCGCCGGTTCCCATGGCTTCCCGGTAGTAGTCGACGGCTCGCTGCGGCTGGCCGTTGACGAGGTACGCCGATCCGCACAGGATCCAGGGCCGGGGATCTCCCGGCAGCCGCGAGCCCTCGCGCGCAGCCATCTCGCCGAGGGCGAGCAGCTCCGCGCGGACCCTGGGATCTGACGTGCGATCAAGAAGGCTCTTGAACGCCGCCGTGGCGAAGCCGATCCGTCGCTCGGCGGCGTAGCGGGAAAACTCCGGCCATAGCGCCAGCGCGATCAGGGCGAGGAGCACGGCGACTCTGAGCGCTTTCACGTTTCGTCCTCTCCGGGCGCGGGATCGGCGGAAATCCTCCACGCGCGCCCGGCGGCCAGCAAGAGCGGCGCGGCCGTGATCGGGCGCTGAAAAGGGAACCAGGTCGACGCGGCGGCCGCGCCGGCGACGAGGACGGCGGCGAGAAGAACCGCCTCGGGCTCGCGCCGGAGCCAGGCCGCGCGAAGGACCGCGGCGAGCAGGCAGGCCGCAGCCGCGACGGCGAGACTCCCCGTGACGACTCCGGTGTCGCTGAAAGCCTGGAGGTAATCGCTGTGGGCCTCGGCATACGAGGTGGTCGTCAGCGGGCTGATCCATCGGCGGTGCATGCGGATCTCGGCGGCGAGGCGGTGGGGGATGTATTCGGCCCCGAACGTTCCGGGTCCGAATCCGGTGAGCGGACGCTCGCGCGTCATCTCGATCGCCGCGGCCCAGGGCCCTCCTCGGAACGACACGAGCGCGTCCCAGTTTCCGCTCTGGACCGCGCGGGTCAGCTCCACCGCGCGCTGGCGGAGGGGAGCGTAGATCGCAACCGCGAGGACCACCGCGGCGACGGCGGCGGCCACGGGCAGAACGGCGCGCCGGCGAAATCGGAGGATGAGCAGCGTCGCCGCGCCCGCGAGAAGCGCCATCAGCGCGGTCAGGTTCTGATTGACCAGCAGACCTCCTCCGTACAGGACGAGCGCCGCTGCCGCGAGGCGGCGGACGAGAGATTTCGTCGCGATGAGCACCAGGCCCAGAGCCAGCACGCTCGCCAGCGCCAGCGCGATCGCGAGGTAGCCGACGTTGCCGGCGAAAGCGCCCGTTTCCTGTCGCGCGCCGAAGGTCTGAAGCGCGAATGGCGAATAGAGACCCCGGCTCTCGAGGATCGCCACGGCCGCGTTGATCGCGCACGCTCCGAGAAACGAGCCCACGAGCCAGCCCCGGCCGCGGACGACGGCGCGGGAAGCGCCGAGCGGCGCCAGGGCAGAGAGCAGCGTCGCCGCGCGCATCGTGTCGACCGCGACGGCGCGTCGTGGCGACGCCAGGGCGGAGATCCAGGCGCCCGCCAGAGCGGTCAGACCGAGCCACAGGGCGGCGCGGCGCGCCCGAGGACCTTCTCGGAGGAGGTCGCGCAGTCCCGGACCTCGATTCCAGGCGAACACGGCGAACACGGCGACAGCCGTGCCCGTAAGCGCGATCAACCGTTTGGGTGCGTCGAACGCGGAGGCCGCGATCGTGTCCACCGCGAGGGACGCGCCGGCGAGAACCGCGCACAGCGCGGCGATGGCGACGATGGCTCCGGGATCCGCCGGCGGCGCGGGCCGTGCCGGGGGTTTTCTCGCCGGTTTCTTCTTCGCCACGCGGCGCGATGTTATGACGTTATGCTCGACCAGAGATGAGCGACGAGGAGAAAGATTTCTCGCAGGGCCGGCTGGTTTCCCTGCCTCTCTGGGTGTACCGGCATCGCCGGCCGATCCTGCTGGTGTTCGGCGGATTGCTGCTGTCGGGCGTGCTCGTGCTCGCGCATTTCACGACGCGCGTGGCGCAGCGCTTCGAGGGACGCCGGTGGAATCTGCCGTCGCGCATCTACTCGGACCTCTACGTGCTGCGTCCCGGCGACGCGGCCACGCAGACGGCCCTGGTCGCAAAGCTCGGACGTCTCTACTACCGCGAGGTGCAAGGCCCGCCCGAGCGCCCGGGGCATTACACGCTTCAGAAGGACGGGCTCGAGATCCAGACGCGTGCGTTCCGCTATCCGGGCCGCTCGTTCCCGGGGATCGCGGCGCGGCTGACCTTCGCGGGCGGCCGGGTCAAGTCGGTCACGGACCCTTCCGGCGGGAGCGTCCCGGCGCTGATCCTCGAGCCCGAGCTGCTGGGCTCGGTCTTCTCGGCCGAGATGGAGGACCGCACCATCATCCGACTCGCCGACGCGCCGCGCGCGCTCGTGGACGCGGTCCTCGTCACGGAGGACCGCGACTTCTACCGCCACGGCGGCATCTCGGTGCGGCGGCTCTTCGGCGCCGCGGTCGCCACGATGCGCGGCGGCATGAAGCAGGGCGGCTCGACCCTGACGCAGCAGCTCGTCAAGAACCTGTATCTGACGCCCGAGCGCACCGTGCGGCGCAAGGCGCTCGAGGCCGTGATGGCGGTCGTTCTCGACGCCCGCTACTCCAAGGACGAGATCCTCGAGGCGTACTTGAACGAGATCTACCTCGGGCGTCGGGGCGGAGTCGGGATCACGGGAGTGGGGGAGGCCTCTCGCTACTACTTTGGCAAGGAGGTCGCGGACCTGGACCTGGCCGAAGCAGCGACGATCGCCGGGATGATCCGCGCTCCCAATGCCTACTCGCCGTTCCGCAACCCCGACCGCACGCGCGAGCGGCGCAACCTCGTGCTGCGCATGATGCGGGACGAAGGAAGGATCGACGATGCGGCGCTGAAGGCCGCGCTGGAGGAGCCGGTCACCGCGCGGACCCGCGTCGAGGAGCGCACCAAGGCGCCGCACTTCGTGGACTTCGTCAAGGGGGAGCTCGCCGAGCGCTACGGCGCGCAACTTCAGACCGAGGGCCTCCAGATCTACACGACGCTCGACGTGGATCTTCAGCAGGCCGCTCAGCGCGCCGTCACGCAGGGCCTCGAGAACCTGGAGAAGACCTATCGGCGACTGGCCTCGGCCTCGGCGAAGGCCCCGCTCCAGGGCGCCCTGATCGTGCTGGAGCCGCAGACCGGAGGCGTCCGCGCTCTCGTCGGAGGGCGGGACTATCTGCTGTCGCAGTTCAACCGCGTGACGCAGGCCCGGCGGCAGCCCGGCAGCCTCTTCAAGCCGTTCGTCTACCTGGCCGGCTTCGCCCGCCGCGACCTCGATCCGCCCGTGACGCCCGCCACGATCCTGATGGACTCGCCGATCACCGTGGAGTGGGGCACGCGCACCGAAGAGGAGCAGTGGACGCCCCGCAACTACGACGGGGAGTATCGGGGCCGCATGACCGCGCGACAGGCCCTCGAGAAGTCGATCAACATTCCTACCGTGCGCGTGTCGCTCATGGCGGGACTGCCCTACGTCCTCGGAGCGGCACGCTCGGCCGGGATCGCGTCGCGCCTGCGGGGTTATCCGTCCGTGGCCCTCGGGGCCTTCGAGCTGTCCCCGATGGAGGTCGCCGGCGCCTACGCGGCGCTCGCCAACAGCGGCGTGCGCGTGGCTCCGTACGCGATCGTCGGAGTGATGACCGGCGACGGGACCGTGCTCGACCGCAAGGCTTCGGAGCTGCTCCCGTCGCTGCCGGCGGACTCGGTCTTCCTGGTCGATTCGGTCCTGCGCGGCGCCGTCGACCGCGGCACCGCAACCGCGGCGAAGCCGAAAGGGTTCACCGGAGTCCTGGCGGGGAAGACGGGCACGACCAACGACGGACGGGACGCGTGGTTCGTGGGGTTTTCGCCGCGGTTTCTGGCCGCCGTCTGGATCGGCTACGACGACAACCGCGGCCTCAACCTCTCGGGAACGCAGGCGGCCGTGCCGATCTTCGCCGACTTCGTCCGATCGGTGCCGTCTCAGCTGTTCGCCGAAGGTTTTCCGGTTCCCTCCGACATCGTGACGGCCGAGATCGATCCGGAGACGGGCTTCCTCGCCGCGCCGGGCTGCCCGAAGACGATGCGAGAGGTCTTCATCGATGGGACCGCGCCGGTGATGACGTGTCCGGAGCACGGTGGCGGGGGAATGGTTTCCGGTTCCAAGTTCCAGGTTCCAGGAGATCCGTCACAACCTGGAACCTGAAACTTGGAACCCGTTCTGGTAGATTCGGAGGTTTGAAGAAAACTTCTCGACCGGGCTCTCCATCTCCGATCAAGATTCGGGGAGCGCGGACTCACAATCTCAAGGACGTCTCGGCGGACATCCCCCTCGGGCGCCTGACCGTCATCACCGGCGTGTCGGGCTCGGGCAAGTCGTCGCTGGCTTTCGACACGCTCTACGCCGAAGGCCAGCGGCGCTACGCGGAGTCGCTGTCGACGTATGCCCGCCAGTTCCTCGAGCGGCTCGACCGTCCGGACGTGGATTCGATCGAACCGGTGCCGCCGGCGATCGCCCTCGAGCAGAAGAACGGCGTGCGCAACGCCCGCTCGACCGTCGGCACGCAAACCGAGATCCACGACGCGCTGCGCCTGCTCTTCGCCCATGGCGGAACGACCTTCTGCCCCGACTGCGGGGCCGAGGCGGTGCCCGGAGGCGTGGATCGCGCGGTGGAGGCTCTGTGCTCTTCGGAAGCGGGAGGGCGGGTCACCCTTTCGGCGCCCGTGCCCTGGCGCGACGCGGACACGACGGGCGCGGGCCGGCGCAAGCGCGCCAAACAGGAAGGACGGCGCCTGGCCGAGTTCAAGCGCGCCGGGTTCTTCCGGGCCGTCTCGCCTTCGGGAGAGACGGTCGAGATCGGCGAGGAGGCGGAGCCGCTTCTCGATCCGGAGGGCCGACTGCGGGTCGTGGTGGGACGCTTCGTCGTTTCCGAGACCGCGCGCCCCGAGATCGCCGCCGCCGTCGAGACGGCCTTCACGCTGGCGGGGACGCTGGAGGCGGTGATCGGGGAGCGCACCCGCGTCTTCCGCCGCGGGCTTCACTGCCCGAAGTGCGGCCGCGAGTTCCGCGACCCCACGCCCGCCCTCTTCACGTTCAACTCGCCGCTGGGCGCCTGCTCCGCGTGCCAGGGCTTCGGACGGGTGATCGGCGTGGATCTGGACAAGGCGATCCCCGACCGCAACCTCTCGCTCTCGGACAGGCCGGTCGCGCCCTGGAACACTCCGGCCTACGAGTCGGCGTACGGCGATCTCTTCCGGGCCTGCCGCCGCTATTCGGTCCGCACCGACGTCCCGATCGCGCGGCTGTCGGCGCACGAGCGGGCGGTTCTCATCGAGGGGCGAGGCGACTTCTACGGCGTGCGCGGGTTCTTCGACTGGCTGGAGACCAAGCGGTACAAGATTCACGTGCGGGTCCTGCTGGCCCGCTACCGCGCCTACACCCTCTGCGGCTCCTGCGGGGGCGCGCGCCTGGCTCCGCCGGCGCTGTGGGTCCGCTTCCGCGGCAAGACCATTGCCGAGCTCTCGGACCTCGCGCTCTCGGACCTGCAGAGCTTCCTCGCCGGCCTGTCGCTTTCTTTCGAGGAAGGGGAGCGGCTGGGCTCGGTCATGGCCGAGCTGACGAGCCGCGTCCGCTACATGAACGACGTCGGCCTCTCCTACCTCACGTTGTCGCGGGCCGCGCGCACGCTTTCGGGCGGAGAGGCGCAGCGCATCGGCTTGGCCTCCGCTCTGGGCGGCTCCCTGACGGGCACGCTGTACGTTCTGGACGAGCCGACCATCGGGCTCCACGCTTCGGACACGCGCCGCCTGCTCGGGATCCTGCGGCGTCTGGCCGACCGCGGCAACACGGTCGTGGTGGTGGAGCACGATCCCGAGGCCATCGAAGCCGCGGACCACGTTCTGGATCTGGGCCCCGGCGCCGGAAGCCGCGGCGGGCAGCTCCTCTTCGCGGGGACTCCGGCGTCGCTCGCGCGCGTGAAGGATTCGGCGACTGGCGAGCTGCTGCGAAGACGGCAGGCAGCGGACGGCCGGGGGCCGGCGGCCGACGCGAAGGCGGCGCCGTCGTCGCCCTCGCGAGTCGTTCCGTTTCGCCGGGCCGAGGGCGCGATCACGATCGTGGGGGCCCGCGAGCACAACCTGAAGAACCTGACGGTCCGGATCCCGCTGGGCCGCCTGGTTTCCATCGCGGGCGTCTCGGGCTCGGGCAAGTCCACGCTCGTGCGCGACATCCTCCACAACGCCTACGCCCGTCGCATCAAAGGATCCATCACGAACGACGTCGGGGCCCACGACGCGATCGAAGGCTTCGAACGCATCTCGGACCTGCTCCTCGTCGACCAGAGCCCTCTGGGCCGCTCGGCGCGCTCGAACCCGGTCACGTACACGAAGGCCTGGGACGAGATCCGGCGGCTCTTCGGGGCGTCGGCGCGGGCCGTCTCGCGGGGGATCACTGCGCGCGACTTCTCCTTCAACACGACGGGCGGGCGTTGCGAGGCGTGCAAGGGGACCGGCTGGCAGACGATCGACATGCAGTTTTTGGCCGACGTCACGGTGCGCTGTGACGTCTGCGACGGGCGGAGGTTCCAGGCGCGCGTCCTCGGGGTGCGCGTGTCGGGCAAGAACATCGACGACGTGCTCGAAATGACGATCGACGACGCGGCCTCCTTTTTCGCCGGCCACGAGACGATCGTGCGGCGCCTCGCTCCGCTGCGCGAAGCGGGCCTCGGATACATGCGGCTGGGCCAGCCCACCGCCACGCTCTCGGGCGGCGAGGCGCAGCGCCTGAAGCTGGCGGCGTTTCTCGGCATCCGGCCGGCCGCGTCGCGGGGTGCCCTGTTTCTCTTCGACGAACCGACCACCGGCCTCCACGCGCGGGACGTGAACGGCCTGCTCGCCACGCTCTCGCGTCTGATCGCCCTGGGCCACTCGGTGCTCGCCATCGAGCACCATCTCGAGTTCCTCGCCGCCTCCGACTGGATCATCGAGCTCGGTCCGGGCGGCGGCGCGGACGGCGGACGCATCGTCGCGGAGGGAACGCCTGACGAGATTCGAGCGAATCCTCGGAGTCTGACGGGGAGTTTTCTCGGCAAGCCGCGCGCTCGGGCCGGGGACCGGTCGAACCCCTATAATGTGACCGAACTTCCCTAGTCGATTCCATTTCGGAGGCCCGTGAGAGCAGCCGAGAAACGGCGAGCCCCGAACGCACTCGGACTGCATCTGCTCCGGGCGTGCATCGTTGCGTCGCTCGCGGCGGCGGGCGCGGCGCACGGCGCGGAGAGAGAGCCGGCGGCGCCCGCGCCTCCGGCGTTTCTGGGGCGATTCATGTTTCGCACCTACGCCCAGGACGAGGGGCTGCTCGACACCTCGGTGGAGTGCGTGCTCCAGGACAAGGACGGCTTTCTGTGGGCGGGAACCGACGACGGGCTGTTCCGTTTCGACGGCCGGCGGTTCGTGAAGTTCAGCCGCGACCAGGGCCTTCCGCGGGCGCGCATCTACCAGCTCCACGAGACGTCCGATGGACGTCTCTACGTCGGAACGGCCTCGGGCCTCGCTCGCCGCAGCGGCTCCGGGTTCGCCGTGCTCGACGAGGCGGCCGGCCTCGGCGCGCTCGCGATCAGCCACCAGGGAATCGCCTCGGACGCGCAGGGGACTCTCTACGTCGGCACCGAGCGCGGACTCTTCGTCGGACGCAACGATCGCTTCGCGCCGGATCCGGAGGCGGCGGCGCTGGGCGGAGGCGCGGTCGGCGGCGTCCACGTGGACGCGTCGGGAGCGGTGTTCTTCGCGCGGGATGGTCTGCTCTACCGCGAGGAGTTCGGGCGGGTCGTCGACTTCGGCACCGCCCGCGGGCTGCCGCGCGACGAGACGATCGACGAAGTGCGAACGGATCCCGCGGGACGCCTCTGGGTCCGCACGGTCCAGCGGCTCTACGTGCTCGGGAAGGGCGCCCTTCACTTCGAGCGCGCCGACGAAGGACTCCCCGAGGCCAGCGAGTACGGCCGGCTGGCGTTCGACGACCGGGGAGAGCTGCTCGTGCCGACGGTCCAGGGGCTGGCCTACCGCGACGGAGGCGCCTGGAGACTCATCAGCCGGCGCGAGGGGCTCGCCGCCGACACCGCGCTCGCGGCGCTGGTGGACCGGGAGGGCTCGCTCTGGATCGGGCTGCTGGGCGGCGGCCTTGCGCAACGGCTGGGCCGCGGGGAGTTCACCAACTGGACGACGGCCGACGGCCTGTCGCATGAAGTGATCTGGTCGATCTGCCGCCAGAGCGGCAAGGCGGGCGCCCTCTGGGTCGGAACCGAGCGAGGTCTCAACCGCATCGATCCCTCGACGGGAAACGTCCGCATCTACACGACGCGGGACGGTCTCGGCGGCAACACGGTCACCGCGCTCGCGGCCGGAGAAGACGGGAGCGTCTGGACGGGAGCCTGGCCCGGAGGGGTCACCCGGCTGATGCCCGACGGGAGCGCGCGGCGGTATGCCGCCGAGGACACGCCGTCGGAACAGCTCCGCGTCGGGGCGATCCACGTCCGGCGGGGAGGAGAGGTCTGGGTCGGCGCCGTCGAGGGGCTGTATCGACTTCCCGGCGCCGGTTCGACGCGGCTCGAGCGCGTCGGCCTCGGCCGCGAGAAGCCAGACGGCGTTCGGGGCTTCGCCGAAGACCCGTCGGGCACGCTGTACGCCGCCAGCAAGCAAGGCCTCCTCCGCCTGACCGGACCGAGCGCCCGCCGCTTCACGAGACAGGACGGGCTGCGCGAGGACTTCGTCTCCTCGATCGCTATCGCGTCCGACGGCAGCATCGTGCTCGCGTATCGGGAATCCATCGGCGCGGCCAGGCTCATCGTCCAGGACGACCGGATCGCGGTTCGGCCCATGGGAGTCGAAACCGGGCTCGTGTCGAACAAGGTCGTGCTCGTCGGGCGCGACGCTTCCGGCAACCTCTGGATCGGGACCGGCACCGGCGCGGACGTCTTCGGCGCGCGCTGGAGCCTCGCCGCCCGGTACGGAAGAGCCGACGGCATGATCAGCGAAGACCTCGACCAGAACGCCTTCCTGACCGAGCCCGACGGAACCGTGTGGCTGGGCTCGAGCCGCGGCCTGGTTCGGTACGAGCCGGGCACGCCCGCCGTCGCGGCCCCGGCGCCGCCCGTGATCCTCACGCGTGTCTCCGCGGCCGACCGTCCGCTGGATCCCGCCGCCATCGCGGTCTTGAGGCCCGGTGAAGGCGACGTGAGCGTGGAGTGGGCGGGACTGACCTTCATCGAGCCGCGCAAGGTGCGCTTTCGGTATCGAATGAACGGGCTCGGCAACACGTTCACCGAGACGGACCTGACCCAGGCTCGATTTCCGGCGCTGCCCAGCGGCAAGTACCGCTTCGAGGTGCAGGCCGTGTCGGCGGCGGGCAAGGTCTCGAGCCGTCCGGCGACCTTCTCCTTCGAGGTCCGGCCCGCATGGTGGGAGACCGTCTGGGCGCGGCTGCTCGCGGCCCTCCTTGCGGCGGCCATCGTGGCGGCGGTCGTTCGCTGGAGGACGCGACATCTCGAGGCGGAGCGGACGCGTCTGGAGGAAGCCGTGGCCGCGCGCAGCGCCGAGCTCGCCGCCGCGAACCGGGAGCTGCGCGAGGCTTCGTTCACCGACGCTTTGACCGGGGCGCGCAACCGGCGGTTCTTCTCGACGGTGATCGAGGACGACGTCAACCGCACGCTGCGGGTCCATTCGACCCCCGCGCGCAACCGTCCCCGCAACTGCGACCTGATCTTCTACATCGTCGACATCGACCACTTCAAAGAGATCAACGACGAGTACGGCCACGACCGCGGAGACGGCGTGCTCGCCGAGGTCGCGCGGCGCCTGACGCACGTCGTGCGCGACTCGGACCGGCTGATCCGCTGGGGAGGAGAAGAGTTCCTGCTGATCTCGCGGGACGCGGACCGCACGCGCGGAGACGTCCTCGCGGGCCGCGTCATGCAGTCCGTCGGATCGGAGCCCTTCGACCTCGGATCGGGGCAGAAGGTGCGGCGCACGTGCTCGGTCGGCTGGGCGCCGTTCCCCTGGTATCCCGACTCGACGCGCACCTTCGCGTTTACCGAGGTCTTGAAGCTCGCCGACCGGGCAATGTACCTGGCCAAGCAATCCGGCCGCAATCGCTCCGTCGGGGTGCTCCCGGCCGGCCTCTACGCCGAGATCGGAAGCCGCAGCGGCGACTGGTGGGAAAAGCCCCTGGTCGAGGCCGAGGGCACGGCCGTCACGCTCTCCCGGACGGGCGGTCCCCAGGTCGTCGAATAGCTCATCCCCCGGGCCGGGGCGAAACCTCCGGGCTCCGCGGGCGTCTCCGAAGCGGGAGGAAGACACGATGAAGACCCGCGCCCTGCCCTCGATCGCCTTCGCCCTGATGGCCGTAATCGCGCCTCCGGCGGCCCGGGCCGGCCATCACAACCGCGGAGTCTCGATTCACGACGGCCGATCGCCTGTGCGCTGCGCGGACATTTCCGTCGAGTTCGACGACCAGGAAGCCGCGCGCAGCGAAGAGCGCCTCGTCTACCCGGTCGAGGCCGGGCGGCCGCTGAAGGTCGAGGTCCCCACCCACTCGGGCGCGAACGTCCGCGGAACCGATCGCAACGACTTCGAAATCCTGGTCTGCAAGGCCGCCGAGACGGCCGAGGGGCTGGCGGCGATCAAGGTCTCACACACGGACGGATCTCTAAGCGTCCAGGGTCCTTCGGGCGAAGATTGGGTCGGATATCTGCTGATCGCGGCGCCCAAGAGCGCGGCGATCGAGGTTTCGGCCACAAACGGTCCGGTTGCGCTCTCGGGTCTTTCGGGTCACGTCGTGGCGAGGACGGAGAACGGGCCGATCTCGGTGCGCAACTCCACGGGCGATCTCGACCTCTCGGCCGAGAACGGGCCGATCGACGTGCGCGGCGGCGGCGGAAAGATGAAGGTCTCCACGCAGAACGGACCCATCGGTGTCGCGCTGTCGGGCACAGAGTGGAACGGCGCGGGCCTCGAGGGCCATGCCGTGAACGGGCCGATTCGCCTGGAGATCCCGTCGGGCTACCGCTCCACGGCGGTCGTGGAAACGCTGGGACGCTCTCCCTTCCGTTGTCGCGGCGAGGGCTGCGATCAGGCGAAGCGCACCTGGGACGACGACCAGAAGCGCATCGAGATCGGAGAGGGGCCCGCGCTGGTCAAGCTCTCCTCGGAAAACGGGCCCGTGACGGTCTCGACCGGACACGGCGCCGGGCGCGAAGACGAGGACTAGCTATCGCGTGGACGCGGGCGGCTTGCCCACCTCTTCGAGGAACTCGAGGAGGGCCGCACGGCCGCGATATCCCTCCAGCTTCGCGATCAGGGTTCCGTCCGGGGCCGCCGCGACGAGCGTCGGGAATCCGCTGATCTCGTAGCGACGCACCATCTCCGCGACGTCCGGCGGGTTGCGGCCGTCCTCCCGCACGCGGTCGACGATGCGCGCCGGAACGAAGGTCCTGTTGACCTTCGCGGCGACGCTCTCGTCGTTCCAGTCGCGGTCGAGTAGCTTGCACGGCCCGCACCACGCGGCGGTGAAGTCGTAGAGGATCGGGCGGCCGGCCGCCTGCGAGAGCGCGCGGGCTTTTTCGCGGGGCTCCCAGCGCACGAGGCCGCCCTCTTCAGTGCGCCCGCGGTCCATCACCCCCGTGACGACCCGAAAGAGGACCGCGGCGAGCAGGATCCACAGAAGGACCCCCGAAAGCCGGGACTGCGAGCGGGGAGGGGGGCGGGGGGAGGGGTCAGTCGTGGCCATAAGCGAATTCGCGGCGGCGAAAGACGAGCGCCGCGGCGAGCAGAAAGACCGTGATGGCGAGGGCCCACTGACCGACCGTTTCGGAAGACGGGCGCTCGCCCGAAAAGATCGCGCCGAAGTTGGGTTCGGGGAGGATGTTCTGTTTCAGGGTCAGCCCGAGGCGCGTCAGCCACTCCTTCTGAAGCCCTGCGCCGATGCTCGGCACGGCGGACAGCAAAAGGGTGAGGAGGAAATAGCCGAGCACGTCTCCCCAGCCCGGAACAAACGTCGAGAAGAACAGGAGAACCGCGGCGACAAGAACGCCGTCGAGGAACGCGGCGGCAAACCCGCGGGCCAGCGCCGGCCACTGCAGCGGCGCGTGCGGTACGTGGAGAACGGGCAGCAGGGCGGCGGAGAACACGACCGTCAGCGCCGCCACGGCCGCGAGAAAGAGGGCGAACGCGGAGAGGATCCCGAAAAACCGCCCCCAGAGATAGTCGGTGCGCGAGATCGGCCGGGCCAGGATCATCTGCAGGGCGCCGCTGGAGACGTCCCTGGAGACCGAGCCTGCGCCCAGCAGGAGCAGCGCGAGGAATCCGGAGTTGGGGGAGGGTTGGCCGCTGAACGCGCCGGGAAACGCGATCAGCAACGCCATCACGGCCAGCGCCACGGCGACAATCGGGTTGTCGAATTTCTGGCGCAGAAAGCGCCGGACCATCTCGATCACGACGGCGGCGCCTCGCGGAAGAGCTCCTCGAGCTCGGCCGTGGCGCGCACCTCCAGAACGGGAACGTCGGCCACGGCCAGCGCCTTCACCGCGCGGGAGATCCCGTCTTCCGATCCGTCGGAGAGGCGGAGCGCGCCGTCGCCGGAAGGCTGCGCCTCGATGCCGGCGGCCGCGAGAATGGTCCGCGCCTCCTCGCTCCGCGCCGTGGGCACGCGAAGGACTCCTCGCTTCCGTGTGGCGGTCTCGCCGCGGAGGGTCTCGTCGCGCGAGAGCTTCCCGCGATCGATGAACACGACGCGGTCGCAGACGCGCTCGACTTCGGTGAGCTGGTGCGAGTTCAGGACGACCGTCGCGCCCCGCCCCTTGGCCTCGAGGATGCGGTCGCGCACGATCGCGACGCCGAGAGGGTCGGTGCCCGACGCGGGCTCGTCCAAGAAGAGGAGGTCGGGCGAGCCCAGCGTCGCCTGCGCGACGCCGATCCGCTGCAGCATTCCGCGCGAATACGTCTTGAGCTTCTTTCCGAGGACCGCGCTTTCCAGCCCCACACGCGCGGCGGCGGCCGCCGTTTCGGAGGCGGTCTTAGACGGGCTTCCGCCCGAGAGGCGCCAGTGGTGCGCGAGAAAGGCCGCCCCGGTCAGGTCCCGGTCGAAGCCCAGCCGTTCGGGCATGTACCCCGTGCGCGACCGGATCCAGAGGTCGTCGACCTCGCGGCCGTCGATCGAGATCGTTCCCGAGTCGGGGCGCAGGAATCCCAGCAGACACGAGAGGAGCGTCGTCTTGCCCGCTCCGTTGGGGCCGATGAGCCCGAGCGTCTCGCCACGGGCGACCCGAAGGCGCACGCCGTCGAGCGCGCGCGTCCGGCGGCCCACGCGGCCGTACGTCTTCGAGACGTTCTCGACTTCGATCACGAAGGGACCATGATATGGGACTTCCTTTTTCGGGAATATGGAATATCCTTCCGCGATTTCATAACGCGGTTTACGCCTCGGACTCTCGAATGATCGAAGTACAAAACCTGTCGAAGCGGTACCCCACGCGCCTCGCGGTGGACGACGTGACCTTCTCCGTGCGCGAGGGTGAAATCGTCGGATTCCTGGGTCCCAACGGCGCCGGCAAGACGACGACGATGCGCGTCCTGACCGGGTTCCTGCCTCCCACCTCCGGAACCGCGCGTGTGGCGGGACACGACGTCGTGACGCAGCCGGGTCCGGCGCGCGCCGCCACCGGCTACCTGCCGGAGTCCGCCGCGACCTACCCGGAGATGCGCGTCTCGGAGTACCTCGCGTTTCGCGCCCGCCTGGAAGGCGTGGCGGGGAGCCAGGTGAAGGCGCGCGTGAGCGAGGCCGTGGAGAGGTGTCTGCTGACCGAGGTCGCGCACCGGAAGATCGAGAACCTCTCGAAGGGCTTCCGCCAGCGCACGGCCCTGGCGGCCGCGCTCGTGCACCGCCCGCCGGTGCTCGTGCTGGACGAGCCCACGATCGGACTGGATCCGGTGCAGATCATCAAGATCCGGGAGATGATCCGCGAGCTCGGCAAGGACCGCGCCGTGCTTCTCTCCACGCACATCCTCCCGGAGGTCGAGGCGGTCTGCGACCGGGTGCTCATCATCGACCGCGGCCGGATCGTCGCCGAAGGCACGTCTTCGGACCTGCGCGCCAAGCTCGCCGGAACGCCGATGGTGCGCGCCGCGTTCGCGGGTCTCGTGCCCGCGCTCGATGCGCTGGCCGCACTCCCGGGTGTCGCATCGGTCGCCGTCGAGGAAGACTCCTCCGAGACCCGGGCGCGGGTGACCTGCCTCCAGGGCAAGGACCCGCGCGAAGAGATTTTCCGCCTGGCCGTGGCGAAGGGCTGGACGCTGCGCGAGCTGTCGCGCGAGGCGATGACGCTCGAAGACGTCTTCGTGCGCCTGACCCGGCACGACCAAGCCGCGGCCGCCAGCGCCCCGGCGGAACCGGCCGAGGAGGAGCCGGCGGGCTCGACCGAGGAACCGCAGTGAAGAAGCTCCTCGCCATCGTCGGCCGGGAGTGGCGCGCGTATTTCCTCTCGCCCCTGGCCTACGTGATCCTGGCCGCGTTCCTGCTGATGAACGGCTTCATCTTCACGGCCATCGTCAACTACCTCTCGCGGCCGGACACGCCGAAAGGGCAGGCCCTGCCGCTGCTCTTCACCAACACCTACTTCTGGCTCTTCAATCTCTTCGTCGTGCCGATCATCGCAATGCGCCTCTTCGCCGAGGAGCGCAAGGCCGGACGCATGTTTTACTGGAGTAGTACGCCGTTTACCGGTGTAACCGGGTTCATCGGGAGTTACTACGCGCAGTAGGCGTCGTCCATTCAC
>JBKOZO010000202.1:0-35246 GCA_046725935.1 Acidobacteriota bacterium | reverse complement strand
CATTGGGCGTGTCCTTGTCGCCGCGCGGGGTGTAGTTCGCGTTCGTCGTGTAGATGTGGGTCGACAGCGCGTCGTCGAAATAGAACTGGGTCGTCACCGCCTCGGCGCCGTCGAGCCGCACGGTTGCGTGGATGTGGGTCGTTCGCCCCGAGTACCAGCCGGGATAGACCGTGTCGAAGTAGGCAAAGCCGTTGCTGCCCGTGAGCTGAACTCCGCGCAGGAAGGTCTGGCTGCGCGCCGCGGCGTCGTTCGCATTGCACATCTGGTTGATCGGCGCGGAGTAGACGCCGGCGGGATCGGCGTGCCAGATGTCGATCGACGCTCCCTCGATCGGTGCGCATGTATCGGCATCCAGGACGAGGAACCCGAGGCTCGTGGGCAGTCCCGCCTTGCCCTCCGTGATGTCGCGGCGGACCGCCGTCTGGTCGTAGTAGCAGGGCCCGAGAGTCTGCTCGCAGGTCAGGACGCAAACGTCCGGGCCGAGGTCGATGGCGGGGGCGCGCGCCGCAAGAGTCCGGGACGCGCGGTTGCGCGACGGAATGTCGGGAGGCTGGCGCTCGTCGGCGAACACGCGCGACGCGAGGCCGAAGCCCGGCGCCGCGGCGAGGACGGCTTTGATGGCGCTTCGGCGGTCCCAGAGGCGGTGAGTGGGCATGGGTCGAGGTCTCTTCCTTCTCGCCACGATATACGGAGGAACCCGAAAGGGCGTTTTTCGTCCTTTCGACGCCGGCGGGGGTCGCCGCCTGCCTCAATTCCCGCCGGCTTCTTCCACCTTCTTCGCGAAGAGTTCGAGCAGCAGTCCCCAGCCGTCCTCGGCGTCGACGGCCTTGCGACTCGAATCGCCTCCGGCGCCGTGGCGCGAGAAGAAGCGATGCTCGAGATCGACGCGCGTCGTGCCGTTACCCACGGGCGTGAATTGCACCTTGACTTCGCTCGACTTCTCGATGTCCGGCTCGTAGCTCCACTCGGGGGTGATCTGCCATGCGATCACGAGACGGCGCGGCGGCTCCCAGACGAGCACCGTGGCCCAGTCGCACTCCGTGCCGTCGATCTGCTCGCTGTAGCAGCGGCCGCCCTTCGCGGTTTCGATGATCATTTTCTTCATCGGAGCCTTGCCGATGTGATGCGAGCGCGGCCACCAGGAGTCGAGCTCCGTCGTGAAGATGCGAAACGCGTCCTCGGCGCTCGCCTTCACCGTGACCGTCTTCGCCACGACGGGCTCGGTCGACTTCTCGGTCATCGTCGTCATCATCTACCGTCCTTTCTTCGGGCGGGTTTCTCCACCCGTCGTTTGAAGGCGTCGAGCGCCTCCGTCCAGAATTGATCGAAATACTCGCGCAACGACTCGAACCCTTTCGGGTCGAGCCGGTAGAGCCTCCGATTGCCGTCGGCTTGGTCGAGGACCAGCCGCGCGTCCTTCAGGACCTTCAGGTGCTGCGAGATGGCGGGGCGGCTGACGGGGAAACCCCGGGCGAGGACGCCCACGGCGAGCGGTCCCTCCCGCAGCCGCGCCAGGATCGCGCGCCGCGTCGCGTCGCCCAGGGCGTGGAGTTGGAGCTCCTGGAGGGCTGCCATGATGGTAAGTATATACTTACCGAGTCCGGTCGGTCAAGTTTCGGATAGACCGATTGACAGGAGCGTCCGGCACTCATATGCTCCCCTCACCATCTGAGGGGTATGATGGCCGCCAACTCACAACCGCCGCTGCCGCTTCTTCAGGGAACAGTCGATCTGCTCGTCCTTCGAACCCTCCTGCCCGGGGCGATGCACGGCTACGGGATCGCGACGGCGGTCGCCGAACGGACCGCGGGCGAGCTCGCCATCGAGGACGCGGCGCTCTACCAGGCGCTCCACAGGCTCGAGCGGCAAGGGCTGATCGAGGCCGAGTGGGGAGAGTCCGAGAACAACCGGCGCGCGCGGTTTTACACGCTGACTTCGGCCGGACGCAAGCGGCTGGCGAAGGACACGGACGTCTGGAAGCGCTACTCGCGCGCGGTCGACGCCGTGCTCCAGGGAGCCTGACGCGTGTCGACGACGGGCGAGCGACGTAAGCCGTTCTGGTATCTCCGCCGCAAACCCGAGGCGGTGGCGTCGGAGGTCGACGCGGAGCTGCGCCACCACCTGGAGATGCGGGTGGAGGAGCTGACAGCGCGCGGGATGCCGGTCGAGGAGGCGCGTCGCGAGGCGCTGCGGCAGTTCGGCGACCTCGAAGGCGCGCGCGACTACTGCGTCCGCCAGGACGAACGGGGAGAGAAACGCACGCAGCGCATGCTGATGCTCCAGGACTTCGGCCAGGACGTCCGCATCGCCGTGCGCAGCCTGCTCCGCGCGCCCGTCCTCGCGCTGACGATCGTGCTGACGGTCGGACTCGGGATCGGTGCGACGACCGCGATCTTCGCCGGCATCAACGCCGTGCTCCTCCGCCCGCTCCCGTACGCGAACCCCGACCGGCTCTTTCGAATCTACATGGATTCGCCGCCGTTCAAGTTCTCGCTCTCCGTCGCGGACTTCCTCGCCATCGAGTCGCAGCAGACGCACTTCGATTCGGTCGCGATGTACTTCGGCCGCACGGCGACGTTCAGCGACGGCCAGAGGGCGGACCTCGTCAGGGGCCGCGATGTGACGTGGGGCTACTTCGGCCTCCTCGGGATGCGGCCGGCGCTCGGGCGCGACTTCGCGGAGGCAGACGGGAAGCCCGGCAGCCCGCCCGCGGCGATCGTCACCGATGGCTTCTGGCGGCAGCGCCTCGGCGCCCGAGCGGACGCGATCGGTCGGCCTGTCCGGCTCGACGGGAAGGACTACACGCTCGTCGGCGTCCTGCCCCCCGAGACGGGACCGCTCGAGCGGCGGCAAGACTTCTTCGTCACGCTGCAGCTCTCGCCCCCGCCGCGGCGCGGACCATTCCCGTACGTCGTGCTTGCGCGCCTACGCCCGGACGCGACGCGGTCGGCGGCGGCGGGAGAGCTCCGCGCGATCAACAAGCGGATCTTCCCGATCTGGAGGGCGTCGTACCAGGACGAGAAGGCGACGTGGAGCCTGATGGACCTGAAGTCCCTCGTCGTGGGCGACGTCTCGAAGATTGCGGGTCTCGCGCTCGCCGCCGTGGCGCTGGTGTGGCTGATCGCCTGCGCGAACGCGTCGAGCCTCTTAATCGCCCGCGTGACGGGACGACGCCAGGAGCTGGCCGTGCGCGTCGCCCTCGGCGCGTCGCGCGGCCGCGTCGTCCGGTACCTGCTCGCCGAGAGCGCGGTGCTCGCGGCGGGGTCGGTCGCGGCGGGACTGGCGCTCGCCAAGGTGGGCGTGGGGCTCCTCCGAAGACTCGGCGCGGACTCGCTCCCGCGCGTGCACGAGATCGCGCTCGACGGCGCCGCGGTCTGGCTGCTCGCCGGCCTGACGCTCGCGAGCCTGGTCCTGTTCGGCCTCGTGCCGGCGCTGCACGGGGCGGGAGGCCGCGTGGGCGACACGCTGCGCTCTTCGGGGCGCGGATGGACCGGCGGCGTCGCCGTCGCCCGGCTCCGCCGGGTCCTGGTGGGCGGCCAGTTCGCGGTGACGACGCCGCTCCTCGTGGTCGCGGTGCTCCTGCTCGTTAGCCTGAACGGGCTGAGACGCGTCGACGTCGGCTTCGACACGCGCGACGTGGTCGCCGGCTCGATCCGGCTGCCCGCGGCGCAGTATGCCGATCCGTCGCGGACGAACCCGTTCTGGGACGAGCTCGGCCGGCGGATCGCGGCCGTTCCCGGCGTCGAGGCGGTCGCGTTCGCCGACGGCACGCCGCCGAACAATGTCGACTACTACAACAACTTCGACCTCGAGGATTTCCCGGCGCGGGGCGGCCGGCCCCAGCCGGTGACGCCGTGGGTCTCCGTGACGCCCGACTACTTCCGCGTCCTCGGCCTCAAGCTCCAGGAGGGACGTCTCCTCGAGGAGCGGGACGCGCAGACGGAGAACTTGTTGAGCGTGGTCGTGGATCGCGCGTGGGCGAGGCGGTTCTTTCCGAACGGGACCGCGTTGGGGAAGCGCTTCCACGAGGGAGGCTGCGCGACCTGTCCGTGGACGACCGTCGTCGGCGTCGTCAGCACCGTCAAGTACGCGGGCCTTGACACGCCCGATCCGGGCACCGTCTACGCGCCGCTGTCGGGAGAGCAGCTCCGGCAGATCCTGCTGCGGACGAAGACCGATCCGGCCACCGTCCTGCCGGCGGTCCGCGACCGCCTGCGCGAGCTCGAGCCCGCGGCGCCGCTCTCGAACGTCGCGACGATCGACGAGCTCGTGGATCAGTCGCTCGGGCGCCCACGGTCACTCGCGATCCTCGTCGGCGCCTTCGCGCTGACAGCGCTCGCGCTGGCGGTCTTCGGGATCTATGGCGTGATGGCGTACTTTGTCCAGCAGCAATCCAAGGACGTCAGCATCCGCATGGCGCTCGGGAGCACCGTGCTCGGAGTCCTGCAACTGCTGGTGGGCAACGGGATGAGGCTGGTGGCCCTCGGCGTCGCCGCGGGATTGCTCGTCTCCGTGGCCCTGACGCGCCTGACATCGAGCCTGCTGTTCGAGGTCCGACCCGCGGACCCCTTCGTCCTCACCGGCGTCAGCGTCCTTCTCCTGACCGTGGCCCTGGCCGCCTGCCTCATACCGGCCGTGCGTGGGACCAGGGTGCCGCCGGCGGACCTGCTTCGGAACGAGTAGGCGGGGCACTAGTCCGTCATTTCGAGGAGCGGAGCGACGAGAAATCCCGGGCTGTTTAGTTCGGGATCCCTCGCTTCGCTCGGGATGACAGCCTTAAGAGTGTCATTCCTAGGAGCGAGCCGGCCACCGAAGGCAGGCCCTCGCTGCGCTCGGGATGACAGGCTATGGCATCCGTCATAGAATCCGCACGCGATTCGAAGCTCCTCAAAACCTGCTTCGACATAAGTGGAGGGAAAATGAAAGCGCGCACCATCCTGGCGACCCTCGTCTGCTTCTTTGCGGGTCTCGCTCTGTATGCCGCCGATCCCAACCTGGGTACCTGGAAACTCAACGAGTCCAAGTCGAAGCTGGCCGCGTCGGGGGCCAAGAACACGCTGGTCGTCTATACGGCGGTCGGCGACAACGTGAAGGTCGCGGTCGACGGGGTCGACGGGTCCGGCAAGACGTTCCACAGCGAGTGGACCGGAAAGTACGACGGCAAGGACTATCCCGTGACCGGCGATGCGGCCTCCGACTCGCGCTCCTACACCAAGGTCGACGCGAACACGTTGACGTTCGTCGGAAAGAAGGGCGGCAAGACCGTCTTCAGCGGCAAGGTCGTCGTCGCGGCCGACGGAAAGAGCCGCACGGTCACCTCGGAAGGAACCGACGCCTCGGGTAAGTCGATCACGAGCACGGCGGTTTACGACAAGCAGTAGACCGGCACCGGTTACCCATGCCGGCTGACGTTTTTTTGCACCAGGGGCGCGGGGTCGCGCCCCTAACTCTTTTATAAGCCCCACTTAGCAGTCGCCGTCGGCTGGCGACAACTTTGCGACAACTACCGCGCGTGAGCTCGACACGCGACGATGGAGCAGGGGAGAGGACTACCCCCTCGAGCCCGAATTCCGCCTCCGGCGGGGTCGCAGTTTCTCCGTTCCCCGAAGCGGACGCTCCCGACACGGCCACGGCTCCCGAACCGACCGTTCATCTCCAGGCCGGCGCCACGGTCGGCGCGTTCCAGATCATCGACCGGCTCGGAGCGGGCGGGATGGGAGAGGTCTACAGCGCGCTCGACACACGGCTCGGCCGCAAGGTCGCGCTGAAGGTCCTGCCTCAGGAGTTCCTTTCGAACCAGGAAGGCATCGCGCGGTTCGCGCTCGAAGCGCGCTCGGCTTCTGCGCTCAATCACCCCAACATCGTCACGATCTTCGAGGTCGGCCAGGCGGGCTCGTCGCCGTACCTCGCGATGGAGCTCATCGAGGGCTGGACGCTGCGCCAGCTGATCGACGAGGGTCCGTTGCCCGTCAAGAAGGTGCTCGACCTCGGCACGCAGATCGTGAGCGGTCTCGCCAAGGCGCACAACGCGGGCATCGTCCACCGGGACCTGAAGCCCGAGAACATCATGGTCACGTCGGACGGGTTCGTGAAGATCCTGGACTTCGGCCTGGCAAAGCAGCAGCGCACACCGGGCCTCTCGGGTAAGTCGGAGCCCGGCGTCTCGCTCACGCAGGCCGGACTCGTCATCGGCACGCCCGACTACATGTCGCCGGAACAGGCGGCCGGGCGCAACGTCGACTTCCGCTCCGACCTGTTCTCCGCGGGCGTCGTCCTCTACGAGATGCTGACCCGGCGCCGCCTCTTCCACCGCGCGACACCCGTCCAGACGCTGTCGGCGATCATCCAGGACGAGGTGCTGCCGCTCGAAGGACTCAACGCTCGCGTGCCGCCGCCTCTGCGCTGGGCGATCGAGCGCTGCCTGACGAAGGATCCCGCCGAGCGCTGGAACTCGACGGTCGAGCTCGTGCGGCAGATCCGGCAGATCCGGGACAAGCTCGCGGAGTTCCAGCCTCCGTCGGGGGAGCCTCGCGCAGCGGCGCAGACTCACGCGCCGGCCCAGGCGCCCGCGCCGGCGATGCCGAATCCGCCCGCAGAAGCTACGCCGCCGCCCCTTCCGACGACGAAGTCGCCGATGCCGGCGCTTCTCTCCGCCGCGCTGCCGATCTCCGTCGGCGTTCCCGCCGCTGCCGCTCCCACGAAGGCGCGGCGCGTCCGCGAGTTCACGTTCGTTTTCCTCCTCGGACTCGCGTTCTTCGCCGGCGGCGCGTTGCTCGGCCACTGGTTCCGCGGAAAGCAGCTCGACCCGCCGTCGCCGAACTGGAAGGGTAACCTGCTCGTCGGACCCATGACGCGTGTGATGTCACCGCGGAGTTCCCCCGACGGCAAAATGCTCGCGTTTCTGACGCTCGTTTCCGGCCGCTCCGAGGTCGCCGTGATGAAGCCCTCCTCGGGCGACTGGACCGTCCTGACGCGTCGGGCCGATGCGGGATCCGTCTACAAGGTCTGCTGGTCGCGGGACGGCGACCGGCTCTACTTCGACCGCGTGAGCGATCGGCCGACGGGCATCTTCACCGTTTCGCCGCTCGGTGGACCCGAGCACGCGGTCCTCGAGGACGCGCAGGGGCCCGAGGCGCTCCCGGACGGGAGCCTGCTGGTCGTCAAGCGAGACGCCCAGCGCAACTTCCAGGTGCATCGGTTCCGCCCGGACACCGGCAACCTCGCCCCGGTCGGGCCCGCCGTCGTCGCCGAGCGCGGCAACTGGAGTCTGCGGACGTTTCCCGATGGAAAGACCGCCGTCTTCTGGGGCCGCCTCGCCGGTTCGGCCGATCCCGCGCGCCGCGTCTACGTTCTCGACGTCGCGACCGGAAAGGCGACGCCGTTTGCTCCGCAGCTTCCACTCGTTCCGCCCCTCGCGATCGGAGCCGACGGCAACTCCGTCCTCGCCTTCGTCAGCTTCGGCGACCTGCTCCAGGCGATCTCGGTCTCGCGCGACGGGCAGCAGGGCAAGCTCCTCTTTCCGGTCACGGGCAAGCCCTCGGGCTTCGACGCGGGCGCCGACGGCAGCCTCATCGTCAGCACGATGGACGGCCAGGCCGAGCTCTTGCGGATCCCGGCGACGGGCGGCGTTCCGGACCAGCTCGTCACCATGGCGGCGAATCTCCTGACGAGCCCCGTGGAGCTCGCGGATGCGGGTTTCCTCATTCCCAATCAGGTCCTCGGCCGCCGGCGTCTCCTGATCCGCACGCAGGACGGGCAGCTTCGAACGTTCCTCGATTCCGCCGAGCAGGCCACTCCGCCCGCCACCCTCGTCGGCTCGAGCCACGTGGCGTTTCTCTCGGGCGCCGTCGGCCAGCCGTCGATGCTCACCGTCGCCACCATGCCGGAGGGCCGCATCGTCAAGCGCCTCGAGGCGACGCGCGGGATCGCGCCGCAGAGCCTCGTCGCGTCGCCGGACGGTAAGACACTCTTCTACGTCAATGCCGGAGCTCTCTTCTCGATCGACATCGAGGGAGGCACTCCGAAGAAGCTCCGCCCCGCCAACGGCGTCGCCCTGGATCTGCGCCCCGGAGATCCGGCGCTGGTCGTCCAGGTGAACGAGAACGACGGCGTGCGGCTGTTCCGCGTTCCTTTCAACGGAGGTTCCGAGCTCTCGATCCTCTTCGCGAGCCCGATTCGGATCGCGCCGGTTCCGATCTCCGGCGCCGCCGTGGGTCCCGACGGCAAGATCGCCGTCACCGTCACTTCGCCCGATTCGCTCTTCCGCGGCGTCGGTGTGCTCGATCCCGTGACGGCGATGCTCGAGCGGCTTCCGGTGGTCTTCGACGGCGACATCCAGTACCCGGCGTGGGCGAGGGACGGCTCGCTCCTGGCCGTCGGCGTCTCGCTGCGCAGCAGTCTCTGGCGGTTCCAGGCTCAGGCGTCGGAAGCGCGTTAGTCGTCAAGCTCCCTTAGGCCTGTCATCCCGAGCGCAGCGAGACAGCCGACCACCGAAGGTAGGCCCCCGTCAGTAGGCAACGTCGCGCGGAGCGCGGCGTTCATCCCGTGCTTGATTGAGAGGGCCCGTGTCGAGTCCGGGATCCCTCGTCGCTCCGCTCCTCGGGATGACGTCTTTAAGCGCATCTTCCCGGACTCGATGAGGCGACGCTAGCTACTTCACCGGCGTCGTCAGCGGCTTTCCCTTCTCCGCCACGAAGACGACATAAGTCGTCGCCGGCTCCGATCCCTTGTTCATGTTCTGGTGAACCTGTCCGGGGGCGAAGTAGAAGTGGTCGCCGGCCTTCAGCGTCGTCGTCTTGCCTTCGACCTCGGACTGGATCGTTCCCGACACCACGAATCCGAAGAGCTCCGCCGGATGCGTATGCCGTCCCTCCTCGACACCGGGCGGAAGCACCACCTCGACCATGATGGCTTCTCTGCCCGGGATCGTCATGTCCTGCTTGAGAACGACGTCGCGCTTGATCGGAGGGGACGCCGGCTGCGCGTTCAAAGTGGCCAGGCTCACCGCTCCGAGCACTCCGAGGATCGCTGAGGTGAAGAGAATTTCGCGGCTCATGTTGGCCTCCTCCCGCAAAGCAAATCACGCCGCCGAGTCCGTCAAGACCTGCCCATTTCGGCGATATCGGGTGATAGCCTCGCCGCAAGTGTTCAAGGAGGGTTCAATGAAGGTAAGAACGGTTCTGTCGATCGCGGCGTTGGTCGTTCTCGTATCTTCGGCTCTCGCGCAGGAGTCTTCCGAAGCGAAGGCGAAGAAACCTTCGAAAGCGCCCGCCACCCCGACCTTCATCCCGGCCGCCGATCTGAAGTGGGAAGACCTCGATCCGAAGGGCGCGCCCGGTGTGAAGGTCGCGGACCTGTGGGGCAATCACGCGAAGGGAGCCTACGGCGCGTATCTGAAGCTTCCGGCCGGATTCACGACGCCGCTCCACACGCACACGTACGCGATGAAGGTCATCTTCGTGTCGGGCACGTACATCCAGGCGCCGGAAGGGAAACCCGAGGTTCGCCTCGGTCCGGGTTCCTACATGATGCAGCCCGGCGGCAGCTACAAGCACGTCACGTCGTGCGACAAATCCGCCGACTGCGTGTTCTTCGTCGAGAGCAGCGGCCCGTTCGACTTGAAGCCCGTGCAGCAACCCGCGAAGTAGGAGGGCGATTGGCCTCGCCGGCGAGCGTCCTTTACGCGCGGGAGCAGGACCTCGACGTTCACGAGTTCCGAAAGGCCCTCGTCGAGTCGGGGCTCGGCGCGATGCGCCCCGTCGATGACGCGGCGCGCCTCAAAGCGATGCTGTCGGGCGCAAACCTCATCGTCACCGCGCGCATGGACGAGCCCGGCAAGGCTCTCGTCGGCGTCGCGCGATCGGTCACCGACTTCGCCTGGTGCGCCTACCTTTCCGACCTCGCCGTCTCCTCGTCCGCCCGGGGCCTCGGCGTCGGAAGGGGACTGCTGGATGAGACCCGCCGTCAGCTCGGACCGGCGGTGAGCCTCTACCTCTTCGCGGTTCCCGAGGCCGCCGGCTTCTATGAGCGTGTCGGCATGGCCCGCTTCCCGGACGCCTTCTGGTTCAAGCGGGAACGGTGAGCGGGCGTTCGCTTGTAACGTGTTCCGTTAAACATTATAATCCGCAAATGGTCCGCGAACGACTGGCGCCGCCGCATCCAGGAGCGGTCCTGGAAGAGGAGTTCATGCTCCCCCTTCGTCTATCGGCCAACACTCTGGCGACGGCGATCGACGTGCCCGTGACGCGCGTGTCGGAAATCCTGCGGGGTCGAAGAGGCGTAACAGCGGATACCGCTTTGAGGCTGGCGCGGTTCCTCGGGACGACGCCGGAGCGGTGGCTCGTCTTGCAGGCGGCTTACGACCTGCACGTTGCGTTTCAGGAGACGGGGGAGTCGATCGAGAACCGAATCGTCCCTCTGGAGCAGGCCGCCACGCGTGGAGCTCGCCAGGCGTCCGAGCTCCGCGAACCTCGAGCTCACTATGGGTCCGCGACCGCCTCCTCCCGCGCGAGAGACCGGAGGCGCGCCGTGCGGCCCGCCCGAAATCCGCGCGAAGTCGAAGCACTGATTCGTTCTCTGGAGGACCGGATCGATCTCCGGCGGGCCAGGAAGGCGCTGAAGGAGCGCGGCAGCGTTTCCTGGAAGACCGTCAAGGCCGATCTCGGTCTTTGATCGCCGCGATCGTTGACCTACGAGGTTCGGCTCAAGCCCTCGGCCGAGCGCGAGCTCCGAAAGTTACCGCGCCAGATCCAGTTCAGGGTGGCGAGGCGGCTCGACGGTCTAGCCGCGGACCCTCGACCGACCGGTTGCGAGAAGCTCGCCGGACTCGCTGATCTCTACCGCATCCGTGTCGGCGACTACCGGATCGTGTACCAGGTGTCCGACGAGATCCTCATGGTTCTGGTTGTGACGATCGGCCATCGCGGCGACGTGTATCGACGACTCTGAGGTCCGTCGATACATTACGCTTCGCTCACCATGAGAGCGCGCGTTTTGGCCGTCTTCCTCGTGGCAGTCTCCCTCGGGTCGACGCTCGCAGCCCAACCGGCGACGACGCCGCAGCCGACTCCTTCCGTCAGCTCGACCGCCGCACCCGCCAGCTACACGCTCTCTCCCGAGAAGCGCGAGAAGGCGATCGCGTACTCGCGCGCGCGATACACGCTCCATTTCGTCTCCTTCTTCTGGAGTGTGCTCGTTCTCGTCCTCATCATCGCCCTGGGCATGGCTCCGCGATTCCGGGACCGCGCCGAGTCCGCCAGCCGGCGCCGCTTCTGGCAGGCGGCCGTCTTCGTGCCGCTGCTGCTCGCGACGCAATTCGTCCTCGAGATTCCGACCTCAGCCTATGGCCACCATCTCTCGCTCCTCTACGAGCAGTCGGTCCAGGGCTGGGGCTCGTGGGTCTGGGACCAGGTCAAGGGTTTCCTCGTGGGGATCGTGATCGCGATTCCGCTCGTCTGGCTTCTCTACGCGATCCTGCGCAAGAGCCCGCGGCGCTGGTGGCTCTGGTTCTGGCTCGCTCTCCTGCCGATCCTGGTGTTGCTGATCTTCGTGACGCCGGTCGTCATCGATCCGCTCTTCTTCGAGTTCGAGCCGCTCGCGCCCGCGCATCCGGACCTCGCGCGCGCGATCGAGCAGGTCACCGTGCGCGCCGGAGAGCACATTCCTCCCGAGAAGATGTTCGCGATGAACGCGAGCTCGAAATACAACAGCATCAACGCATACGTCACCGGCCTCGGCGCGTCCAAGCGGGTCGTCGTCTGGGACACCACGATCGCGAAGGCCACAGTCCCGCAGACGCTCTTCGTCTTCGGGCACGAGATGGGCCACTACGTTCTCGCGCACATCCCCAAGACCATCGCGTTTCTGTGGGGACTCCTGTTCGTGCTCCTCGCCGTCGGCGCGGCGCTCCTCCACCGCATCTTCCGCCGTTCCGGCCGTTGGGGCATCCGCGGTCTGACCGACTGGGCGTCGCTTCCGGTCATCCTCCTCGGCCTCACCGTCGCGGGCGAGCTCGCGATGCCCGTCATCGCCGGCTACAGCCGCAACCAGGAGCATCAGTCGGACATCTTCGGCCTCGAGGCCATCCACGGCCTCGTTCCCGATTCGCCGCGCGCCGCCGCGGGGGCGTTCCAGATCCTGGGCGAGACCAACCTCTCGGATCCCGACCCCAGTCCCTTCATTCGCTTCTGGCTCTACGACCACCCTCCGCTGGCCGAGCGCCTCCGCTTCGCCGCGGAGTACGACCCGTGGGGAAAGGGGGAGAGTCCGAAGTATGTGAAGTAGCGAACAAGTTCGGGATCCCTCGCTACGCTCGGGAAAGCCTGTCATCCCGAGGAGCGAAGCGACGAGGGATCCCGAACTAGACTCGCCCGGAATGCCTTACGCCCCACTCGCGTTGGCGACTCACTGAACCGATCACGAGGTGCCGCATGCGCCGTTCCGACACACTGACTCGCCGTTGGTTTCTCGGTTCAGTCGCCGCCGGCGCTGCGGTCCTGATCCGTCCCTCGAGTGCGTTCGCCTATCCCGGTCCCACCGCCGCTCATCCCGGTCCGATCGTCACCCGGCCGATCCCGTCGACTCCGTCGGATGCCCTGCCGCTGGTCGGGCTCGGAACCTGGGGCACCTTCAACGTCGGCGACGACGTCGCCGCGCGAAACTCCTGCACGGACGTCATGCGCGCCTTCTTCGCGGAGGGCGGCCGCCTGATCGATTCCTCGCCGATGTACGGGTCCTCGCAGGCGGTCATCGGATACGGCCTTTCGAAGCTGGGTCATCCCAAGGAGCTTTTCTCGGCCGACAAGGTCTGGACTCCGTCCGGAGCGAAGGGCCCGGCGCAGATCGCCGAGACCGAAAAGCTCTGGGGCGTCTCGCGCTTCGACCTTCTCCAGGTCCACAACGTCGAAGCCTGGGAGGACCACCTGCGCACGCTCTTCGAAAGGAAGAAGGCGGGCAAGCTCCGCTACGTCGGCATCACGACGTCCCACGGGCGGCGCCACGACGAGGTCGAGAAGATCATGCGCGCCCAGCCCATCGACTTCCTCCAGATCACCTACAACGCCCTCGACCGCGAGATCGAGGGCAACATCCTGCCGCTCGCGCGCGAGCGCAAGATCGCCGTCATCTGCAATCGTCCTTTCCGTCGCGGAGAGCTCATCGAGCGCGTCCAACGCGCGAAGCTCCCGAGCTACGCCGCCGAGATCGACTGCGCGAGCTGGCCCCAGGTGCTCCTGAAGTTCATCGTCTCGCATCCCGCCGTCTGCTGCGCGATTCCCGCGACCTCGCGCGTCGACCATGTGCGCGAGAACGTCGGCGCCTCGTACGGGCGAATGCCCGACGAGGCGTTGCGCCGCCGGATCGCCGCGGACGTCGAGAAGATCTGATGTCGGAGTGGTGGACCTACCGCCTCTACGATTTCCTCCTCTTCACCCCTCGCACCTACTACCGGCTCTTCGAGCTCTACAACGCCGCGATCTGGCCCGCGCAGATCCTGGCGATCGCGGTCGGAGTTCTGCTCGTTCTCATGTGCTCGCGAGACGCCGGCCGCCCGGCCGCGCTGATCCTCGCCGCTGTCTGGCTCTGGGTCGCTGTCGCCTTCCTGGCCCTTCGCTACGCAACGATCAACTGGACTGCGAGCTACGCCGCGTGGGGGTTCGGTGCGGAGGCGGCGCTCCTGCTCTGGATCGCCATCCGGGGACGATTCGATCCCCCGCCCGCACACGCTCGCACCGCCGGACTCGGCCTCGTCCTCTTCGCGGTCTTCGTCGAGCCGCTCTCGGGGCTGCTCCTCGGCCGCCCTCTCGGCCAGATCGAGCTCTTCGCCCTCACACCGGATCCCACCGTCGTCGCAACCCTCGGCGCCCTCCTAACTCTGCGCCCCAAACGCCGCTGGCTCCTCATGATCGTCCCGGTCCTCTGGTCCCTCTTCACCGGCCTCACGCTCCTCGCCATGAGCGCCCGTGACTGGTGGATCGCACCGGCGGCGGCAGTTCTCGCGGTCGTCCTTGCGCTTTCATCACGAGCGCATAGCCCGTCATCCCGAGAGCAGCGAGGGATCCCCGACTAATCCGGCCCGGGATGAACGCCGCGCTTCGCGCGACGTTGCCCACTGACGAGGGTCGGCCGCTGGAGGTCGGCTGTCTCGCCGCTGCGCTGCTCCGGATGAAAGGCCGTTCGAATACCTGTCTCCGACCGTAAACGTCACTGTCGGCGCTTTCCACTTGACGCCGCTATGTGTGATACGGTGTGAATCCTTCTAAGGAACAGTCGGCCTCGAAACCCTGTCGTCGCCGTCCTTCTTTTCGAAGTCGGGGATTTCCCGACGAAGATTCTCCTCCCAAGGGCCCCAGGAGTATCCGCCATGAGATTCGCACGCAATGTTCAGTTCAAGATCAAGAACGGTAAAGAGCAGGAGTTCGCTGGCCTGTTCGAGAAGGATGTTCTTCCGTTGCTCCGCAAGCAGGAAGGTTTCCGAGAGGAACTGACGATGGTCAGCCCCAAGGGCGCCCACGCCATCAGCCTCTGGGATGACCGCAAGAGCGCCGAGGCATATCAGACGGCGGGCTATCCGCAGGTTCTCGCCAAGCTCACCCCCGTCATCGAGGGAACGCCGACGGTCGAGATCTACGAGAACGCTACCTCGTACCCGCGCGCCTAGGCACGAATCGAAATCGGTCCTCGAGTCGACCCGTTATGAGGCCCCGTTAGGGGCCTCCTTTTTTTGCGCCCGAAGACAAAGAAAAAGGGCGGCCTGATAGCCGCCCACAGACCCTCACCGGTGCGTGACCAGGAGGATTACTTGGAATCCGCTGTCGGGATGGGTTCGAGAGCGGGGGCATGGGGTTTGACCTGCACGCGGGCCACGTTGCCCCAGGTCACGAGCGAGGCCTCGTAAGTCACGATCTTTCCGTCCTTCGTGATGGAGCTGACGGGGCCGAGCTTGCCCTTGCCGGTGACATTGGTGAAGTCGGTCTGGACGTCCGTCGGGACCGTGTCCCAGGCCATTTCCTGCTGCACCGATACGAGCGTACCGTCTGAGCCGATGACCGTTCTCCGCGCGAGGCCGTCGGAGACGAGATCCATCGTATAGAGAGTCCCGTCTTTGTCTTTGTTCACTGTGTATCCCGTGACTTGGATTCCCTCGCCGGCGCTCTGCTGTTCCGCCGTCTGCTGAACGGCCGGCGGCAGGTCGGACTGCTTGATCTTCTTCTCCTTAGCGTATGCGCCGGCAGCGATGACGAGACCTATGGCGATGCCAGCGATGAGTCGAGTTGTGCGATTCATGGATTCCTCCTGCCTTCTGAGTGGGAACAGGCGCGTTCCACCTTGGGGGGCATCTCCACCATATCCCACTTGCGACGTGCACCGTCAGATATCCCCGCGTTTTCACAACGATCGTCTTGAACGTTTCTAACGTTCGTAATCGACGCCGGCGCGCCGCTATGTCAGTGATAGACTCGTTTTGTTCTCGCTTCGCTCGCCCTTTGCCAGACTCCTTCTGACGAATCCCGATCGAAAACGTGACGAGAATGCCAGGCGCTGCGCCGTAGCGTCTCCGCGCGACTTCGATCGGCGAAGGAGAAAGTCATGCGATCCACGATTCGATTGTTCATGGCAGCGATTCTTTTCATCGCGGCAGCCGGGCTCGTCTCGGCGCAGGACCCGGCGCCCGCGCCGCCGGCGCCCGAAGTCGCGAAACCCGTAGAGCTCCCGCCGCTCCCCATCGCGGAGCCTAACGCCCAGGCGGTCGCGCCCGCGCCCACCGCAGATCAGGCAGCGCCCCCCGTCGAGCCCGCGCTGACCCTGGGCCCGAGCGCCCTGGCCGTCGACACCGCGTCTCCTGCGACCGTAGATCAGCCTGCGGCGGAGAAACCGGTCGCAACGACCACCAAGCGCGTAACGAAGAAGACCGCCGCGAAGCCCGTAGCGAAGCCCGAGATCCAGACGTCCGAATCTTACAAAGACGCCGCGCCCGCGGCAGGCACGGCGGCCGCCGACACAACCGCGAGCCTTCCTCCCCCGCAAGCCCCGGCGGCTTCCCTGAAGAGCATCGCGCCTCCGCCGGCGGCAGCCAACACGGTCGCCGTGGAGGAGTCCAAGTCGCAGACCACGATGGGCGTTGGCGGCTGGCTTCTCGCCGGCATGGCGATCGCTGGTCTGGCCGTCATCATCTCCAAGATTCGGAGCCGGCGAACGAAGAAGCGGACCTCGATCGTGGACTTCACGACCGTCTCTCCCGAGCTGAAGCCGGTTGTTGGTCCCGTGTCCCTCTAAGCGGAACGCGTTACAGGATCCGCAAAGGCGGGGGACAGCCCCCGCCTTTTTCTTGCGAGGCGCATCCATCGCCAGGAGTGATCAACCTCTAAGAAACAAACGATTGGATCCGCCTGAATGGCGGCCCCATGATCGAGGTCTCCCGAAAATCGAGGAGCCGATCCGTTGGAGTTCCGGTCGAGGATTCGAGTCGGGGCGGCACGCAGCCGCTGCATCCGTAGCCGCGACGGGGACTATGGGTGTCGGCTCGACCGACGAATGCTCGAGCGCGTCCTCGGTCTGGCGATCCTGATCTGGACAAGGCTGTCGCTCTCTTCTGTTGACGCGGCCGAGCCGGTGTTCATCGGCCGCGTCGTCGTCAATACGGCTGAAGTATTTGGCCCCGAAGAGGACCGAGGCTTCCTCAATCGCGGCGCCAACGCGCTCCATGTCGTCACGCTCGAGTCGACGGTTCGCCGTCTCCTGATCTTCGATGAGGGCGACGTCTACGATCCCGCCGTCCTGGCAGAAGCCGAGCGGAACCTCCGGGCGCTCGGCTTGTTTCGATCGGTGTCCATCGTTGCCGGCGAGGTCCGCGACGGAGTCGTGGACGTCCAGGTGAACACCCAGGACGCGTGGACCGTGCAGGTCGGTCTCTCCGCTGGCAGCGGGGGTGGGGACATGCGAGGCGGCATTGCCCTGGGCGAGAAAAACTTCCTCGGAACGGGGAGCCAGCTGCGATTCGCCTTTGCCAAGGATCAGGACCGGACGTACCGCTCTGTCGAGCTCCTGACACCCAACTTCTTCCTGCCGTTCACGACGGCCCATGTGCTCTACGCGAACAACTCGGACGGATCCGAGAAGATTCTCGAGGTTCGACGCCCCTTTTACTCGACGGCGGCTTCGTGGTCGGCTGAGATTGCCTACGCGGACACCAAACGCGACGAGTTCACGTATGTGGAAGGCGGTGCCGTCGAATCGACCTACGGCGCCGATCACTTCCGGCTTCTCGCGGCGTATGGGATCGCCCTTTCATCGCGAGAGGGGAATGCGTCGCGCCTGAGCATCGGCCTCGACCTGCGCGAGGATCGATTCCGACCGGCGTCCACCGGCGGAACCGACGTCGAAGCGCTGCCGGCGGATCGCCGGTTTCGCTACGTGTTCCTGCAGTATGAGGCGCTCCATTCCGATTTCTTGAAGTGGAACTACGTCAACCACGATGTGCGGTACGAGGACATCGGCGTCGGCCCCCGGCTCTTGCTCCGGCTCGGGATCTCCCCCGCGGCGTTCGGCGTCACCGAAACGACGGGAATCGTCGGTGCGGAGGTCGGCGCGGGTTTCCGGGTCGGCGCGTCGGGGTTCGTCCAGGCGCGCGTGGGCTGGGACAGCAGGATCGGCCCGAGCCTCGAGAACTCCCTCCTGTCGGCGAACGTGCTCTATGTGCGCCGATTCGAGACGGCGCCGCGGCAGACTTTCGTCGCGCAGATCGCCGCGCTGCGCGGGTGGAACCTGGACCGCGACATCCAGATTTTTGCCGACGCCCGGGCCGGCCTGCGCGCCTACCATCTTCGCGCCTTCGAAGGGGACACCCGCATCATTCTCAACCTCGAGCATCGGATCTTCAGCGGAAGGCAGCTGTTCGGACTGATCTCGCCGGGCCTCGCGGTGTTTGCCGATGCCGGGCTCGTCGGAGGACCAACGCGGAGTCTGAGCCTTTCCGAGATCAAGTTGGACGCGGGCGTCGGCTTGCGCCTGGCGATGGCGTGGGCGCCGGTCATGAACGTCTTTCGCATCGACGCGGGCTACGCCTTCCAGCGAGACCCGGCCGGGCACCGGGGTTGGCTGATCTCCTTCTCGACCGGTCAGGCGTTCTGAGATGGCCACAAGGTTCCCTCAGCCGTCCAGACCGATTTCACTAACGTCACCGGCAAAGGCAAGCTCGGCCCCGTCAGCTCCATCACGAAGGAAGGCACGGTCGTGGCCTATGTCGCGATGCTCAAGAGGGACGACAAGATGAATCGCGTGCAGGTCAAGCCCAAGGCTCTCGACCCCATCCCGACGGCGGATTCCAAGTAGTCGTCACGCTCCAGTGAGGATCTTCAGGCGGCCTTCGAGGGCCGCCCTTTTCGTTGTTGGGGCCAAAAAAAGGAGGCCCCTAACGGGGCCTCTGAACGGGTCGACTCGCCCGGTTTCGATTCGTGATCAGGCGCGGACGTACGAGGAAGCGGTCTCGTAGGTCTCGACCGTCGGAGTTCCCTCGATGACTGTGGTGAGCTTGGCGAGAACCTGCGGATAGCCCGCCGTCTGATGCGCATCCGCGCTCTTGCGGTCATCCCAGAGGCTGATCGCGTGGGCGCCCTTGGTGTTGACCAGCGTCATTCCCTCTTGGAAGCCTTCCTGCTTCCGAAGCAACGGAAGAACATCCTTCTCGAACACCCCGACGAACTCCTGCTCCTTGCCGCTCTTGATCTGGAAGTGGACATTGCGTGCGTATCTCATGACGAATACTCCTGGCCCTTGGGAAGTGAGTCCTCCATCGGGGAAATCCCCGACTTCGAAAAGAAGGACGGCGACGACAAGGTTCCGCGGCCGACTTGTTCCTTGAAGGAACTCGACCGTATCACAGATCGCGGCGTCGCGTTGGCGATCCGAATCGACGCGGCGCGCCGCGACGAGGTGATAGAGTCGTCTTGTTCTCGCTTCGCTCGCCCTTCGCCGGACTCCTTCTGACGAACTCCGACCGAAAAGTGACGAGAATGCCGGACGCCGCGCCGTGGCGTCTTCGCTCGATCACCATCGGCGAAGGAGCAAGTCATGCGATCCACGTGTCGGTCATTCATGGCGGCGATTCTTCCGATCGCGGTGTCCGGAATCGCTCTGGCGCAAGAGGCCAGCCCCGCGCCCCCACCCCCTCAGAACGACTTCGGCTCGGGCGCCTGGTTCATCGCCGGTATCGCGGTCGTCGTTCTGGCCGCAATCATCTCCATGATTCGGCGCCGGCAAGCGAAGACGCCGCCCGCGATCGTGGACTTCACGACCATTTCTCCCGACGTGAAGCCGACTCCCGCGTCACGTCCCTGACTTGAACGACGACTGGGAGACCGCGCTGCGCCAGGCCCGGCTGAGCGTGTCATCCCGAGCGCAGCGAGGGATCCCGGAGTAATCTGGCCCGGTCGTAGAATCGCCCCGGGATGCCCTCTCTCCTTCTCACCGTCAACGGAAAACCGCAGCGCGTCGACGCGCCTCCCGACGAGACGCTCCTCTCCGTCCTCCGCAACCATCTGGATCTGACCGGTACCAAGTACGGCTGCGGGGAAGGGCAGTGCGGCGCGTGCATGGTCCTCTTGGACGGGCAGGCGACGCCCTCCTGTCAGATGCCGGTCTCGGAGGCTGCGGGCAAGAAGATCGTCACGATCGAGGGAATCGCGCAGAACGGCCGCCTCCATCCGGTCCAGGTCGCGTTTCTCGAGACCGAGGCGTTCCAGTGCGGCTACTGCACGTCCGGGATGATCGTGGCCTCGGTCGCGGTGCTCAAGTCGAACCCGAATCCGAGCCCCGAGAACATCGTCGAAACCCTCTCGCGCAACATCTGTCGCTGCGGCACCTATCCGCGCATCCTCGCGGCGGTGCAGTCGGCGGCGAAGAAGGGGGCGCAGAAGTGAGCGGCCGCGCAAAGCTCGACCCCGAGCTCACCCAGCACACCGTCCCGGTTCTCCGCTGGTTCTCCCTGGACCGCCGCCGCTTCTTGAGGCTCTTCGGCGGCGGCCTTCTCGTCGCGGCCGCTTCTCCCGACGCCACGGCGTTTGCTCAGGAGTCCGGCCGCGCGCGCCAGCCCCAGGAGCTCCCGAAGGACCTCGCCGCCTGGCTGCACATCGACAAGGACGGCAAGGTCACCGTCTTCACCGGCAAGGTCGAGGTGGGCCAGAACATCCGCACTTCGCTTGCGCAGCAGGTCGCCGAGGAGCTCCGCCTCGGCGTGGACGCGATCCGCATGGTCATGGGCGATACCGACCTCGTCCCCTGGGACGCCGGCACCTTCGGCAGCCGGACCACGCCGACGATGGGGCCGCAGCTTCGCGCCGTCGCCGCCACCGCGCGCGAGACGCTTCTCGACCTCGCCGCCGCGCGCTGGGGAGTCTCCCGCGACAGCCTGGCCGCCGCGAACGGCAAGATCACCGACGCCGCGTCGAAGCGATCGATCTCCTACGGCGAGCTGACTCGCGGCGAAAAGCTCGTCAAGACGCTCCCCGGCGACGGCGCCACGGTCCCCGTCACCCCCGCATCCGAGTGGAAGATCGCCGGCTCGCAGGTCCCCAAGGTCGACGGCCGCGACTTCGTCACCGGCGTCCACCGCTACGCGTCCGACATGACGCGCCCCGGGATGCTGTACGGCAAGGTCCTTCGAGCTCCCGCCTTCGAGACGAAACTCACCTCGCTCGAGACCGGCAAGGCTCAAGCGATTCCCGGCGTCAAAGTCGTTCGCGACGGCGAGTTCGCCGGCGTCGTCGCGCCGGATTCCCACACCGCCGAGCGCGCTCTCGAAGCCCTCGCCGCGACGTGGACCGAGCCGCCGGCCCAGCCATCCAACAAGACGATCTTCGAGTACTTCAAGCGAAATGCCGACGCCGGCGAAGATCGCTCGGAGCCGCGCGTCAAGGGCTCGATCGAGGAAGGACTGAAGGCCGCCGAGGTCACCCTCACGCAGAGCTACACCGTCGAGTACATCGCCCATGCCCCTCTCGAGCCGCGCGCCGCACTGGCGGAATGGGCGCCGGGCGGCGACAGGCTCACCGTCTGGACCGGCACGCAGCGTCCCTTCGCGGTTCGCGAAGAACTCGCCACCGCGTTTCGCATCCCGAGCGAGAAAGTACGCGTCCTCGTACCCGACACGGGATCCGCATACGGCGGAAAGCACACCGGCGACGCCGCGGTCGAAGCCGCGCGTCTGTCCAAGGCCGCAGGCAAGCCGGTCAAGGTCGTCTGGACCCGCGAGGAAGAGTTCGAGTGGGCGTACCTGCGCCCCGGTGGACTCATCGAGGTCAGAAGCGGCGCGCGTAAAGACGGCAGCCTCGTCGCGTGGGAGTTCCACAACTACAACTCCGGCCCCGCCGGAATCGGCACGCCGTACGACGTCGCCAACCAGAAGATCCAGTACCACCCCGTCAAGTCGCCCCTGCGCCAGGGCTCGTACCGCGCCCTCGCCGCCACCGCCAATCACTTCGCCCGCGAGAGTCACATGGACGAGCTCGCGCACGCGCTGGGAATGGATCCGTTCGCCTTTCGCATGAAGAACCTCTCGGACGCACGCCTCAAGGCCGTGTTCGAGGCCGCGGCCGACAAGTTCGGCTGGGGCAAGCGCAAGCCGGCGACGGGAAGCGGCCGCGGATTCGGCATCGCGGGCGGCGTGGAGAAGGGCGGCTACATCGCCCTCTGCGCCGAGGTCGAGGTCGAAGGCGGCAAGCCGGGCGGACGCGTCCAGATCCGCCGCGTCGTCGCCGCCTTCGAGTGCGGCGCGATCGTGAACCCCGGCGGCCTGCGCAATCAGGTCGAGGGCGCGATCGTCCAGGGAATCGGCGGCGCGCTCTTCGAGGCCATCCGCTTCAGAACGGGCGGATGCGGAATCCTCACTTCTCCCAATACCGCCTCCCGCGCTTTCCCGATGTCCCACAAATCGACCTGGTGCTCCTCGACCGCAAGGACCTTCCGTCGGCGGGAGCGGGGGAGACTCCGATCGTCGGAATCGCGCCGGCGGTGGCGGGAGGGATCTTCGAGGCGACGGGGGAGCGGAGGCGCGGGTTGCCCCTGGAGGGATTGGCGACGTAGCTCAGCGGGCGAGCCGGCCGCGCACCCATGCGGCGATCTCGGACGCCATTCGATCCTTGTTGGCGCGGCTGACGTTCCAGAGCGTGACGTCGGGACGCTGCTTCACGGCGTCGATGAAGCCTCCGCCGCGCAGGCCGACGGTCGCGACGAGGACGGCCGAGGAGTCGAGGAGGGACGTCACCGTTTCGACGAAAGTCCTCGAAAGCGTCTCCATCTTCCCGATCTCGTCGATGAAGACGACGTCGCCGCCGCTCCGCGAGAGCTGATCCGCCGCGACGCGGTCGAGCGCGGCCAGATCGACGCCGTACTTGCCGACTCGGTGTGGCGAACGGATCTTCACGTGGGCGAGAACGGCGCTCGAGCCGTCGAAGGTTTCGATGCGAAAGCCGACGCGCTCCCGCTCTTCGCGGACCTCCTCGGTCGTGAACCCGCGGATCTTCAGGTCGGAAAGCTCCCCGGCCGCGCGGCGCAATGCTGTCGTCTTCCCGACGCCAGGCGGCCCGGTCAGAAGAAGCGCGTGCGGTTCCCTCTTCACCACGGCCGATACACTCTACCGATGGCGAAGGAGGGCTCCAAAAAGCAGCGCGTGCGCGATGCGGTCTGGTCGCATTTCGAGGAATCGGGCGAGGCGCTCTTTCCCGGCGCGCGCGGCCGGATCCCGAACTTTCGCGGAGCGGCGGCCGCGGCCGATCGGCTCGCGGCGACTCCCGAGTGGCGGCGCGCAAAAGTCGTCAAGTGCAATCCCGACTCTCCACAGCGGCCGGTCCGGCTCAGGGCGCTGCGCGAGGGAAAGATCGTCTACGTGGCGGTGCCGCGGCTCGCGGAGTCGAAATGCTTTTGGAGGCTCGATCCGAGCCGGCTCGATCCGCGCGACCTTCCCGCGGCCGCGACGATCCGCGGCGCCTCGCGTTTCGGGCGCCCCGCGCGGCCGCGCGAGCTGCCGCACGTGGACCTGATCGTGGCGGGCTCGGTCGCCGTCAACCGCAAGGGAGTCCGCGTGGGAAAGGGCGGAGGCTATTCGGACCTGGAATACGCGATCGGGCGGGAGGTGGGAGCGATCGATGCGAAGACCGCGGTCGCGACGACCGTTCATCCGCTCCAGGTCGTCGCAGCCGATCTGCCGGCCACGGCGCACGATTTCTTCCTCGACCTGATCGTGACGCCCGAGGAGGCGATCCGCCCGCCGCGGCGCCGACAGCAGCCGAAGGGGATCCTGCCCGACCATCTCTCCGAGGAAAAGCGGCGCGCGATCCCGGCGCTTCGCGAGCTCAACGTCCGATGAACCGATGAGATCGATCGTTCTTCTTCTGGGTATGGTCGCAGGCATGGGCCGGACGCAGCCGCCCGCGGGGAAGCCCGCGATCGCCCTCGCCGTCATCGGGGACGCTCCGCGCGCGATCATCGAGGAGCTTGCTCCGATACTGCGCGAAACCTTCGGTGCGGCGATTGTCGCCGCGCCGAATCTGGCGCTTCCCGCCTCGTCCTGGAACGCGTCGCGGCGGCAATACCTCTCGACGAACCTGCTCGACGCGCTCGCCTCGGCAAAGCGCCCCGAATGGGAGCGCCTGCTTGGCATCGCGGACGTCGATCTCTACGTGCCGGACCTGAACTTCGTCTTCGGCGAGGCCGATTCGCGTCGGGGCGTCGCGGTGTTCTCTCTGGCCCGGCTGCGCGCGGGCGCCGACGCGGCGCTCCTTTCGCGGCGCGCCGCGACGGAGGCGATCCACGAGCTCGGCCACACGTACGGCCTTTCGCACTGCGACAAACCGACCTGCGTGATGTGGTTTTCCAACACCCTCTCCGAGTCCGACCGCAAGGGCACCCGCTTCTGTCCGGCCCACGCCCGGGAGCTCGCGGAGAATCGGGCACACTGATGGACATAGTCGGCGCGGAGGCTCCCTCATGAACGTTACGCGGCGGATCGTTGGCGAGGATTAGACGTCACGCGGATTCCGGAAGCCGCACTTCGAACATCGCCCCGCCTCCGTCGCGATTGGCCGCTGTGATTCCGCCGCCGTAGCCCTCCGCGATCGCGGCGGCGATGGCGAGGCCGAGGCCGCTGTGGGAGTCGTTGCGGGCGGCGCCGCCTTCCGGCCGATACGTGAAGAAGCGGTCGAAGACGCGGTCGAGGTGCTCTGCGGGAATGCCGGGGCCGCGGTCCGCGACGCGAATGACGGCGGTCGAGTCGCGGCGGTCCAGGGTGATCAGAACCTCTCCGCCGTCGGGACTGAAGCCGGCGGCATTGTCGAGGAGATTTTCGACGATGTGGCTGATGCGATCGGTCGAGCCGCGCACGCGCACGCTCGCCGCTCCGGGAAAGGTCTCGAGGAAGAAGCGGACGCGGCCGCGTTCGCGGATGCGGAAGCCGTCGACGATCTCTTTCAGAAGATGATCGAGACGGACATTCTCCTTCTCCTCCTGATCGAGCCGGGCGTCGATGGAGGCGATGTCGCGCACTCCGGCGAGCAGCCGCCCGACGCGGGCGATGTCGCGCTGAACGATGTCGCGGAAGCGGCGCCGCTCGGCGGGATCGTCGACCTCCGCCGCCATCTCGGCGGCGGTGCGGATGGACGTCAGCGGATTGCGAAGCTCGTGGGAGACGTCGGCCGCGAAGGACTCGAGAGTCTTCAGATGGGCCTCGAGGCGTCGGGTGAGTTCTTGCAGGGCACGTGCGAGATCGCCGATCTCGTCGGACCGGCGGGAACCCTGGAACCCTCCCTTCAGGCGGCCGCGCCGGTCGAGGATCGCCGAGGCCTCGTTTCGCAATCGGCGCAGCGGCCGCGCAATCGTCGTCGAAACGAGAATGGAGAGGAGCGCGGCGGCGGCGACGGAGACGAGCACGACCTTGAAGAGGCCGAGCCTCTCGGCGTAGAGGTCCTGGAGAATGCGGTACGTGGACTGGGAGACGAGGACGGCGCCGGCGACGCGACCATCGCGGCGGAAGGGGACGGCGCTGTAGAGAGTGACGGAGCGCTGGCCGGAGGCGGAGACGCGGGTCGCCGAGCCGTACTTGCCGTCGAGGGCGGCCCTGATCTCCGAGCCTTCGAGACGGCGAGCAGCCCCGTAGAACTCGGCGGGCTCGAATGCCGGAGCCGGCGGCTCGAGGACGCGCGCGTAGATCCAGTAGAGCCACGCGCCGACTTTGTACAGAAACTTCTCGCGAGGAGGCCGGCCGCGCGAAGGCGGTGTGTCGTCCTCGGCGGTGGGCGAGGCGTCGGTCGGAGGGCCGATGCGGCTCGAATCCGCGAGAAGGTTGCCTTCGGCGTCGACGACGCGAATGCGCGCTTCGAGACGCCCTTGAAGGTGCCCGAGCAGAGTCGAGGCGCTTTCGGCGTCCACCGACGGCGCCGCCGACAACGCGGCCGCGAGGAGGCGCGCCTGCTGAACCATGCTGCGCTCCTGGGCGCGCAGCAATCGATGCTCGTAGACGTCGAGAAAGAGGAACCCTGAGAGCGGCAGGAAGACGAGCAGAAGGTTGAACGCGAGGAGCCGGACCGAAATGCGGGAGAGCGCCCTCACGGTTCGGCGTCTCCGGCTTCGCGGTACCGGTAGCCGAGGCCATGAACGGTCTGGATCGCGTCGAAGCCGGGCGTCAGGTCCATGAATTTCCTGCGCAGACGCTTGATGTGGCTGTCGATCGTGCGCTCGGAGACGTAGGCGTCTTCGGCGTAGCCCTCCTCCATCAGCTGCCGGCGCGTCTTGACATGGCCGGGATGACTGGCGAGCGCCTTCAGAAGAAGAAACTCGGTGACGGTCAGCGGCACCGGTGCGCCGTTCCATCGCGCGGAGTAGCGCTGCAGGTCGAGGGACAGGGCTCCGCGCCGGAGGACCTGCTCGGCGTCCTCCCGCGCGGGCGGCTGCTGGATGAGGGCGAGGCGGCGGAGCAGGACACGCACACGCGCGACGAGCTCGCGTACGGAGAAGGGCTTGCAGAGGTAGTCGTCTGCGCCGAGCTCCAGTCCCAGGACACGGTCGAGCTCGTCGTCCCTGGACGTGACGAACACGATCGGAAGCGCCTGCGATCGCGCGCGGAGACGCCGGCAAAGCTCCAGGCCGTCCATGCCCGGCATGAGGATGTCGAGCACGACGAGGTCGGGCAATCCACGGTCGAACGCGTTCCAGGCCGTCCGTCCGTCGGGATGCTCCTCGACTTCGTAGCCCTCGCGCCGCAGGGCGAAGGCGACGGTCTCGCGGATGTGCGGCTCGTCGTCGACCACAGCAATGGTGCGGGCGCCTTCGGCGGCGGGCATGCGCAAAGTCTGACACGGTCGGGATCGGTCCCGGCGTCTGCCACGGAATTGCCACAATTTTCCTCCAAACCTTCATGCGCCCGCCGCTCCGGCGCCCGGGGCGCGCGGTTTCCTTGCGCCTCAGGAGGCACAGATGGGAAAGCGCGTCGCGGCGATCCTGGTGATCTTTCTCTGCTCCACACTGGCGTGGGTCGTTCTCGGGGGCACGATCATGACCCGGACGTACTCGTCGGAGGGCTCGCTATCGAGCCGCGTCGCCTCGACGTGGGGAAGTCCGCAGACGCAGACCCCGCCGACCGCGTCCTACACGGTCGTCTCGTACAAAGACGCCGAGTCGCTCGAGGACGGCAAGAAGGTGGTCCGCAAGGTCGAGGTCAAGGAGCAGAGGGAACTCTCCCTCGATGCGAGCCGGGTCGACGTGCGTTTCGATCTCGAGCCGAGACAGAAGGGGCTGCTCTGGTACAGCACGTACAAGGTCGCGTTTGCGGGGCGGTACACGTTCTCGCCGATGTCTTCGGAGGAGCAGGTCACGATCCGCTTTCCGTTCCCCGCCGCCCAGGCGCTCTACGACGACCTGGTCGTGTCGGTCGACGGCGCGCCGGTCGCCGTGACGAGCGAGCCCGCGACGACACCTTCGGATTCAACACCGCGAGGCGTCGCGGCGTCCGTCGCGGCCGTGAGGGGCAAGACGCCGACCCGGCCCGGCAAGCCTCTCGTCCTCGAAGTGCGCTACCGGTCGCAGGGGCTCGACACCTGGCGCTACGACTTCGGCGGCACCGTCGCTCAGGTGCGCGACTTCGACCTGAAGATGGTCACGAACTTCTCCGACATCGACTTTCCCGACAACACGCTGTCACCGACTGCGAAGCGCCGCGCCGGGGGCGGCTGGCAGCTCGAGTGGAAGTACGGAAACCTCGTCTCGGGTTACGCCATCGCGATGGCAATGCCGGAGAAGCTGCAGCCGGGTCCTCTCGCCGGACGGATCAGCTTCTTCGCGCCGGTGTCGTTGTTCTTCTTCTTTTTCGTGATGCTCCTCATCACGACGCTCCGGCAGATCGATCTCCATCCCGTCAACTACTTCTTCCTCGCGGCGGCGTTCTTCGCGTTTCACCTGCTCCTGGCGTACCTGGTGGACCACATCGACATTCACCTGGCGTTCGCCATCAGCTCGGCGGTCTCACTGACACTGGTGGTGAGCTACCTGCGGCTCGTCGTCGGGATGCGGTTCGCGGCCGTCGAAGCCGGGCTGACGCAGTTCCTGTACCTGGTGCTCTTTTCGTACGCCTTCTTCTTCAAGGGCTTCACGGGATTGACGGTCACGATCGGGGCGATCCTGACCCTGTTCGTCGCGATGCAGCTGACGGGACGGATCCGGTGGTCGGAACGTCTGGCGGCGAAGCCGGCGTGAGGCGACGGGTGCGCGGGATGACGGCTACGGCATTCGGGATGGCTTCACGCCGCTCGAAATCAGGAAGACCCTCCCGGAGTGATTCCCCTTGATCCCGCTCCAGGCCGAGGTGATGAGAAGGTCGATCGTGCCGTCGCCGTCGGTGTCGCCCATGCCGACGGCGTCGAAGCCGAAGGTGTCGCCGGGGATGCGGCACGTGTAGGCCTTCAGGAGTTTGCCGTCCTTCCCGGAAAAGAGATACGCGCGGCCGCCGGAGACGGCGGCCCCGGCGTATTGCCAGGCGCCGACGATCAGATCGGGAATCCCGTCGCCGTCGACGTCGCCCGCAGTCGCCGGTCCGATGCCGAAGCCCTCGCCCTGGGTCTCGCCGGTGAAGGTGAGCAGGTTCTTGCCGGTCTTGCCGGAGAAGACGTACGCGCGCCCGGTGGAAGCACCCCTGGCGGTGTTTGCGAAGTCGGTGGCGTACAGGTCGGGGACGCCGTCGCCGTCGAAGTCGCCGGGGATCGACATGAACATGTATCCAAACGCGACGCCGGTGGCGTCGGACTCGAGGACGAATCGCGGCTTGAAGGTCGGGCCGTCGTAGACGTAGACGCGGCCGGTCTTGCGCGAACCGGCGGCGGGAGCGCCGATCATGAGGAACGTGGTCTTGCCTTTCGTGTAGCCGGCGACGGTCGAGCCCAACTGGTCGCCTTCGCGCTCGCCGGTCCAGGTCATGAGCCTGCGGCCGTCCTTACCGGAGTAGAGGTACGCGCGGCCCGCGTCTTTGCCACCGGCGGCGTTGGTCGGCGCGCCGATCAGGACGTCGTCGTAGCCGTCGTGGTCCACGTCGCCCGCGAAGGTGACGTGGCGGCCGAAGGTGTCGGTCTTCGCCTCGGCGGTCAGGTTCTGAAGCACGTGTCCGTCCTTGCCTGAATAGATGTACGCCTTGCCGCCGCCGGGCGCGCCGGCGACGACGTCGGGCACGCCGTCTTTGTTCGTATCGCCGGCGAGCTCGACGCCAGTGCCAAGCTCGTCGACGGCGGCGCCGTCGGCTTTCCAGAGAAGCTTTCCGGTCTTGCCGGAGTAGACGTAGATGCGGCCGGCGTCCTTGCCGCCTCCGCCCCACGAAGGCGCGGACGTGACGAAGTCGGCGACGCCGTCGCCGTCGACGTCGCCGAGGCTCCTCGCGATCCAGCCGAACTGGTCGCCCTGATTCTCGCCGACCCATTCATGGATGACCTTGACCTGCTCGACGAAGGGATTGGCGAAGTCGGCGGGCCTGGGGAGAAGCGCCGCGAAACGCGAGTCGGACTTCAGGCTCGCGAGGTCCTCGTCCACCTGGATCTGCGTCATGTCGAGCTTCTTCGTGGCCTTCGCTTTGCCAAGCCATTCGAAGGCGCTGTCCTTGTTGCCTTCGAGAGCGTAGGAGACGCCGGTGTTGTAGAGAGCCTGGGGAGCGTCGGGAACGAACGCGAGCAGCTTCCCGTAGGCGGCGCGCGACTCCGCGTACTTCTTCTGTTTCAGGTATGCGAATCCGAGGTAGCGCCAGGCGAGCTTGTTGTCGGGCTCCCGCGCGACGACTTTTTCGAGCATCGACGACGCGGCGGCAAAATCGCCCTTGCCGATCTTTGCGGCGGCCGCGGCGATTTCCTGGTCGGAGCTCTGTGGATTCGGGGCAGCGGAGAGTCCGGTGAGGAGCGCGAGCGCGAGGGCGAGGGCGAGGGCGAGGGCGAGAATTATCAGATTCTTGCTCATTTCAGGCCTCCGGAGTCGCACCTCTTACGAAGCGACACGCGCCGGGTTTCGAGAGAGGATGGAGTCGTGGAAGCGCAGTCGGCCGGACCGGCCATCGGGCCCTACGAACGGCTCCTGTGGAGCAATCCGTCGATATCGCTGGGAAGCTTCGACGCGGCGCCGCAGGACGAGGACTTCGAGACGGCGGGCGCGATCGGCGATCGGCCGGCCATCGCGTTCTCGCGGTCGTCGGTCGGCATCACGCAGGCGAAACGAGAGCCTTTCGTGTCGGACGGAACGGTCGCGGTGCTGCACAACCCGCGCCATCCATACCGGCGCTTTCGTGTGGACCGGCGGGGCGACCACTGCGAGTGGGTGTCGGTGGACGCGGAGCTGCTCTTGAGTCTGAACGGGGGGCTGGGGCGCGATCCGCGGAAGCCCTTCACCGTGCCGCACGTTCCTCTCGACCGCCGCACCGCGGCGCTGGTGCGTTTGGTGGCGCGGCACGTGCGCGAGTGGACGCCGCCGGACGAGCTCTGGGTCGAAGAGATGCTGTACGAGATCCTGAGCATGCTCGCGCCCGCGTCGCAACCCCGGAGGACGCGAGCGACGGGCCGGCACGACCGCCTCGCGCAGAGCGTGCGGGAGCTCTTGTCGAGCCGGCCCGAGCAGCCGTGGACCGTGTCGACGATCGCGAAGGTCGTCGGCGCGTCGCCGTTCCACGTGTGCCGGGTCTTTCGGGGGCGCACGGGATACACGCTCCACGGCTACCTGACCGAACAACGGCTGCGCCGATCGCTGACGCTGCTCGAGCAGCGTCAAACGGACCTGCGCGCGATGGCCGCGTCGCTCGGCTTCTCGAGCCACAGCCACTTCACCGCGCAGTTTCGCGAAGCGTTCGGCGCGACACCGTCCCGGTTCCGACGCCGGGCGACTCCCTCGGTCGTCCGCGCGCTCGCGGCGGCCACGGCGCCTCAACCGGCCGGCGAATAGCCCCAAACGAAGAGGGCGGCCCCGGGGGCCGCCCTTTCTCGTCCGCGCGATCGCGCTGCGTCAGCTTCGGTTGACCTCGATCGTCTCCTTCTTGCCGCTGTTGGCCACGGCGACGATGATTCCGATGCCGATGGCGGCGAGCAGTCCGACTCCCAGCCAGAACGGGGGGATCGTGGCCAGGACGCCGGTCTTCCAGAGAGCGAGAAGGGCAGCGGCGAGGAGCAGGATGTAACCCAGCAGGTAGATGCCCATCCACTTCATAGGCTTTCCTCCGCGGGCGAGACGCCCGAAAGGTGAAGGAGCAAGGTTTGCGCCAGCCTAAAGACCGCCGCGGAAGAAGGCCTTGTGCTGGAAGTCAGGGCTGTCGTTCGTCGACGAATCTTGCGGGTGGGTTCAACCCTCTACGCCGACCGTCGGCCGGCCGCCTCGGACTCTAACCCAGCCGCCGCCTGAAACTAGAATCCGTCCAAAGGGGGTTCCCATGGCCAAGACTCTCGGTCTCCCGTCCCGCGCGAGCTTCGCGCTTCTCCTGATTCTCGGGCCCGCGGTTCTGACCGCTGAGCAATCGGCCCCGGCCTACGGCGTCGATTCCCCGTCGATCGCGGTCGTCAGCGCCTGGGACATGGAGCCGTTCGAGTCTCAGACGACCTGGGCCTCGTCGAAGCTCAACACGTATCGCTTTCTCACGAACGCGGGCGTGCTCTTCGGAGCGGTCCACGTGCCTCAGGGAGCGAGCCTCCTCTCCTTCGAGCTCGACGCCTGCGACGCCAGCGCGACGGAGGGCGTCGGCGCGTCGTTTGGCCGAGTCGACTCGACGGGATACACGCAGCTCGCCTTCGTTCAGACCGGCGACGCCGAGACGCCCGGATGCAGCCGATTCTCGGCCAACGTGACACCGGGGCCCGAGACCGTCGACAACTATCTCTATACGTACCTCGTCTCCGTCCAGAACGCCACGTTCGCCGGGGAGACCACGATCGGAGCCGTTCGCGTCGTCTACAAGCTCCAGGTCAGCCCCGCCCCGGCGGTCGCGACGTTCAACGATGTGCCGACGTCGGATCCCGCTTTCCAGTTCATCGAGGCGCTCGTCGCATCGGGAATCACGGCGGGCTGCGGCGGCGGCAACTACTGCCCGGACGCTCCCCTGACGCGGCGCCAGATGGCGGTGTTCCTCGCGAAGGCTCTGGGGCTGCAATGGCCGGAACTGCCCGCGCCGTAGGCTGGGTCTCGGCTCGACTTGATCCGGATGACGGTGACGCCGCGGTCGGACAGAATGCGTCATGCCTACCGCCCCGCTCTCCGCCTTCGCGACCCTCTCTCTCGACCCGCGCCTCCTCTCCGCCCTGACCGCCCTGGGCTACGAGGAGCCGACGCCGATTCAGCGGGAGTCGATCCCGCCGCTTCTCGAGGGCCGAGACGTGCTGGCGCAGGCGGCGACCGGGACGGGGAAGACGGCTGCGTTCGCTCTGCCGATCCTTCACGCGATCGCGGCAGAAGCAACGAAGGGCCGGGGACCGGTGGCGCTGATCCTGGTTCCGACGCGTGAGCTGGCAATGCAGCTCGCGGAGGCCGTGCATCGGTACGGAAAGACGGTCGGGGTGCGGGTCTTGCCGGTGTACGGGGGAGCATCGATGGAATCGCAGCTGCGGGCGCTCAAGCGCGGAGTGGACGTCGTCGTCGCGACGCCCGGACGGGCACTCGATCATGTGAATCGGAAGTCGCTGAAGCTCGAAGACATTCGGACGCTGGTTCTGGACGAAGCGGACGAGATGCTGGACATGGGGTTCGCGGAGGACCTGGAGGCGATCCTGGCGGCGACGCCTTCCGAGCGGCAGACGGCGCTCTTCTCGGCGACGCTGCCGCCACGGATCGTATCGATCGCGGGTAAGCACCTTCGCAACCCGGTTCGGATCGCGATCGCGCGGGAGACGACGGCGGCGGGGAAGCTGCCCAAGGTGCGTCAAACGGCGTACGTCGTGGCGCGGGGGCACAAGCGGGCGGCGCTGGGGCGGGTGCTGGACATCGAGTCGCCGACGGCGGCGCTGGTTTTCTGCCGGACGCGGCTCGAGGTGGACGATCTGACGGAGGCGTTGAAGAGCCGCGGGCTCCGGGTCGAGTCGCTGCACGGGGGGATCTCGCAGGCGGAGCGGGACCGGGTGATGAAGAAGCTGCGCGCGGGAACGCTCGAGCTGGTGGTAGCGACGGACGTGGCCGCGCGAGGGCTCGACATCGGGCACCTGTCGCACGTCGTCAACTACGACGTCCCGTCCTCGCCGGACGTCTACGTGCACCGGATTGGCCGGACGGGGCGGGCGGGGCGCGAAGGGGTCGCGATCACGCTCGCTGAACCGCGCGAGCACTGGCAGCTGAAGAACATCGAACGGGCGACGAAACAGAAGATCGAAATCGGGAGTGTGCCGACCGTGGCGGACCTGCGGGCGAAGCGCATGGAGCTGACACGGGCGTCGCTGCGGGAGTCGCTGCTGGCGGGCGGGTTCGAGGGCTATCGGGTGGTCGTCGAATCGCTCGCCGAGGAGTTCGATCCGCTGGACGTGGCGGCGGCAGCGGTGAAGATCGCGGACCCGGCAGCGGCGGCGGGCGGAGGGGAGGACGAGCACGAGATCCCGGCTGTCGCCGTCGCAGCGGCCCCGGCTCGCAGCCCGCGGGCGGAAAAGTTCGGGCCGAAGTCGCGCAAGGGCGGGAGCTCCGGGAAGATCTTCATCGGCGCGGGCCGGGACGCCGGCGTGCGGCCAGGCGACCTCGTCGGAGCGATCGTCAAGCTCGTCAAGATCCACCCGCGCGAAGTCGGCTCAATCCGGATCGCCGAACGCTTCTCGCTCGTCGAGGTGCCCGAGGCGATCACCGAGGACGTCATCCGTGCGTTGCGCATGTCGGGCATTCGCGGAAACAAGGTCACTGTGAGGCGTGACAAGGAGCGGTGACGCAAAAAAAAGGGAGCGCCCCGAAGGGCGCTCCGCAGGTGCCGCCGGCGCCGGAGCGCGCCGGAGAGGCTTCCGTCAGCGCCAGTAAGGCTGATAACCGAAGTAGCTGTAGACGGTCGAGCCGAAGGCGCGGTCGCTCATGTCCGGCCACCGGTCCTTGTCGAAGCTCGGTGCGTTCTTGAGCTTCTCCTTGTCGACGTCGAGGATGAACGTCCGGTCCTCCGTCGAGGCTTTCGTCATTTGCAGCGGCACGGCGAAGAGCTTTTCGCCCATGCCTAGGAAGCCTCCGAAGGAGAGGATCGCGAAGCTGACGCGTCCGTCCTCGGGCTCGATCACGAGATCCTCGATCTTCCCGAGGTTGTCGTTCCTGAGATTGACGACGCGCGCCCCGATCAGGGCTTTCGCGGAGAGCGCGGTGACGGCGGTGGTGGTGGTTGTGGCCATAAGAACCTCCAGAAAAGGACCCCAGTTCGATCCTCGCGGGACGGGCGTCCCGGCGGGGACCGTATCCATGAGCGAGCGTCCTGGCGGACGTTCGAGCTCACTTCGACCCTACTCCCAGGTCTCGATCGGGTCAACCCACCCAGGAGAGTCGAAAAACCCGTCGGCGGGGTCGGCCGTAGGGAGACACATGAACGCAATTCTGGTGTCCCTGATGCTCGTCGCCCCGGCGCTCGATCAAGCGCCTTCGCCCGCGCCGACGCTCAAGTCCGTCCTGCTCGCGCAGCTGAAGAGCACGCACAACGAGCAGGACTGGTTCGTCCCCGCGGGGAAGTCCATCGAAGGCCTGACGGTCGAGCAGGCGAACTGGAAGGACGGAAACGCGAATCACTCGATCGCGCAGCTCGTGACGCACCTGGTCTTCTGGAATCAGACGCAGCTCGCGAAGTTCAAGGGCGAGAAGCCGCCGTCGTACAGCGGAAAAAACGACGAGACGTTCGCGGCGAACCTGAGCAAGGGCGACTGGGAGACCGCGGTTCGGCAGCTCGACGCCGTGCTGACCGACTGGGAAAAGGCGATCGAATCGGCGGACGAGAAGAAGCTCCAGGGCTGGTACGACACGATCGCGCACATCAGCGCGCACAACGCGTACCACACGGGCCAGATCCTCTACATCCGCAAGCAGCAGGGCTCGTGGGATCCGGAGAAGGGCGTCAAGTGACTCTGGGCGCGAAGCGCCCTGTCATCCCGAGGAGCGAGCCGGCCACCAGGGGCAAACCCACGGCAGTAGGCAACGCCGAGCGGAGCTCGGCGGTAACCGACGAGGGATCCCGGGCTCGTCGCGCACGGGATCCCTCGCTGCGCTCGGGATGACAGCAAAAGGGCGGCCGCGGGGCCGCCCCTTTATGACCGTTCGACGGGGCTGTTAAGGTTTCTTGTTGGTCCAGCTCTGCTTGCCGACCTTCCAGGCGCCGTTCTCGTCGGCGAGGTCGATCGAACCGTACATGGTTTCCTTGTCCTGCTTGCCGGTGGCCTTCAGGACAGCCTTCTTCCCGTCGACCTTCAAGTCGGTGAACTTGACGTCGCTGGGAGCCATCATCTTCATCATCTCCATGCCGTCCTTTGGAGTCTTGCCCATCTCCTTGGTCTGCGCCTCGATCTCCTTCACGGCCTCGGCGGTCATGCACTTCTTGTAGGCCTCGTAGTCGCCCTTGTCGATGGCCTTGAGAGATTCCCGGTAGACCTTGGCCTGCGGGGTGGCTTCGAGGTCGGCGGCGAGGGTCGGCAGAGCGAGGCCGAGGAGAAGGCCCAAGGCAAGGGTAGCCCGGATCATCGTCCGCATTCGTATCTCCTTTCGATTTGAGTTAACTCGGCCGAAAGGATAGCTCAGAGATAATCATCCGCAATGAAGCGATTTTGGAT
>JBKOZO010000201.1:0-16223 GCA_046725935.1 Acidobacteriota bacterium | reverse complement strand
CTGCCCGCGTTCGTGGAGGAGAAGCGCTGGATGGAGGTCCGCGACGACGGCTCCACGGCGCTCGTGTCGCTCTGACCCCGGGGCCTTCGGCGTGACGGAGTACCTCGCGATGCCGCCGGCGGAGATGCTTCGGGGCCGCGTGCGCGTCCCGTCTTCCAAGAGCGCGACCAATCGCGCGCTCATCGCCGCCGCTCTGACGCCGTCGGCGGTGGAGATCCTCGATCCGCTGGGGAGCGACGACACGGCGGCCCTGGCGCGCTGCCTCCGCTCGATGGGAGCCTCGCTTTCTCCGACGCGAAACGGAATCCGCGTCGCGGGCCCGCTCGCCGGAGACCCGGAGCGCGAGATCGTGCTCGACGCCGCGGACTCCGGCACGGCCGCGCGCTTCCTGGCCGCGGTCGCGTCGGTCGTGCCGGGACGTTTCCTCCTGACGGGCTCGGCGCGGCTGCGGGAACGTCCGATGCGAGAACTCGTCGACGCCCTGCGGAGCTCGGGCGCGCGGATCTCGTATCGCGGCGGTGAAGGGTTTCTGCCGCTGTCGATCGAGGGGCGGGCGCTCCGAAGCCCCGAGATCGCCGTGGACGGCTCGCGGTCGAGCCAGTTCGTGTCGGCGATTCTCCTGGCGGGCCTCGCCGTCGAAGGCGGCGTCACGGTTCGCGTGACGGGAACGCCCGTTTCGGCGCCGTACGTGGCGATGACACTGGAGGCGCTGCGCGCGCTCGGGCACGAGACGCGCCAGGGGGCGACGCTCTCGGTTCGCCGCGGCGCGCACGCGGCGGCGAGCTACGAAGTGCCCGGAGACTACTCGTCCGCGATTCCGCTTCTGGCTGCGGTCGCGGCGGTCTCCGGCCGAGTCACTCTTGCGGGCCTGCGCGCGGATTCCGGAGACGCCGACGCCGCCGCGCTTTGGGTGCTCGAGGGCATGGGACTCTCGATTCGCGCCGGGAGCGAGGGGCTCGAAGCCTCGGCCGGGCGCCGGGCGCCCGCAACCGTGGACGTCGTCGCCGGGCATTTCCCCGACGCGGTGCCGGCGCTCGCGGCCCTCGCCGCCTTCGCGGAAGGCACCAGCCGCTTCTCGGGTATCGCGCACCTGCGGCTGAAGGAAAGCGATCGCATCGCGGCGCTCGCGCAGCTTCTTCGCGCGGCCGGCGCCGAGGCTCGCGAGGAGGAAAACGCGCTGACGGTCGTCGGGCCCGCGCGCGGAGATGCGGCGCGCGTCCTTCCCACGTTCCGCGACCACCGCATGGCGATGGCCGCGTCGATTCTCGCGCTGCGACTTCCCGGAATCCTGATCGAAGACCCCGACTGCGTCGCGAAGTCGTATCCCGGCTTCTTTCGCGATCTCGAGGGACTCTGCGTGCGCGTTCCCTCGCGACAATAGATGTGCAGGAGGCTTTGATCGACACACGTGCGGCCGCCGCGTGGCGCGTCCCTTGCCGAGCGGCGGCCGATCGCCGCGTGCCGGGAGAGATTCCTGGAGCTCGCCGCTCTCGAGCACGCGACGCTTCCGGCGGTCGTCGACGTCGCGCGCGACGACGACGCGCTCCTGCTCTTCCGCGCGGCGGTCGGCGGACATCCGGTCCTCGCGGGACGGGTTCCCGCCCGGTTTCGCGCCGCGCTCCTGCTCCAGGCGGCCGCGGCGGCGGCGTTCTTCGGGTCCCGCGGCTTCCCGCTGCGGCCGGAGGAGCTCGCCGGCGCGAGTTGGGAAGCCGAGGGAGGAAACGCCCGCCTCTGGATTCCACGCGCCCCCGCGGATGAAACCGACGCCTCGCCGTCGTGCGCCGCGAGCCTCGCGGCGCTTCTCCCGGCGCTCTTCGGCGGCGGCGCGCGTCCGCGCGGCGCGGCGCGGGAGCTGCTGCGGGCGCTCGAGGCTCCGGGAGCCGAGACGCGGCGCGGGGAGCACTGGGTCGTCGCCGTGCTGCGCGCGTTTCCGGAGCTTTCTCTCGACGCCGCGAACGAGCCGCGCCGGAGGTGCCTGGGAGTCGCCGATCCCGCTCTGACGTCTCCCCGGGCGCGCGCGCTCGTTCACAAGGCTCGGGCACTCGTCTCCGGGCGCGACGCGCGGCTCTTCCAGCCGGGGGTGTCCGCGCTCTCGCCGGGCGGCGCATTGCGCCTGGATCCTCCGCCCACCGGGCTTTCCGAAGCCTGCCGCCGGCTGCGCGCGATCGCGGCGAACGGCGACGGCCGGGAAGCGCTGTGGGTGGCGGTGGAACCGGAACGGTGGGATTCCATTTCGCGCCGCGCCTTCGAGACCGTGCGTCTCTCTCTCGCCGGTCGCGTCGAGGCGATCGACGTGCCTGCGCGGCCGACGCTGCCGGCGTCTCCGGCGGAGTGGCGGCGCGCGCTCTGGGCTCCATGCGGGACGGCGGCCGCCGCGGTGCGCCTTTACGAATGGTTCGCGGCGCAGCCGGTCGCCGACGCGGAGGAGGCACGAGAACGAATGCGCGGCGTTCTGGCGTCCGCCGGCTGGGCCGCGTTCGTCGTGGATCCGACCGGCGATGCGCCGTTGCCCGGGCGCGCCGCCGAGCCGTCCGCGTCTTCCGTGCGCACCAGGCGCCGGGAGGCAAGCGAGGATCCGGCTCGCCGCATCGAGCGGCTCCTCGAAGCGCGAGATACGGCGCGCGCGCTCCGCGAGTCCGAGCGGTGGATCGCGGCGTTTCCGGATCGCCCGCTCGAGGCATGGTTCGGGCTCGCGGCGAGGCTGGCGCCCGCCGCCGACGGCGCGAGGCTTCCGCCCTGGCTCGAGACGATCGAAGCCGAACGCGAGATCGCCGGCGGACGGCCGTCCGAAGCGCGCGAGCGACTGGAAAGACTGTCGCGGCGGACGGACGCGTCTCCCTCCTGCCGGCGCCGCGCGGACCTGCGGGCCGCCGAGGTTTTGTCGCTTCTCGGCCGGCCGTCGGAGGCGGGACGGCGCGCTGCGGCGTGGCGGCGATCTCATCCCGCGGCCCCGGCCTCGGAGAGCGTGCGGGCGCTTCGCCTGGGAGCCGTCGGTTTCTCGCGGGAAGGCCGCGCGGACTGCGCGCTCGCGCTGCTGGACGAGGCGGACCTCATCGGAGCCGCTCTTCCGCTGGCGGACCGCCTCGAGACGAGCCTTGCGCGAAGCCGCGTGCTGGCCCTGGCGGGGCGGTTCGAAGAAGAAACCCGGCTCTACGAGGAGCTGCACCCGGCGGCGCTGGCGTCGGGCGACGAGCGGCTCGCGGCGCGCTTCCTGTCGCAGGAGGCGCGCGGGCTTCTCGACCGCAAGGAGCACGCGCGCGCGATCGTTCGGCTCGAGGAGGCCATCGAGATCGCCCGCGACGACCCGTCGGAGAGATGCGAGTTGCTCCTGGACCTCTCGGCGGCGCTCTATCACGCCGGAGAGCCGGCGCGTTGCGAACGCGCGATTGCGGAGGCGCTCGCCGGCGCGCAGGCGTCGGGCCGCGAGGACATCGCGCGGATCGCGCGCGCGAATCGTGTCGAGCTTCTGGTCAACCGTGGCTCGTGGGACGAGGCGGCCGCGGAGATCACGGCTCTCGAAGCCTCGGCGCGCGCCGAGCGGGACGACCTACGCCTTCTCGTGGCGCTCCATCATCGCGGACGGCTGGCACTGCGGCGCGGCTTTCTGGATCGCGCCGGCCGCGACAATGCCGAGGCCCGGCGGCTCGCCGAAGCTCTGGGGGACCGGCTGGAGATCGGAGAGCTCGCCCTGGAGGAGGGAGATCGCCTCGTCTACGAGGGCGATCGGGAAGGCGCGCGGCGGGCTTTCGAAGCGGCCGCGTCGGCTCCCGTCGACCGCAGCGAGCGCGACTTACTCGCGCGGCTCCGGCTCGAGGAGCTCTCCTGGTCGAGCACCGGCGGTCCTCCCGCCGAGCGGCTCGCGGAGCTCGAGTCTCGATTCGCAAAGGATCCCTATGCCGCGGCGGAGACGGCGTCGCGCTGGTTGCGTCTCTTCGGCGATTCGGGCGTCTCGCGGGAGATCGCGGAGCGCGCCGAACGGGTCCTGCGCGAATCGGGAGGCGGAGCGCTGGCCGACCGCGTCTTCGGCCTTCGGCCTCCGGCGCTGGCGGGAGACAGCCTTCGGGAAATCCGGGCCACCGTGTCCCGGGCGCTCAACGGCGAGTCGTCGCTCCCCCCAACGCGGCTCTCCGCTCTCGGAATCCGCGGCCTCGCGATCCGGGACTCCGACGGGCGCCTTGTCGCATCCGTCGGAGGGCAACCGCCGGAGTCGGCTGCCTGGCGCCCGCTCGAAGCGGGACGAGCGCGCTTTGCGATGACGCTCTGGCCGACGCCCGGAGACGACGTCTCCGCGACGCTCGCACTGCTGCTCGAGACGCTGCTCTATCGGGCCGCGGAGGAGCCCGAGTCGACCGACTCTTCCGCCGGCTGGAATCGCGTCGGCATCATCACGGCGGATGACTCGATGGAGGAGCCGTATCGGCGGCTCGTCCGCCTCGCACCTCAGCCCGTGACGGTCCTCGTACTCGGCGAGTCGGGCTCCGGCAAGGAAGCCGTGGCCCGGGCCCTGCACCGTCTTTCGCCGCGCTCGGCCGGGCCCTTCGTGGCGATCAACGTCCCGGCGATTCCGGAGGCTCTGCTCGAAAGCGAGCTCTTCGGCCACGCGCGGGGCGCCTTCTCGGGAGCCGACCGCGAGCGGCGCGGCCTGCTTGAGGAGGCGTCCGGCGGAACGGTGTTCTTCGACGAGATCGGGGATCTCGCCACGCCGCTCCAGTCCAAGCTCCTGCGCGCGCTCCAGGAGAAGGAGATCCGACGCGTCGGCGAGAACCGCGCGCGGCCTTTCGACGCGAGAGTCGTCTCCGCGACCTCGCGGGACCTGGGCCGGGAGGTGGAAGCCGGGCGCTTTCGCGAGGATCTCTTCTACCGGATCCACGTCGCGCTGCTGCGGCTGCCGCCGCTGCGCGAGCGGGGGAGAGACACCCTTCTCCTGGCCCGGCACTTTCTCCAGCGCTATGCCCGCGAATACGGGCGCGGGTCGATCGCGCTTTCCCCGGAAGCAGCGGCCGCGATCGGCGCCTACTCCTGGCCCGGCAACGTGCGCGAGCTGCAGAACGCGATGTCCCAGGCGGCGGCGCTGTGCGATCCCGGAAGCGCCGTCGGCCTCTCCCTCCTTCCCCGCGAGGTCGCGGGCGCCGGCCGGGCCCGCGAAGGGGAAGGCCAGGACTACCGCTCGCGGGTCGATGCGCATCGGAGGGACCTGATCGCCGACGCCCTCGATCGCGCCGGCGGAAACCGGACCCGCGCGGCGCGGGACCTGGGCCTCTCGCGGCAGGCGCTGCACTACCTGATCCGTGAGCTGCGAGTGGGGGTGCGTAACGGCCGCCCCTGAGGGCCGCTCTATACTCTGCCCTCCGTGATCTCGTTGCTCGACATCGTGGGTCCCGTCATGGTCGGACCGTCTTCGTCGCACACCGCCGGGGCCTGCCGGCTGGCGCGGGTCGCGCGCGCGCTGCTCGAAGAGGAGCCGCGGGAAGCGCGGTTCGAGCTCCATTCCGCCTTCGCCAAGACGATGCGCGGCCACGGCACGGACCGCGCGCTCGCCGCCGGCACTCTCGGGATGGAGGTGGACGATCCGCGGCTCAAGGACGCTCTGGAGCTGGCGCGCGAGCGCGGCCTCGTTTTCGCGTTCAAGCCGAAGAACATGGGCCCCGAAGCGCATCCCAACAGCGTGGCCATCCACCTCAAGGGCGACTCGCGGTCCCTGTCGGTTCTCGGCGCCTCGATCGGCGGAGGCATGATCGAGATCCGAGAGGTCGACGGCTTCCCGGTCTCGCTCTCGGCGCGGGATCCGTGCGTCCTTCTGTTCTACGAGGACCGCCCTGGAATGGTGATGCGGGCCTCGGAGATCATCGGACGGCGCGGAATCAACATCGCCTCCATGGAGGTTCTCCGACGAGGCAAGGGGGACGAGGCCTTCATGCGCGTGGACCTGGACGCGCCCCTTCCGCCGGAAGACGTCGAAGCGCTGAAACGGATTCCCGGTGTGCGCCGCGTACACGTGCTCGACCGCGTGGCCGGCGGAGCGCCGATCACGTAGACCGGCGCGAGGTTCCTCCGCTCGGTTACTTCGCGGAGACCGATACCGCCGTGCTTCGCACGGCGTTCCCTACTGCCGCGGGTCTGCCTTCGGTGGTCGGGTCGCGCCGCGAACTACTGGACGAGTGCCGCTGATTCGTACGGCGCGCCCTGCGGTAGATACCCTCTCCCCCTGCGGGGGGAGCCGTCCACCGTGGCAGACCCCGTGCGTAGGCAACACCGGCCGAAGGCCGGTGGTATCGGGCGAAGGTGAGGGGCTAGACCCGGACGGATTACTCGGACAAACTCCTAACCAGGAGAAACGATGAGCTCCTTGAACACGTTCGCCGAGCTTCTCGAGACCGCCGACCGGACCGGCCTTCCCCTCGACACGATCTTCCTGGACCAGGAGGCGTCGGAGCGGGAGCTGCCCCGCGAGCGCGTCTTTCAGACCTTTCGGGAACGCTGGGCCGTCATGAAGGATTCGGTCCGTCGGGGCCTGGCGGGAGGACGGTCCTTCTCGGGCCTGGTGGGCGGCGACGCGCGGAAGGTCATCGAGTTCACGCGGGGCGGAGACATCGCCGGCGGCCACCTGGTGGCGCGCGCGATCGCCTACTCGATCGCCGTTCTCGAGGAGAACTCCCGGATGGGCATCATCGTCGCGGCCCCGACGGCGGGCGCGGCCGGCATGGTGCCGGGAACCCTTCTCGCGATCTCCGAAGAGAAGGGCTTCGACGACGAGTTCGCCGCGCGCGGGCTGGTCGTGGCGGGCGGCTTCGGCGCCCTCGTGGCGGCGAAGGCCGAGCTGTCGGGCGCCGCGGGCGGCTGCCAGGCCGAGCAGGGGGTCGGCGCGTCGATGGCGGCGGGGGCCTTGACGTTCCTCCTCGGCGGCACGCCGCGCGCGTCGGTGCACGCGGCGGCGTTGACACTCCAGAACACGCTCGGACTCGCCTGCGATCCCGTGGCGGGCTTAGTCGAGGTCCCGTGCGTCGTCCGCAACGGGTTCACCGCGATGCTGGCGCTGGCGGGCGCGCAGACGGCCCTGGCGGGTGTCGAGAGCGTGATCCCGATGGACGAGGTCGTGGAAGCGATGGTCAAGATCGGCGAAGCGATGCCGCGGTCGCTCAAGGAAACGGCCGACGGCGGACTCGCGATGACACCCACGGGGTGCCGCATCCGCAACGAGCTCTACCAGATCCGGTGAGCGCGGCGCGGCTGCGTCCCTCGTGGGCGCTGTTGCTCGCCGGCGCGTGCGTCCTCTGTTACGCCAACGGCCTGACGGGCGACTTCACCTACGACGACAAGGCGATCGTCCGCGACAACTTCCGCCTCCGCTCCGCCAGCCGGGTCGGAGAGATCTTCACGACGCAGTACTTCGGCGGGCCGCGCGGCACCGGCACCGCGTACCGGCCGATCCTGCTGCTGTCCTTCGCGGTCCAGTGGTGGATCCACGGGTCGGCGCCCGTGCCGTTTCACGTCGTCAACGTCCTCCTGCACGTCGCCGCGACGCTCCTCGTCGCGAAGCTGTTCCTCCGGGTCGGAATCCCGCCGCCGCCTTCGGTCGCCGCCGCGCTGATCTTCGCCGTGCACCCGCTGCACGTCGAGGCCGTGACGTCGATCGTCGGGCGCGGCGAGACGTTGTCGGCGCTCCTGGCCCTCGCCTGCATCCTGCTCGCCCTGCGCTGGACGGAGGAGGGAAGGCGCCGGGCGCTTGCGGCATCTCTCTTCGCATACCTGCTCGCGAACCTGACCAAGGAGAGCGCCGCGGTCGCGCCCGCGCTCGTCTTCCTGTTTCTCGCCTGGTCGGCCGAGGGAGGGCTCGGCACGCGGTTCCGCACCGCCTGGAGACGGGGCCTCGCTTTCTACGTCGGGTCGGCGATCGTGCTGGCGGGGGTCTTCGCGCTGCGGGCGGCGATTCTCGGCGGTGCGCTGCGGAGCAGGAACACGGGGATCTTCCAGCTCGAGAATCCTCTGGCCCCCCTGTCGCCGGCGACCCGCGCCGCCAACGCCGCCGCGATCTTCTTCCGCTACCTGGGCCGGCTCGTGCTGCCCGTAAGGCTCTCGGCGGACGAGTCGGCCTGGTCGCTTCCCCTTCTCTCGCCCCAGGAGCTCCTCTTCTTCGGGGCCCCGGCGCTGCTCGTCGCGCTCTGCGCCGCGGCGGTGTGGCGGCTGCGCGACCGGTCGGTCGCGGCGGCGGGCCTGCTGTTCCTGGTTCTCGCGGCGCTGCCGGCGTCCAACCTCCTCTTTCCGACCGGCACGATCTTCGCCGAGAGGCTCATGTACCTGCCATCGGCGGGCTTCTGCCTCATCGCCGGAGCCGCGGTCGTCGGCGCCGCCCGCCGGTTCGCCGAGGCGCCGCTCGCCCGGCTGTCCGCGCTCGCCGCGCTCGCGGTCGCGTTCGGCGCGCGAACCGTGATCCGGAATCCCGTCTGGGACGGCGATCTCGTGTTGTTCGCGAATCTCGTGCGCGAGTCGCCCGCCAGCGCGAAGGCGCACTACGACTACGCCTATGCGTCGGCCGAAGCCGGAGAGACGCGGAGAGCGCTCGAGCACTACACGCGCGCGACGGAGATCTTCCCCCGGTACTGGGACGCCTGGGCCGGGCAGGGCCGGATGCGGCGGGTGCTCGGCGATCTGGAGGGCGCGGAGGAGGACTACGCTCAGTCGCTGCGCTGCAATCCGACGTACGAGAACGGCTTCTTCGGGCTCGGGCTCGTGCGGGAGGAGAGCGGCAATCTCGCCGGCGCGGAAGAGGCGTACCGCAAGGGCATCGCCGCCAATCCCCGGTCGTTTCCGCTGGCCTACCGGCTGGCGATCGTTCTCTCCGCCCACGGCCGCCCGGAGGCGCGACACGCCTGGCACCGCGCGCTCGCTCTCGCGCCCGACTCGAAGCCGGCGCAGCGCGGATACGCCGAGTGGCTGGCGAAGGAGAAAAGTTCCGAGTTCCAGGTTCCGAGTTCCAAGTAGGGGGACGGAAACCCAGAATCCGCTTGGAACCCGGAACTCTTAGTGAACCCGGTGATCCGGCGGCAGCGGATCCGGCGGCAAGGGGTGCGCGGCGTCGGGGGGGCGCTCGCTGATCGCCCGCCGGCGCGCGGCGCGCTCGGCGACGCGCGGATGCCGGCGGTGGTACACGCGCAGGAGGCTCCGCAGCACGACGTACGACACGAGCGCCGTGGCGACCGCGAGCAGCGTCGTCCCCACGAGAAACGCGGCGAGGCGCGGTCCGAAGCCCGGGCCGCGGAACGCGACCCAGAAGTCTTCGTGAAGGATCCGCTGCCAATGCAGCGGCGCCACGCGCGTCGAGGAGTAGCCGAGGAGCGCTCGGCCGACCCGATAGCCGGCCGCGAAGAAGGGGGGCAGGGTCCACGGGTTTCCGACGAGAGAGCCGAGAACCGTGTCGAGCTTGTTCAAGCGAAACGCGAAGGCCAGGACGATGGCGAGGATGAAGTGGAAGCCGATGAACGGAGACAAACCCACGCCCACGCCCAGGGCCACGGCCGCGGCCACGCGCTCGGGCGTCTGCTCGCGCCCCATCAGGTCCAGCAGCAGCTTCAGGCTTCGTCGCTTGAGCGAGCGCCGGTACCGGCGCCCCGTGACCGGGCTCTTATTCCCGGCCGTGCCGCTCACCGCGCGCTCTCCAGATGATCGTGGCCGCGATCGGCGATCTCGCGCTCTCCGCCGCGGGAGACGAGCGCCGCACCTTTCCCGGGGACGACGCGTCCGATTCGCGTGATCGAAACCCCGAACGCGTCGGGGTGCTCTTCCAGCCGCGCGGCGCACGCCGGCGAGGCGGTGAAGAGAAGCTCGTAGTCGTCTCCGCCCGAGACCGCGAGCTCCACCGGGTCGAGCTCCTCCATCTCCGAGAAGGATATGAGAGGACGGGACAGAGGGAGCCGGTCTTCTTCGACGACGAGGCGTACCCCCGAGGCGCGGGCGAGGCGTCCCGCGTCCACTCCGAGGCCGTCCGAGACGTCGACCGCCGCCGTCGCGAGGCCCTCGATGGCGAGGCCGCGCCCGAGGGCGACGCGGGGAGCCGGATCCTGGAAGGCGGCCAGCAGCCGCTGCTGGTGCTCGTGGGAGAGCTCCGGAAAGCGCGGTTCGGCGTCGCCGCCGGGCCGTGAGAACGCGGCGATCGTCTGCGCCAGCCGCAGGCCGGCGGCGGCGTCGCCCGGATGGCCCGAGACGAAGACGGCGTCGCCGGCCCGAGCGCCCGAACGGGTCAGGGGAAACGGCGCGGAGTGTCCCCACGCCGCGACCGAAACGATCGTCTGTCCGGCGGCCGAGAGGTCGCCGCCGGCCAGATGCGCGCCGAACTCCGAGCCGCGCTCGATCGCTCCGCGCGCGACCGCCAGCGGATACTCGTCCCCGCGTTCCGCCGGAAACCCGATCGCGAGGAGAAAAAACGCCGGCGCCGCTCCCATCGCGGCGAGATCCGACAGGTTGACCGCCACAGCGCGACGGCCGAGGCGCCGGGGATCCTCTCCGGGCAGGAAGTCCACGCCCTCGACGAGCAGGTCGGTCGTCGCCGCGAGGACTTCCTCCGGCCAGGCGATGAGCGCGGCGTCGTCGCCGGGCCCGAGGAGGACGCCGTCGGCGCGAGGTAGCAAGGCGCGCAGCTTTTCGACGAACCGGTCTTCCGGCTTCACGCGCGCGGGGACGCGGGCGCTCTCCGCCGGGACGAGCCCGACACGGGGATCTCCCGCCCCGGCGTCTCGGGTCGCTCGTCGTGCTTCTCGGGATCCGCGATCACATCGGTGTCGGGCGGGAGCAGCGCGATCGACAGGACCTCCTCCATGTTGTCGACGTAGCGGAAAGTGATGCCGTGCACGATGCGCGGCGAGATTTGCAGGACGTCGCGGCGATTCATCCGGGGCAGGATGATCGTCGTGATCCGGGCGGCACGCGCGGCGAGGACCTTCTCCTTCACGCCGCCGATCGGCAGGACCTCGCCCCGCAGCGTGATCTCGCCCGTCATCGCCACGTCCCGGCGGGCCTTCCTCTGCGTGAACGTCGAGATCATCGCGGTGGCGATCGTGATGCCGGCGGAGGGCCCGTCCTTCGGGATCGCGCCCTCCGGCACGTGCACGTGGACGTCGTGCGTCTCGAAGTAGTCGTGCGGAATGTTCAGCTCCGAGGCATGGGCGCGGGCGTAGGACATCGCGGCCTGTGCGGACTCCTTCATCACGTCGCCGAGCTGGCCCGTCAGGCGCAGTCCTCCTTTGCCGCGGACCGCCAGCGCCTCGACGAAGAGGATGTCGCCGCCCACGGAGGTCCAGGCCAGGCCCGTGGCCACGCCCACCTGGTCCTTCTTGAGCTGCTCGTCGCGGAAGTGCTTGATGGGGCCGAGCATCTTCTCGACCGACGCCCCGCTGATGCGGTACTTGCGGCTCTTGCCCTTGGCGACCGAGACCGCGACCTTCCGGCAGACCGCGCCGATCTCGCGCTCGAGGTTGCGCAGGCCGGCCTCCCGCGTGTACGCCTCGATGATCTTCTCGATGCCCGAGTCGGTGAACTCGACCGAGGCCTCGGTGATGCCGTTCTCCTCCATCTGCTTGGGGATCAGGTGGCGCCGGGCGATCGCCTTCTTCTCCTCGAGCGTGTAGCCGGAGAGCCGGATGACTTCCATCCGATCGAGGAACGCGGGCTGGATCGGATCGAGCACGTTGGCGGTCGCGATGAACAGGACTTTCGAGAGGTCGTAGGGCACCGACAGGTAGTGGTCGCGGAAGGAAAAGTTCTGCTCGGGGTCCAGCACCTCGAGCAGCGCGGCCGACGGGTCGCCGCGGTAGTCCGCGCCGATCTTGTCGATCTCGTCGAGCATGAAGACGGGGTTGGAGGTGGCGGCCTGGTGGATCCCCTGAATGATGCGCCCCGGCATCGCCCCCACGTAGGTGCGCCGGTGACCCCGGATCTCGGCCTCGTCGCGCACACCTCCGAGCGACAGCCGCACGAACTTGCGGTCGAGCGCCCGCGCGATGGACCGGCCCAGCGAGGTCTTGCCGACGCCCGGCGGCCCGACGAAGCACAGGATCGGTCCCTTCAGGCTCTGCTTCAAGGCGTGCACGGCCAGGAACTCGAGGATGCGCTCCTTGACCTTCTCGATGTCGTAGTGGTCTTCGTCCAGGATCTTGCGGGCCCGGTCGATGTCCTTGGAGTCCTCCGAGGTCACGCTCCAGGGCAGACCCGTCATCCAGTCGAGATACGTCCGGATGATCGCCGTCTCGGCCGAGTCGGGGTGGCTGCGCTCGAGGCGCTTGATCTGCTTCTCGATCTCGGTGGCCGCTTCCTGCGGGATCTTCCGCTCGCTGATGACCCGGCGGTAGGCGTCGAGCTCTTCGGAGATCTCCTCGCCCTCTCCGAGCTCCTGCTGGATCGCGCGCAGCTGCTGGCGCAGGTAGTACTCCCGCTGCGACTTGTCCATCTCGCCCCGCGCCTGCGTGGAGATCTCCTGCTGCATCGTCAGCACGGTGATCTCCTTGGCGAGGCTGTCGTTGACGAGGCGCATGCGCGCGATCGGGTCCGTGGACTCCAGGATCTTCTGCGCCTCCTCGAGCTTCAGGTCGAGGTTGGAAGCGGCGAGATCCGCCAGGCGCGCCGGATCGTCGAGGTTTCCGGCGATGACCATGACCTCGGGCGAGATGTTTTTCCCCAGCGAGACGGACTTCTCCAGGTTCTGCTTGACGCTGCGCAGCAGGGCTTCGTGCTCGGGGGGAAGCTCCTCGGGCGACTCGGATTCCTCCAGCCGCGTGATCTTGGCCTTGAGAAACGGCTCCTCGGAGAGGACCGAATCCAGCCGGGCGCGCGAGAGACCCTGGACGAGGAGGCGGATGCGCCCGTCGGGCAGCTTGAGCATCCGCATGATCGCGGCCACCGTGCCCACGGGGTAGAGGTCTTCGGGCTTGGGCGTGTCGTTCTGGGCGTCGCGCTGCGCGACGAGCATGATGATGCGCTGTTCCGCGAGCGCGGCGTCCACGGCGTTGATGGACTTCTCCCGCGAGACCGAAAGGGGCAGGATGATGTAGGGGAAGACCACGACGTCCTTGAGGGGCAGAACCGGAAGGATGTCCGGAATCGGGAGTTCGGCGTCCCGCTCGGTCGCGACCTCTTTGTCCTTCTCTTTCTCTTCCAGCTCGACCATGGGTCCGGCTACTCCTCCACCTCGGCAGCGGCGGCGGCGACGGGGATCTCGATCTCCTTCTCGCGCATGTCGGGAACGCGCGGGAGGAAGATCTCGAGCAGGCCGTGCTTCATCGCGGTCCGGGCCAGGTGCGAGTTGACGGGACGGGGAAGCGCCACGGACTTGACGAATCCGCCGAAGTACCTCTCCATGCAGAAGAAGCGAAGTCCTTCCCGCGACCGGATCTTCCCCTTCTTGGAGCCGCGAATCATCAGGACGCGTCCGCGGATGGTGACCCGCACGTCCCCGGGCTCGACCCCCGGCAGCTCGACGAGAACGCGGATCGTGTCGCCATCGTCGAGCACGTCCACGTTCGGGTCCCAGGACGACGCCGGAGCTCCTCCCTTGTTGTTGTTCTCGACGAAAGTGGCGAACATCCGGTTCAGCTCGCTCTGGAGCCGCGACAGCTCGACCATCGGGCCGTAGAAGCGGGCGGTGCGCTTCACCATGAGCGGCGCTCCGAGTCCGGGATCCCTCGGCCCAGCGGGCCTCGGGATGACGCCGTGCGGCTTCGCCTCACGGCGTCACCTTCTCTCCTCGACCGATCAGGTTCTTCAGCTCGTGCAGGAACTCGTCCACGTCCTCGAACTTCCGGTAGACCGACGCGAAGCGGACGTAGGCAACCTTGTCGAGCTCTCGGAGCCGGTCCATCACGATCGCACCCACGCGGGACGTGGCGATCTCCCGCTCCTCGGCGTCGTGCAGCAGGGACTCGACCTCGTCCACGATCTTGTCGAGCTCGACGGGGGAGACCGGCCGTTTCTCGCACGCCTTGACGAGTCCGGTCCGGAGCTTGTTGCGGTCGAAGCGTTCCCGGCGTCCGTCGTTCTTGACGACCATGTAGGGGATCTCTTCGATCGTTTCGTAGGAGGTGAAACGTCGGCCGCAGGCGGTGCACTCGCGCCGCCGCCGGATGACCTCGCCTTCGCGGCTCTCGCGCGAGTCCACGACCCGGTCGTCGACCGCCGCGCAGAAGGGGCACTTCACGCCGTCAAGAGTATCGCTTTTTGGCCGGAGTCTCCGGTGACGCGGCCCTCGCGGCTTCCAGGTCGCGCTTGCGCAGGGGGTTGGTCGCGACGAGGGCGAAGCCGACGAGGGAAATGGGCACGAAGGACACGGCATGCGCCAGGATCGCGACACCCGTGGCCGTCGCGACGGGCACGCGAAAGATGTCCGTCAGCGCGAATTGCACCGCGGCGTGATAGCCGCCGAGTCCCCCGGGGGTGGGCACGGCGAGTCCGAGCACCGCGGCCGTCGTGATGACGTAGGCGGCGGACAGCGGCAGAGCGAGTCCGAACGCGCGCATGGTGCACCAAACCTGGACGTTGATCACGAACCACATGCCCAGGGAGCCCGCGCCGACCAGGACGAACAGGCGCGGGCTCTTCAGAGACGCGAAGCCGTCCAGGAACGTGTGCGCGATCCGCATCGCCGGCCCGCGGGCCTTCTCGGGCAGGAGCCGGAACAGCCGTTCGAGAAGGCGCTCGGTCGTCTCGCGCCAGACCACCGCGAAGAGAGCGACCGCGACGGCGGCCAGAGCGGCCGCGGCGGCGACCCAGCGCAGGCGCCCCGCCGAGAACGAGCCGACGGGCCCGGAGGAGCCGGCCAGGGCGAGCCCCAGGAAGAAGAGCTGCGCCAGCGCGTCCAGCACGCGTTCGAAAACGATCGAGGCGAGGAGCGCCGAGAAGGGGAGCCGCTCCTCGTGCGCGAGAAGCGCGGGCCGGATGACCTCGCCGGCGCGCGCGGGAAGGACCGTGTTCGCGGCAAAGCCCACGGCCGTGGCGCGAAAGGACGGAAAGAACGGGACGCGGCCGACGGGCCGCAGGATCCAGATCCAGCGCAGCGCGCGCAGCACGAACACCAGCAGGGATATCGCCACGCTCGCCGCGAGATACGCGGGCGAGGCCGAGGCGATGACGCGTCCGATCTCGTGAAGGGAGACGCGCGACAGAAACCAGGCGACCAGGCCGGCCGCCAGAACGATCGACACTACCGCCTGGACGCGGCGGGATTTCAGCAGCTCGCGCATTCGGTGACGAGGATCACGCCATCGGAAACCGCGAGACCGCCGCGCGCGAGGGTGCGCAACGCGAAACGCGACTGCTCGACGTGCACTTCCACGGTTGTAGCATTTCGGGGGCCTGTTTGCCTAAAAAAATGAGGTGAAGAACTGATACCGCTTGACTTTGAGGCACAATTTCCACATTCTTTTCTTAAATTTTCGGGGAGGAATGCATGGTTAGGAAGGCCCGGCTTCTGGCGCTTCTCGTCGCCTCGGTCTGCTTGCTGGTGAAACACGCCGGTGCGCAGCCGATCGGCGGCATCGACTATCCGGCAGATGGCCAGACGGTCTCGGGCATCGTGCGCGTCTCCGGTTTCGTCCTCGACTTCAACGGGGTCGACCGGATCGAGCTGCTCGTGGACGGCGTGCTCGTCAACCGCGCCGACATGAGCCTGCCCCGCCCCGACGTGTTGGAGATCTTTCCGACCTACGTCAACAGCGCGACTCCGAATCCCGGATTCCTGACTTCGTTTCTGGCGCGGGGCGTCTATGACGACGGGCCGCACTCCATCGCCATCCGCGTGACCGAGTCTGCGACGCAGGCGCAATTCGTCGTCAGCACGATCAACGTGGTCGTCAACAGCTCGATCAACCAGGCGCCCTTCGGCTTCATCGACATTCCGGGTTCGAAGGGCCTCGAGGGAGCCAATGGCTCCTTCCCGGTCGTCGGCTGGGCCATCGACGACGTGGACATCGACCACATCGATTTCCTGGTGGACGGACAGATCGTCGCCGGCGCCGTCGGGCGCGGCGAGCCTTCGACGGCCGTCTACGGCAGCCAGCGACCGGACGTGCAGGCCGCGTTCCCGGACGTTCCGAACTCGCTGTATTCCGGTTTCGTGGCGAACATCGACACGACGGCCTTCATCAACGGCCTCCACGTGATCTCGGTCAACGCAACGGACTCCGAGGGCGCGTCCCGGGAGCTCGGCCACCGAACGGTGCAGGTCATCAATAACGGCCAGAATC
>JBKOZO010000200.1:0-5878 GCA_046725935.1 Acidobacteriota bacterium | reverse complement strand
GCTCCGTCCGCTCCGAAGGCCTAGAGCAGGGACATGAAAGCGACAGCGAAACTCCGCTACATGAAGGGTTCGGCGCAGAAGGTCCGCCTCGTGGCCGACCTCGTGCGCGGCAAGAAGGTCAACGACGCCGTCGCGATCCTTCGCCACGCCAAGAAGGCGGCCGCCCGGGACGTCCTGAAGACGCTCCGGTCCGCCGTCGCCAATGCCGAACAGAAGGAAGCGCAGCTCGACGTGGACGAGCTCGTCGTGCGGCGAATTACGGTCGACAAGGGGCCCCAGGAAAAGCGCGTGCGGCCGGCCCCGATGGGCCGCGCCTACCGCGTGCTGCACCGCAAGAGCCACCTGACGATCGAGCTCTCGGACGAGGTGTAACGATGGGTCAGAAAGTTCACCCCTACGGCTTCCGGCTCGGCTTCAACCGGACCTGGCATTCGCGCTGGTTCTCGGAGAAGGAGTACGAGAAGTTCCTCCACGACGACCTGAAGCTCCGCAAGGAGCTCAAGGGCCGTCTCTCGCACGCCGGAGTCTCCGAGGTCGACATCGAGCGCTTCGCCGGGAAGCTGAAGATCAACATCCAGACGTCGCGGCCGGGGATCATCATCGGCAAGCGCGGCGCCGAGGTCGACAAGCTCCGCGACGAGCTGCAGAAGCGGACGAAAACCGAGGTTCACATCAACATCATCGAGATCCAGCGCCCCGAGACCGACGCCCAGCTCGTGGCCGAGTCGATCGCCCTGCAGCTGGAGCGCCGGGTGGCGTTCCGGCGCGCCATGAAGAAGGGCATCGAGTCCGCCTTCCGCTTCGGCGCCCAGGGCATCAAGATCCGCTGCGCCGGCCGGTTGAACGGCGCCGAGATCGCCCGCGCCGAGTGGTATCAGGAGGGGCGCCTCCCGCTCCACACGCTCAAGGCCGACATCGACTACGGCTTCGCCGAGGCGAACACGACCTACGGAAAGATCGGCGTGAAGGTCTGGATCTACCGCGGCGAGCAGCACAAGGCCAAGAACAGAAGGAAGAGCGCGGCGTAGGGCCGCGGACGGCAGATTGCAGACGGCAGAGAAGAGTAGTTAAGCCATGTTGATGCCCTCGAAAGTGAAATACCGCAAGCAGCAGCGCGGACGCATGCGCGGCAAGGCGCATCGCGGCGGCACGCTCGCGTTCGGCGACATCGGTCTCCAGGTCCTGGAGCCGGGCTGGATCACGGCCCGCCAGATCGAGGCCGGCCGCATCGCGATGACGCGCGCGGTCAAGCGCGGCGGAAAGATCTGGATCCGGATCTTCCCCGACAAGCCGTACACCAAGAAGCCCGCCGAGACGCGCATGGGCAAGGGCAAGGGCGCGCCGGAGGGCTGGGTCGCGGTGGTCAAGCCGGGACGCGTCCTCTACGAGATGGAGGGCGTCGACTTCGCTACCGGCAAGGAAGCCCTCGAGCTCGCGGCCGACAAGCTGGGACTCAAGACCCGGCTGATCACGCGCGAGTCCGAGATGGAGATCCGATGAAGAAGAAGGAGCGCGAGACGCTGGCCCAGCAGGGCCTGGCGGATCTCGTCGAAAAGGAAAAGCAGCTGAAGGAGTCGGCCTGGAAGCTCCGGCTCCAGAAGTCCACGGGCCAGCTCGAGAATCCGAGCCGCCTGCGGGTGCTGCGCCGGGACATCGCCCGGGTCAAGACGTACCGGCGGGCCCTGGAGAAGAACGCGGAGGCGGGCAAGTGAGCGAGACGGCCGTGAAGAAGGGACGCGCGACCAAGGTCGGCCGCGTGGTCTCCGACAAGATGGAGAAGACGATCGTCGTCGAGGTCGAGCGGCGCGTGCAGCACGCCGAGTACACGCGCACGATCAAGCGCACGAGCCGCTTCCACGCCCACGACGAGGAGAACGCCGCGAAGGTGGGAGACCGCGTCCGGATCGAGGAGACGCGTCCTCTGTCCCGGCGCAAGCGCTGGCGGCTGCGGGAGATCGTGACGAAGGCGCAGGCCTAGGAGCATCGCGATGATTCAGATGGGCACCATCCTCGAGGTGGCGGACAATTCCGGGGCGCGCAAGATCGCCTGCATCCGGATGCGGGGCGGCTCGGCCGGCCAGTACGCCGGCCTGGGCGACATCATCACGGCCTCGGTCAAGGAGGCCGCGCCGGACTCGCCGTTCGTCGAGAAGCACGGCAAGCGGGTCGTGCGGGCGGTGATCGTCCGGACGCGGCGGAACCATCGCCGCAAGGACGGGTCCTACATCCGCTTCGACGACAACGCCGCGGTCCTGATCTCCAACGAAGGGGAGCCCATCGGGACGCGCGTGTTCGGGCCGGTGGCCCGCGAGCTGCGCGAGAAGAAGTTCATGAAGATCATCTCCCTCGCCCCGGAAGTGCTGTGATGGCCAAGAAGACCAAGAAGCCGAAGCTCAAGAAGAACGACCTCGTCGTCGTGATCGCGGGGCGCGACCGCGGCCGCCAGGGCAAGATCCTGCGGGTTCTGCCGGGCGAGAGCCGCGTCATCGTCGAGCGCGTCAACATGATCAAGCGGCACACGCGGCCGAATCCGTCGAAGAACATCGCCGGAGGCATCTCCGAGAAGGAAGCCACGATCCACATCTCCAACGTGATGCTCGTGGACCCGGACCGCAACGTGGGAACGCGGATCGGCCGCCGGCGCGACGCCGAGGGCAACCCGGAGCGGATCGCCAAGAAGAGCGGCGCCGTTCTGGCGTAAACCTGAGACCTGAGACTTAGGACCTGAGACCAAAAAGATGGCAGCGAGACTCAAAGAACGGTACGCAAAAGAGGTCGCCCCGGCCTTGAAGAAGGAGTTCGGGATCGAGAACTCCATGGCGGTTCCGCGCCTGGAGAAGATCGTTCTCAACATGGGCCTGGGCGAAGCCGTGTCCAATCCCAAGTTGATCGACCCGGCGGCCGAGGAGCTCTCCGCGATCGCGGGGCAGCGCGCCATCGTGACGAAGGCCAAGAAGTCGATCGCGACGTTCAAGCTCCGCACGGGGATGTCGATCGGCGCGCGCGTGACGCTGCGCGGCGACCGCATGTGGGAGTTTCTGGACCGGCTGATCAACATCGCGCTGCCCCGGGTGCGCGACTTCCGCGGCGTCTCCAACAAGGCCTTCGACGGCCGCGGCAACTACACCCTGGGGGTCCGGGACCACTTCATCTTCCCGGAGATCGACTATGCGAAGACGGACAAGTCGAAGGGCTTGAACGTGACGATCGTGACGACGGCCGGACGGGACGACCGGGCCAAGGCGCTGCTGCGCGAGCTCGGCATGCCGTTCGCCAAGTAGGCGAGGAAAGAACACCCATGGCCACTCGGGCAATGCGAATCAAGGCGGCGAAGAAGCCGAAGTTCATGACGCGGACGATCCGGCGCTGCCGGGTCTGCGGCCGCCCCCGCGCGGTGTTCCGCAAGTTCGGCCTCTGCCGCATCTGTTTCCGTCAGAACGCCAACATGGGGTACATCCCGGGCGTCCTGAAGGCGTCGTGGTGAAGCGATGAAGACCAGCGATCCGTTGAGCGATCTGTTGACGCGCCTGCGCAATGGCATGCGCGCCGGCCACGACAAGGTGGACGTGCCGTCCTCCCGCGTCAAGGAGGCCGTCCTCAAGGTCCTCGAGGAGGAGGGCTACATCGCCTCCTACCGGAAGGTCCAGGATGCGGGCCGGCCGGTGCTGCGGGTGGGGCTGAAATACGACCCCGAGGGCGAGCCGATCGTCTCGGGCCTCGAGCGCGTCTCGCGGCCGGGCCGGCGCGTCTACGCGAAGGCCGACGACATCCCGTCGGTGCTGGGAGGCCTCGGCATGTCGATCGTGTCGACCTCGAAGGGCATCGTGACGGACAAGAAGGCGAGGCAATCCCGCCTCGGCGGCGAAGTGCTCTGCAACGTCTGGTGAGGAGAATCCAACCGTGTCGCGCATAGGGAAAATGCCGGTCGCGATTCCCAAGGGAGTCGAGGTCAAGGCCGACGCCGAAAGAGTCCGGGTCAAGGGGCCCAAGGGAGAGCTCGTCAGCGCCATCCCGTCGGGCCTGACCGTCTCGGTCGCGGACGGACAGGTGAAGATCGCGCGCGGCTCCGACGAGCCGCACATCCGCGCCTGCCACGGCCTGCTGCGCAGCCTCGTGGCCAACAATGTCGAGGGCGTCACCAAGGGCTTCACCAAGGAGCTGGAGATCTCGGGCGTCGGCTACAAGGCCGAGGTCAAGGGCAAGTCGGTCGTCTTCTCGCTGGGTTATTCGCACCCGGTGGACTTCCCGATCCCCGAGGGGATCGCGGTGTCCATCGACGCTAAGGCCGGGAAGATGACGGTCACGGGCGCCGACAAGCAGAGGGTCGGCCAGACGGCCGCCGAGATGCGGGGCCTGCGCATCCCCGACCCGTACAAGGCCAAGGGGATCAAGTACGCGAACGAAGTGATCAAGCGCAAGGTCGGAAAGGCCGGCGGGAAGTAGTCATGAATCGATCGCAAGCACGCACGGAAGCCCGCTCGCGGGTCCGGATCCGCGTCCGCCAGAAGGTGCGCGGCGCCGCGGAGCGCCCGCGACTGGCCGTCTACAAGAGTGGCCGGCACATCTACGCCCAGGTCGTCGACGATGGGAGGGGCGCGACCCTCGCGCACGCGTCCTCGCTGGATCCGGGGCTGCGCAAGGAGGCCGGCAAGGGCGGCTCCCGCGAGGCGGCCGGCAAGGTCGGGGCCCTCGTGGCCGAGCGAGCCAAGAAGGCCGGCGTCACCAAGGTCGTGTTCGACCGCGGCGGCTACCGCTATCACGGCAGGGTCAAGGCCCTCGCCGACGCGGCCCGCTCGGGCGGTCTCGAGTTCTAGGAACAGGACGGAGAGGAACCATGAGCAGCAACCGGGGGCCGCGGGCGCCGCGCGAGCGCGAGAAAGAACGCGACGCGCAGGGGCGTGAGCTGATCGACCGGGTCGTCCACATCAATCGCGTCACGAAGGTCGTCAAGGGCGGCAAGAACTTCTCCTTCTCGGCCCTCGTCGTCGTGGGCGACGGGCAGGGACGGGTCGGCTACGGCTCGGGCAAGGCGAAGGAAGTGCCGATGGCCATCAAGAAGGGAATCGAGATGGCCAAGAAGAACATGCAAAAGGTCTCGCTGAAGGGGACGACGATCCCGCACGCGATCGTCGGAACCTACGGCGCGGGCCGCGTGCTCCTGAAGCCGGCCGCGGCCGGGACCGGCGTCATCGCTGGCGGACCGGTCCGTGCAGTCCTCGAGTCGGTCGGGATCCAGGACATCCTGACGAAGTCGCTCCGGACGACCAATCCACACAACGTGATCAAGGCGACGTTCGACGGCCTTCTGCGGCTGAAGAACGAGGACGAGATGGCGAAGCGCAGAGGCCGCGGCGCGGCCGAGCAGCCGCCGGCGCCGGAGGAGAACGCGTGACCGCCGTGGCCGCCGAAAAGGGGAAGGGAAGGAAGGAAGGCAAGGACCGGCTGACGATTCGCCAGGTCAAGAGCGGGATCTGCACTCCCAAGGATCAGAAGGCCACTCTGAAGGGCCTCGGGTTCCGCCGGATGGGGCAGGAGATCGTCCGCGAGGATTCGCCGGCGGTGCGCGGAATGATCCGGAAAGTCCGTCACCTCGTCGCAGTCTCGAAAGCGTAGGGCGTAAGGACTCACAATGGTCGAAAAGAAGAAGACGACGAAAACGGGCAAGCCCGCCTCCCGCAAGCTGGCCAAGCCGGCGGCGAAGGCGGCTGCGCCCAAGGCCCCCGCGAAGGCGGCGGCTGCGGCTCCGGCGCCGCGCGCCGCGCGTCCCCCGCGTCCGAAGAAGGCGGCCGTGACGCCGTCGCGCCCGCCGGCGACCGGAATCCACGACCTCGCTCCGGCCGCGGGCGCGACGCACTACCCCAAGCGCGTGGGCCGCGGC
>JBKOZO010000199.1:0-3827 GCA_046725935.1 Acidobacteriota bacterium | reverse complement strand
ATCTTCCGTCCCCTGCCGAAATGGTCGGGACTCTCCACGGCCTCGATCTCGATGGGCCAGGAAGTCGCCTTGAACGCCCTGCAGCTCGCCCGGATCACCGCCGTCGTGGCCAATGGCGGGATGCTCGTGCAGCCGCGGATCGTCACGCGGATCGTCGAGCCCGGAGGCGTCGCGAAGCCGGTGGCCGTGCGCGAGCCGGTGCGCGCCGTGTCGCCGGAGACGGCGCAGGCGATCGCGCGCATCCTCGTCGGCGTCGTCGAGCACGGCACCGGAAGCAAAGCGGCGATCCCCGGATTCGCCGTCGCCGGCAAGACCGGCACCGCGCAGAAGGCGGGGGTCGGCGGCTACCAGGCCGGCCGTCACGTGCCCAACTTCGCGGGCTTCGCCCCAGCGGAGAAGCCGCGCTGCGTCGCCGTCGTCGTCCTCGAAGAGCCGCAAGGGAAGTACTACGCCGCCGACGTCGCCGCGCCGCTCTTCGCCCGCGTCATGTCGCAGACGCTCGGGATTCTCCGCGTGGCGCCGCGGGAGCAGCAGGTGCCCTCGACGGTGCTCGCGGAAGGTCCCCCGGCGCGCCGCGTCGACTTCCCGGCGGGTGTCGTTCCCGCGTCGGTCCACAAGAGCCCTCCCATCGCGCGCGAAGACGTCGTGGACGACCGCACGCCGAGCGCCCTCGGCCTCTCTGCCCGGCAGGCCGTGGCGATGTTCGCGCGGGCCGGCGTGCTCGCCAGGCTCCAGGGAACCGGTTTCGTCGTCGCTCAGGATCCTCCGGCCGGCTCGCCGCTCCGGCCAGGCTCCGTGGCCACTCTCTTTCTCGCCGACAGCGCGGAGTCTCCGGCCCCGGAGGCCGGGCGCCGCGCGGAGGAGACGGCTCCGCCTCCTTCGGCCCCGTGAGACTGATGGAGCTCGCGGGCATCCTGCCGGGCGTCTCCATCGCTCGCGAAGCGCAGGACGTGGAGGTCGCGGGCGTCCAGAGCGATTCCCGAAGCATCCGGCCGGGAGATCTCTTCGTGGCGATCCGCGGAGCGAAGTTCGACGGCTTCGCGCACGTCGAAGACGCGGTCGCGCGCGGGGCGGTCGCGGTCATCTCCGACCGCGCGGCAAAGCCGGGCGTCGCCGTTCCCTGGATCGAAGTCGAGGTCCCGCGGCGCGCCTTGGGCGAGCTGTCGGCCCGCCTTCACGGCAATCCGTCCGAAAAGCTCGTGCTCGCCGGCGTGACCGGGACGAACGGAAAGACGTCCACGGCGACGCTCATCGAAGCGATCCTTACCAGGCGCTACGGACGAGCGGGACTCCTCGCGACGACCGTCTATCGGACGCCGCGCCGGGAGATTCCCGCCGGGAGGACGACCCCCGAGGCGCCGCTGATCCAGGAGATCCTGGCGGAGCTGGTCGAGGAGGGCGTTCCGGCCGCGTCTCTCGAGGTCTCCTCCCACGCGCTGTCGCTCGACCGCGTGGCGGGATGCCGGTTCGACGTGGCCGTGTTCACGAACCTGACGCGCGACCACCTCGACTTCCACGGCGACATGGAGAGCTACTACGCCGCCAAGAAGCGCCTCTTCGAGATGCGCAAGCCCGGCGCCCGCGGCGTCGTCAACGTGGACGACCCCTACGGGCGGCGACTGCTCTCGGAGGCCGCCGCGCCCATGGAGGGGTTCTCCCCGTCGGGGAATCCGGCCGACTACCGCGCCGAGTCGGCGCGTTGCGATCTCTCGGGCACCGCCTTCGACGTCGTCCACGGGGCAGGACGTTTCCGGCTGACTTCACCGCTTCTCGGACGCTTCCAGGTCGGCAATCTCCTCGGCGCCGCGGCCGCGGGACTCTGCCTCGGAGTCGCGCCGGAGGAAATCGAGGCGGCGGTCGCGGGCGTGCGCGACGTGCCGGGACGGCTCGAGCGCGTCGAGGCCGGGCAGCCGTACACGATCCTGGTGGACTACGCGCACACTCCCGACGCCCTCGAACGGCTGCTTCTCTCGGTCCGCGAGCTGACCGACCGCAAGGTCGTCCTGGTCTTCGGCTGCGGCGGAGACCGCGACCCGGGAAAGCGGGCGCCCATGGGCGAGATCGCGGGACGCCTCGCGGACATCCCGATCGCCACGTCCGACAATCCCCGCTCGGAAAATCCGGAGGCGATCCTCAAGGCGGTCGAGACGGGGCTTCAGGCGTCCGGCAACACGAAGTATCTGAAGATCGTGGACCGCGGCGAAGCGATTCGCCAAGCCATCGAGCTCGCCAATCCCGGAACGGTGGTCGTCATCGCGGGCAAGGGCCACGAGACCACCCAGGTGATCGGCGACAGGCAGATTCCCTTCGACGACCGGCGGGTCGCCGCCGCATTCGCGAGGCGGGGATGAGGTTCACGCTCGCGGAGCTCGCCGCGGCGGCCGCGGGGAAGGCCGAAGGCGCTGCCGTTCTGTCCGGCGTGGCGGTCGATTCGCGGAACGTCCGGCCGGGGGATCTCTTCGTGGCGATCCGCGGCGAGCGCGCCGATGGTCACGATTTCGCGGCCGAGGCCGCGGCGCGCGGCGCGCGGGCGCTTCTGGGCGAGCGCCGGCCCGCAAACCTGCCGGCGGGGTTTCCGTCGGTTCTCGTCGCCCGGCCGGTCGAGGCGCTCCAGAAGCTCGCCGCCGCGATCAAGAAGCGCATGGGCTTCCGGCTCGCGGCCATCACGGGCTCCGCGGGCAAGACGACGACCAAGGACTTCGCCGCGGAGATCCTCGCCCGCCGCCTCAGAGTCGAGAAGACGCCGGGCAATCAGAACAGCCAGATCGGCTTCGCGATGTCGATCTGCAACCTTTCGAGCGAGCCGGAGTGGATGGTCGGCGAGATGGGGCTGTCGGAGCCCGGAGACCTCTCGAAGCTCTCCCGCGCCTTCGAGCCGGATCTGGCCGCGATCCTTCTCGTCGCCGCCGCCCATCTGCAGTTTTTCGCGTCCGTCGACGCCATCGCCGACGCGAAGGCCGAGATCCTGGAGGGGCTGAAACCCGGCGGCACGGTCGTGGCCAACGCCGACGACCCGCGCGTCGAGGCGATCGCCCGCGGTCAATCCGGGCGGGTCGTGCGCTTCGGTCTCTCGGCGGCCGCCGACGTTACGGCGCGCGAGCTCGCACTCGAAGCCGACGCCTCCCGCTTCCTCCTGCGCACGCCCGCGGGAGAGACCCCCGTCCGCCTCCCGCTCGCCGGCGCGCATCAGGTCTCCAACTTCCTGGCGGCTTCCGCGATCGCCTTCGCGGTGGGGCTGTCGCCCCAGGACAGCGCGGCCGCCGCCGCGAGCCTGCGGCCCGCCGCGCATCGCGGTGTATGGCGGCGGCACTCCTCCGGCGCTCGGCTCTACGACGACACCTACAACGCGAATCCGGCCTCGATGGGCGCCGCCCTGGCCACGCTTGCGGCGCAGGCGCCCCGCCGGCGCATCGCGGTTCTCGGAGAGATGCTGGAGCTGGGCCCGGACGAAGAGAGGTGGCACCGCGAGACCGGCGCCGCGGCGGCGAAGAGCGCGGATCTACTCATCTGCGTCGGTCCGCGGGGCCGCTTCCTCGGCGAGGGCGCCGTCGCCGCGGGACTGACGCCGGAGGCGGTCCGCTATGCCGGGAGCGCCGAGGAGGCGGCGGCGCTTCTCGCGCCTCTCCTTTCGTCCAACGACGCCGTGCTCTTCAAGGCGTCGCGGGCGGTCGGACTCGAGCGCGCCCTCGCGGCGCTTTCCGGGGAGGCCTGATGCTGTACTGGCTTCTCTTCCCGCTGGCCGGCCGCGTGCCCGCGTTCAACGTCTTCCGGTACATCACGTTCCGGACCGCGATGGCTGCCGTGACGGCGCTCGCCCTCTCCCTCGT
>JBKOZO010000198.1:0-12044 GCA_046725935.1 Acidobacteriota bacterium | reverse complement strand
GTACATGACCTGGCTGTCGTTGTAGGAGGTCGTGACCAGCATCGTCGGGTAGCTCTTGGCTGTGACGTTGTCGTAAGGGCTGTACGTCATCATGTAGTCGTACTGCTCCTTGACCTTCGGGTTGCCCCACTCCTCGAACTCGCCGACCGTCAACGGCAGCGACTCGTCGAGCATCGAGTTGATGACGTCGACGAACGGCACGTGCGTGACGACGGCGTGGAAGAGGTCCGGCCGCATATTCGTCACCGCGCCCATGAGCAGGCCTCCCGCCGAGCCTCCCTCGATGACGAGGCGGTCTTTGGAGGTGTACTTGTCGGCGACCAGGGCTTCGGCCACGGCGATGAAGTCCGTGAAGGTGTTCTTCTTGTTGAGCATCTTGCCCTGGTCGTGCCACTTCTTGCCCATCTCGCCGCCTCCGCGGATGTGGCCGACCGCGTAGACGACGCCGCGGTCGAGGAGGCTGACGCGGCTCGAGTTGAACTCGGCGTCCCACGGCGCGCCGTAGGAGCCGTACGCCGTCAGCAGCATCGGCGCCTTGCCGTCCGGGACGAATCCCTTTCGGTAGACGAGCGAGATCGGGATCTTCGTCCCGTCGGAGGCGGTTGCGTATCGCCGCTCCGAGGTGTACCGGGTCGCGTCGTACCCTCCGAGAACCTCGCGCTGCTTGAGGAGCTTGCGCGTCTTCGCGACCAGGTCATAGTCGTAGACCGAAGGAGGCGTCGTGAACGACTCATATTCGAAGCGGAGCGTGTTTGTATCGAACTCGGCGTTGGACGTCAGGCCCGCCGAGTAGATTGCCTCCGGGAAGTCGATCCGATACGACGCTCCCGTCTTGCGGCCGATGACCTGGATCCGGGGAAGGGCGTCTTCGCGCTCGGAGAGGACGACCCAGTCGGCGAAGACGTCGTGGTTCTCGACCATCACGTTCTCGCGACAGGGAATCATGTCCTTCCAGTTGGACGCGCCGGGGTCGGTCATCGGCGCCGTGACCATGCGGAAGTTGCGGCAACCCTTGTTGGTCCGGATGTAGAACGTGTCGCCGCCGTGGTCCACGTCGTACTCGTGCTCGACCTCGCGGGGCGCGATCATCTTCAGCGCCGCCGTCGGCTCGCCGGCGGGCAGCCACTGCCACTCGCTGGCGGTGTGGGAGCCCGCGCCCACGAAGATGACGGCCTTGCTCCGGGAACGGCCGGCGAAGAGCCGGAAGCGCTCGTCCATCTCTTCGAGCAGCAGGACGTCGTTCTTGGGATCCGTGCCGAGGACGTGGCGGTAGAGGCGATAAGGCCGCTTGGCCGTGTCCGTCACCGTGTAGAAGAGCGTCTTGTTGTCGGCCGCCCAGGCCACCGACGCGACGCGCGGGACGGACTCGGGGAAGAGCTTGCCCGTGTCGAGGTCCTTGATCCGCAGCGTGTAGTCGCGGAAGCCGGTGTTGTCGGTCGTGTACGCGAGGATGCGACCGTCGTCCGTGACGTCGCGCTGCCAGACGCTCATGAAGCGTTCGCCCTTGGCGAGCTCGTTGACGTCGAGGTAGATCTCTTCCTTCGCGTCGAGGCTGCCCTTCTTGCGGCAGTAGATCGGGTACTGCTTCCCCTTCTCGGTGCGCGAGTAGTAATACCAGCCGCCGTCGCGGTAGGGGACGGTCAGGTCCGTTTCCTTGATGCGCGCCAGCATCTCGTCGTAGAGCGCCTTCTGGAAGGGCTCCGTGGGCCGCATCACCTGGTCGGTGTAGGCGTTCTCGGCTTCGAGAAACTTCCGCACCTCCGGGTTCTCCCTCTCGCGGAGCCAGAAGTATTCGTCGTTGAGCGTGTCTCCGTGCAGCGTCTGCATGTGAGGAACCTTCTTGGCCGCGGGAGGAGCCGCGGCCGGTGTGGAAATGGTGACCGCAAGAGCCAGCGCGAGCGGACCCGAGGAATGGATCATTTCGAAGCGGCCTCCTTGCTCGCTTTCGCGAAGTCTCCCGCCTTGACGATCGTCATTTTTGCCGGGTCGAGGTACTTGCGCATCGCGGCCACGATCTGCTCGCCGGTCAGAGCCTCGACCTTCTTCTCGAAGTCGGCGTCCCACGCCATCGTCCGGCCGAGGTACAGGCCCGTCGCGAGCGACCGGGCCAGCGCCGGATCCTGGGCGCGCGTGACCTGGCGCGACTGCAGCCAGCCTGACTTGGCGTCGGCGATCTCTTTGGTCTCGTATCCGTCCTTCAAAACGCGCGCAAGCTCTTCTTGGAAGGCCTTCTCGAGCCGGGCCTCGTTCTGGGGAGCGTAGATCGCGAACGTCGCGAACGAGCCGGACTTGTCCAGCGGCGAGGCCGAGAGCTGCGAGCCGACGCCGTAGGAGAGGCCGTCCTTCTGGCGAATTCGCGTGGCCAGGCGCGAGTTGAGGAAGCCGCCGCCCAGCATGTAGTTGCCGAGCACCAACGCCGGGTAGTCGGGATCGTCGTCGCGGATGGCGAGATTCTGGCCCGCGACGAAGAAGGCGTTCGCCTTGTCGGGCGTCTCGAGCGCCTGGTTGACCGGCGGCACATCCTGGTACGGCTGGGGGATGCGGATGAACCCGGACGGGCTCTTCCAGTCTCCGAAGAGCTCGGCCGCGAGGGCCGCGACCTCCTTCTCGTCGAAGTCGCCGACGACGGCGAGCTCGCCGTTGGAGGCGCCGAAGTACGTGTTGTAGAACCCCTTCGCCTCGTCGAGTGTGGCGCCCTTGTAGCTGGCGAGCGACTCGTCGAGCGTCTCGACGTACCGCACGTCCCCCTTGGGATACGGATTCATGTGGCGCTGGTAGAAGTTCGATCCGACCGAGTCGGGCTCGCTCTTCTGCTGCTCGATTGCGGCCAGATTCTCCTGCCGCAGCTCCTCGAACTCCTTCTCGGGGAACGCGGGTTCGCGGAGGACTTCGGCGGCCAGCCGCAGGACCGCCGGGAAGTTCTCCCGGATGGTCTCAATCGAGAGAGTCGCCTGGCTGGCCCGGCCGCCGACGCTCATCCGCGCCTTGAGCCGGTCCAGCTCGTCCTTGATCTGCTGGCGGGTGTGCTTCGTCGTGCCGCGCATCAGCATGTCGGCGGCCATGTCCGCTGCGGTGGACTTGCCGACGAGGCTCTTCTCGTCCCCGAAGCGCAGCGTCATGACCGCGACGACCGTGCCGCCCCGGGTCTTCTTGGGAAGCAGCGCGACTTTCATTCGGTCCGAAAGCTGCGAGCGCTTCGTCCGTGCATCGATGTTGGCCGGGGAGGCGTCGAAGGCCTCGCCCACCGCGACCGCCGCGTCGCCCTTGTAGCCGTCGACGACGGAGGCGAGCGCCGGCGGAGCAGGAACGTCCGAGCGATCGGGCTTGACGGTCGGGAGGAAGACGCCGAGCGTCCGGTTTGACGCCTTCAGGTACGTCGCGGCGGCCTTCTGCACGTCCTCCACCCCGGCCTTGCGGATGCGGTCGCGATTGATGAAGAAGAGGCGCCAGTCTCCCTGGCCGATGTACTCCGACAGATTCAGCCCGACGCGGTCGGCGCTGTTGAGCATCAGATCGATGTTCTTCAGGAGCGTCGTTCGCGCGCGCTCGACTTCTTCCTTCGTGATGGGCGAGGCGCCCGCGGAGTCGTCGAGTGTCTTGACCAGCGCGGCCTTCGCCTCGCCGACGGGCTGATCCTGCCGGACCTCGGCGTTGAACATCAGAAAGCCGGGGTCGTGGAGCGCCATGAAGTAACCGCCGACCGACGTCGCCTTCTTCGTCTCGACCAGTCCCTTGTAGAGTCGGCCCGACGGCGTGTCCGTCAGGATCTCCTGAAGGATGTCGATCGCGCCGGACTCGGTGTTGACGCCCGACGGCACGTGGTACACCGCGGCGATCGCCTGGACGTCGCCCACGCGCTCGAGCGTGACCGAGCGCTCGCCGTCCTGCGTCGGATCGAGCGTGTAGAACTTCGGCAACGTCCGCGTCGGCTTCGGGATCTTCCCGAAGATCCGGTTGACGAGATCGAACGTCTTGGCCTCGTCGAAGCGCCCCGCGATCAGGAGCACGGCGTTGTCGGGCTGGTAGTACGTCCGATAGAACGCCTGCAGGCGCTCGATCGGCACGTTCTCGAGGTCCGCCTTGGATCCGATGGTGGATTTGCCGTAGTTGTGCCAGAGGAATGCCGTCGAGAGGACGCGCTCCTGGAGGATCCCGGACGGATCGTTCTCGCCCATCTCGAACTCGTTGCGCACGACCGTCATCTCGCTGTCGAGGTCCTTCTTCGCGATGAAGGAATTCACCATCCGGTCGGCTTCGAGGTCGAGGGCCCATTTCAGGTTCTCGTCGGTGGCCTGGAAGGTCTCGAAGTAGTTCGTGCGGTCGAACCAGGTCGAGCCGTTGGGCCGGGCGCCGTGGGCGGTCAGCTCCTGAGGGATGTTCGTGTGGTTCGGCGTGCCCTTGAAGAGCAGATGCTCGAGCAGGTGAGCCATGCCGGTCTCGCCGTAGTTCTCGTGCCGCGAGCCCACCATGTAGGTGATGTTGACGGTGATCGTGGGCTTGCCGGGGTCCGGGAACAGCAGAACGCGCAGGCCGTTGGCGAGACGGTATTCCGTGATGCCCTCGACCGACGTGACCTTCTCGGGCTTCGCGAGGGGCGCGGCGGCGGGCGCCGGTTTCGGTGTGGGCGCGGGCTTCTTCGCCGGCGCCGGCTGGGCGACGAGGATTCGGGACGCGAGCAAAAGGCCGAGCAGCGCGAGGCTGCTCTTCCGGATCAAGTTCATCGAGGGTCCTCCAAGACGACGGTCACCGGCTCCGGGCTCGGGGCCGGCAAGAGCGGAACGAATACTAACGTCGCCGGATTCCGGCTCACGGCATCCAAGAGCGTGGGTTCGAGGCATCCGGAGACGGGATTGGTCTCGTACTGACTGCGGGGGAGATTGATGCGTGTTAAGTCATTCTTCAGCAATGCCTTGGCGGTCCTGGGTGCCTCGGCCGCGGCCATGGCGGCCGAGCCCTCTGTCCGCTGGGAGGACTGGTCCGATCAGGCGTTCCTCCGAGCCCGCGCGGAGCATCGACTGGTCCTTCTGGATCTGGGCGCGGTGTGGTGCCACTGGTGCCACGTCATGGACGAAACCACCTATGAGGACGCGGCGGTCACGGAACTGATTCGGAAACATTTCGTCGCGATCCGGGTCGACCAGGACTCGAGGCCGGATCTTTCCAACCGGTACGAGGACTACGGCTGGCCGGCGACGATCATCTTCGACGCGAAGGGCAACGAGCTCGTCAAGTTCGCCGGCTACATTCCGCCGGCACGGATGGCCTCGCTGCTCGAGGCCGTCGTGAAGGACCCGACACCCGGTCCGTCCGCCCTCACCCCCGACCTCTCAGCCCTCACCCCCGACCCCGATACCACCGGCCTTCGGCCGGTGTTGCCTAGGGCCGGGGGCTTGCCACGGTGGACGGCTCCCGGAGGGAGAGGGGAGAACGTAACGACCGTGTTGCCCGAGTCCCTGCGCAAGGATCTGCGCGCGCTTCTCGTCCAGCGCTACGACAAGGAGCTTCACGGCTGGGGGTTCTCCAAGAAGTATCTCGACTGGGACAGCGTCGAGTACTGCATGGCGCGGGCCCGCGCCGGCGACGCCGAGGCCGAGCGCATGGCCAGGGAAACGCTCGCCGCGGCGCGTAAGCTCATCGATCCGGTCTGGGGCGGCCTCTATCAGTACTCCGACAGCGGAGACTGGGACCATACGCATTTCGAGAAGCTGCTCCAGTTCCAGGCCGAGGGAATCCGGATCTACGCGCAGGCGTACGCCCTCTGGAGCGATCCTGCAGACTTAGACGCCGCGCGCTCGATCCATCGATATGTGCGCGGCTTCCTCGCGAGCCCGGAGGCCGCGTTCTACGTCAGCCAGGACGCGGACCTCGTCGCCGGGGAGCATTCCGGGGAGTACTACGCCCTCGACGACGCGGGGCGCCGCCGCCGCGGCATCCCGCGCGTGGATACACATCTTTACGCCCGCGAATCCGCCTGGATGATGCCCGCGCTGGTGTGGCTCCATGCGGCGACCGGCGAGGACGCCCTTCTTGCGGAAGCGCTCGCGGCGGGCCGGTGGATCGCGGAGAACCGCGCGCTTGCCGGCGGAGGATTCCGCCACGATGCGAGCAACGCCGCGGGTCCATACCTGGGCGACACGGTGGCGGCGGGACGAGCGTTTCTGTCGCTCTACGCGGCGACGGGCGACCGCGCCTGGCTCGCGCGCGCTCAGAACGCCGCCGACTTCATCCGTCGGACGTTCGCGGGCGAGGCCGAGGCCTCTCCGGGATTCTCGAGCGCCGTCTCCCGGGATCGGTTCGCCTCTCCCCGGCCCCAGCGCGACGAGAACGTCGCCGTCGCGCGCTTCGGGAACCTCCTCTTTCGCTACACCGGCCGGGCATCCGACCGACAGCTCTCGGACCGCGCGATGGCGTTTCTCGCCGTGCCCGACGTCGCGCGGCGCTTCTCGACCGCGTCGGTGCTCATGGCGGACGCCGAACGCGCGGCCGAGCCGGCGCACCTGACGGTGGTCGGACCGCGGCAGGATGCCCGCACGAGGGCGCTCCTCGACGCGGCGCTCTCGATGCCCTCCGCCTACAAGCGGGTCGAACTCTGGGATCGCTGCGACGGGCCGCTTCCCAACTCCGACGTGGAGTTTCCGGATCTCGGAGAGCCCGCCGCGTTCGCCTGCGCGAACGGGCGCTGCTCCCTGCCGGCGTTCGAGCCCAAAGACTTGCGGTCGCGCGCGGCGCGCCTCGACGCCCTGGCCGCCGCGTCGAAATAAGATCTCCTCGCCGTTTGCGAGGAGGAGTCGCATGAGAAGGCTGGTTCTCGCCGCCGCCGTGTTCTCCGAGGCGCACGCCCTGGTCGCCCAGCACGCCGAGATGGCGCCGACCGAAAAGCCGGTCACGCTGCTCTCGGGCATGGGCGCGCACAAGCATCCGATCGCCACTTCCAGCCCCGAGGCCCAGAAGTTCTTCGACCAGGGCGTCGTCCTGCTCTTCGGGTTCAACCACGAGGAGGCGGTCCGTGCCTTCGAGCGGGCGTCCGAGCTCGACCCCAAGGCCTCGATGCCGCACTGGGGCAAGGCCCTGGCCCTGGGCGCGAACTACAACGACGCGGCTCCGGCCGAGGAGCGGCTGCGCAAGGCGCGCGCGGAGGTCGAGCAGGCGCTCGCACTTTCGGTGTCCGGCCCCGACAACGAACGCGCGTACGCCGAGGCCCTCTCGAAGCGTTATGCGGCCGATCCGGCGAAGAGCGACCAGGCGCAGATCGCGCGCGACTACGCGGCCGCGATGAAGGCCCTCGCAGCGGCGTATCCCGACGACCTCGACGCCGCCACGATGTACGCCGAGAGCCTGATGAACCTGACGCCGTGGAAGCTCTGGAAAACCGACGGCACGCCGGGGGAGAACACGCTCGAGATCGTGGCCGTCCTCGAGTCGGTCTTGAAACGCGATCCGATGCATCCGGGCGCCAATCACTACTACATCCACGCCGTCGAAGCGTCGAAGAATCCGGAGCGGGCGCTGCCCTCGGCCAAACGCCTGGAGACTCTGGTCCCCAACGCCGGACATCTCGTGCACATGCCGGCACACACCTACGTGCGCACGGGGGACTACCTCGCGGCGGAGAAGGCCAACACCGTCGCCGCCGAGGTCGATCGCAACTACATCCGCGAAACCGGAGCATCGGGGATGTACCCGGTGATGTACTACAACCACAACGTCCACTTCGAGTCCTTCGCCGCCGCCATGGCGGGCCGCTACGCCGTCGCCAAGCGGGCCGGCGATCAGCTCTTCGACGGCGTGCTCCCGGTCGTCACGATGGATCCGATGCTCGAAGGGTTTCTCCTGCAGCCGACGTTCGTGGCCCTGCGCTTCAAGAAGTGGGACGACATCCGCAAGATGCCGGATCCAGGCCCGAAGCTTCCGCTGCTCCGCGCGGGATGGCTCTACGCGCGCGCCTTGGCGGCCGCGGCCCAGGGAGACGTCAAGCGCGCCGAGACGCTGCGCGAGACGTTCGTGATCGCCCGCGACGCCGTGCCGGCGCCGAGCATGGCGGGCCCCCAGAACACGTCGGCGATGGTGCTGGCGATCGCCACGCAGGTCCTCGACGCTCGGATCGCGGAGGCGAAAGAGGACCGCAATGCCGCGATCGCGAGCTGGAAAAAAGCGGTCGAAGCCGAGGACGTGCTCAACTACGACGAGCCGCCGGGCTGGTACTACCCGACGCGCGAATCCCTCGGCGCGGCCCTGCTCGCCGACGGACAGCTCGCCGAGGCCGAGAAGGTCTTCCGCGCGGACCTGGACAAGCATCCGCGCAACCCTCGATCCCTCTTCGGCCTCTGGAAGACCCTCGAGGCGCAGAAGAAGACCGCCGACGCAGGATGGATGCGTGCCCAGTTCGAGACCGCCTGGAAAGACGCCGACACGAAGCTGAGGCTCGAGGACCTGTAGGGCGTTGGGCGGGCGGCCACAGGGGCCGCCCCTACGGAGTCTGGTGTAGGGGCGGGGCTCGTCCCCGCCCGGCTCAGACCCCCAGCTCCTTCGAAGCCATCGCGTTGCCCTCGACCCGCGCGCGGATCTTGGCGAAGGCCGTGTCGCGCGAGGTCGAGAGGTCGTCGCCGAACGGTGAGAAGCCGCAGTCGTCGGTCGAGCCCAGGTGTGCCGGGTCGATGAACTTCGCCGCCTCGAGGATCCGGTCGCGCACCTCGGCGGCCGTTTCGAACTTCGCGGAGATCGGATCGGTGACGCCGACGAAGATCCGCCGGCCCGGCTTCGCATGGGAGCCCAGGATCTTCAGTACTCGCGGCCGGTCCGACTCGCTCGAGAGCTGGACGAAGAAGTTGCTCGCCCGGATGCGGAAGAGCTCCGGCAACAGCTCCGCGTAGTCCACGTCGGCGCTGTGCGTGGAGTCCTGGTCTCCCCCGGGACAGGTGTGCACGCCGATCTTCTGACGCTCCGCCTCCGAGAAGCCGTCAAGCACGCGGTTGTTCAGGTCGACGAACGCGCGGAGCAGTGACTTGGACGGGTCGAGCTTGACGGCCAGCCGGCCCTCGGTGAAATCGATCTGGACCGTCGATCCCGCGGCGAGGCAGCGCCGGATGTCCGTCTGCGCCTCGCGCACGAGATCTTCGATGAAAGCTTCGCGCGGGTAGCCGGCGATCCCCGACTGGGGGTAGAGGAGCGACAGCGCCGACGCCGCGATGACGGCTTCTTTCAGAGGCTTCGTCGCGTGTTTCCGGGCGCCTTCGAGATACGTCGCGGCGTACGTCGCGTACCGGAACGGCCCCGACGTGAGCACGGGAAGCTGCCGCGTGTGGCCGTCCTTGAACGGGATTGTCACGCCTCCCGGCGCGAGGTTCGGAAGCCCGGCGACAGGATAGGTCGCGAAGCTCGGCTTTCTCTGTTCGCCGTCGGTGATGACCGGCGAGCCCGTCTCCTCGAAGCGCCGGATCGTGTCCGCCACGGCGGCCTCGTAGAGCGCCTCGAGGGCGTCCGCTCCGATGCGTCCGGCGCCGAACGCGCCGACGCCCTCGATCAGCTCCTTGGGGCGTGGAATGCTTCCGACCGGCTCGGTGGGTAACGTCATGGTGGGGCGAATTTATACGAACCCGGCCGTCCGCCTTCGGAAGCGGCCCCTCTTCCCGTCTGCCGCCACCTTCGGCACAGGTCCGCAGCCGCCTCGGGCCAGCCCGGGAAGACGAAGGAAAAGCCGCTCTCCAGGAGCCGGGCGGGAACGACACGGCGGCTCTTCAGGATCAGCTCGGTTTCCGTCCGCAGCACGGCCGCTCCGACTTCGAGCATGGCCGGGCTGGCGGGGAGGCCGATCTGGATTCCCCACGCGCCGCGCAGCACACGCATGAACGCGGCGTTGGGGAGAGGCTGCGGGGACGCGACGTTCACCGGCCCCGCGAGCTCGTCGTGGGCGAGGAGCCAGAGGATCGCCCGATGGAAATCCTCCTCGTGGATCCAGGAGATGTACTGCCGCCCGTCTCCCGCGCGCCCGCCGAGCCCGCTCCGCACCAGCGACAAGAGCGTGTCGAAGATTCCGCCGCGGCCGGGCCCGAGGGTCATCGCCGAACGGAGGAGGACCTTGCGCGTCTGAGGCGTACGGGCGTCGATGGCTTCGCGTTCCCAGGCTCGGGCCACGTCGGTCGAGAATCGCCACGTATCGGGCGCTCCGGCCTCCGCGCCTCCGACGATTCCGGCGCGCTCGTCGTTCGCGGCGTCGTAACGGTGCGCGTAAATCGTGGCCGTCGAGGCCTGCAGCCAGACGCGCGGAGGCTTCTTCGCGGCGGCGATCGCCTGGCCGACCGTTCGGGTCGATAGGATCCGCGATTCCAGGATTCGCCTGCGGTTCTCGCCGTCGTAGCGGCAATTGACCGAGTAACCCGCGAGATTGATGACGGCATCGGCGCCGTCGATCTCCCGAGTCCCGTCGCCCTGCGTCTCGCCATCCCAGAGCGCGCTGCGCCAGGGCGCCTGGAGAGGGCGCCGGCTGAGCACGACGACGTCGTGGCCCTGAGTCCAGAGGGCCCGCGAGAGGGGAATGCCGACCTGGCCGCTGCCGCCCGGGATCACAATCCTCATGCGTGGACCTCGGCCTGCCCGCGGAAGTGGTTCACGACGGCTTTCTCTCGTCGGCCGCGCGGTCCGCGGCGCGCGCGCCCCGGCCCAGGCCCAGACGCTTCAGGAGGGCGTCTCCGCCCCTCAGGGAACCTTTCAGGAGCGGCGTCGGTACCCGGTTCAGGCGGTCGCACAGGCCCGAGAGCGATTCCATGAACTCCAGCAGGTGCGCGAGGCGGTCGCGCACGAATGCCTCCTTCTCTCCGCCCTGGGAGGCGGCTTCGACGCAGGAGCGCACGGCCGCCAGCGTGGGATCGATCTCGCGGCGTTTTCGCTCGTCGGCGATCACGCGCGCCATCTCCCAAACGTCGGCGAGCGCTTCGAAGTGATCCCGCCGGTCGCCGAGGCGGTGCACGCGCTTGACGATTCCCCAGCCCTGGAGCTCCTTGAGGCTGGATGAAACGTTGGAGCGGGCGACCGAGAGGGTCTCGGCGATCTCTTCCGCGTTCAGCGGCTCGGGAGAGAGGTAGAGCAGGGCGTGAATCTGGGCCACGGTGCGGTTGATGCCCCAGCTCGAGCCGAGCTCGCCCCACTGCAAAACAAAGCGTTGGGTCGCGGCCGTGAGTTTCATACTGATATTTCAGTATAAACAGAAACAACTGTCAATAAAATCGGTGTGCGTGGCTAAGTTATTGACAGGAATGCAGATCGGCCGGCGCTAGAATCCGCGCCGGAGGTTCGATTGAAGAAAGCCGTTCTCGCCGGTCTCGCGTGGGCGCTGCTCGGAAAGCTCCTGCTCGCCCAGCCGTTCGATCCCTCTCTCTACTCCGACCTGAAGTGGCGACTCGTCGGTCCGTTCCGGGGTGGATGGGCCACGTGCGCCGAAGGAATCGCCGACGATCCGACGACCTACTACTTCGGAGCGGCGGCCGGCGGCGTGTGGAAGACGGAAGACGCGGGCCGCACGTGGAATCCGATTTTCGACCGCGCCGGCTCGGCATCGGTCGGAGCGATCGCAATCGCCCCTTCGGACCCGAAGGTGATCTACGTCGGCACGGGACAGATCCAGGCGCGCTACGACATCGCGTCGGGCGACGGCGTCTACCGCTCCGACGACGGCGGGAAATCGTGGCGGCGCGTCGGGCTCGCTTCCTCGCGCGCCGTCGGCCGCATCCTGGTCGATCCGCGCAACCCGGACGTCGTTCTCGTCGCGGCGCTCGGCCACATCTTCGGCCCCAACCGCGAGCGCGGCATCTTCCGCTCCGAGGACGGCGGGAAGACCTGGAACCAGGTGCTCTTCGTCTCCGAGAACACGGGCGGCGCGGACCTGGCCGCGGACCCGGAGAATCCGTCGATCGTCTACGCGTCGCTCTGGGAGGCGAGGAACTATCCCTGGCTCTCCTACTTCAAACCGATGGTGGGCCCGGAAAGCGGCCTCTACAAATCCTCTGACGGCGGGAAGACCTGGAAGCGGCTCTCCGGCGGCGGATGGCCGG
>JBKOZO010000197.1:0-5384 GCA_046725935.1 Acidobacteriota bacterium | reverse complement strand
ATGGAAGTTGGCGCCAATGCTGTCTCAAGCTTGTAAGGCCAACGACTGAGACATCCGGGGAAGGCATCACGTCGAGGCCGGGCGAAGTCCCCACGTTTCGGAGCTTGATCGTCACGGACTTCCTACCAGCCGTCAGCGGCTTGCCTAACGGGCTGACGACTGCGACAAACTCGGGGCGATCAGAATCCGAGTAAGCCGGAGAGCCTGAACGGCAACGATGATGCTGGCGACGACTCCCAAGGCGGCGACGACGAGAGCCACATAGGCAATTCGGTTCGATTTGTGGGACAGCCCATTCGCCTGCTCGGCCAGCCGCGCCTGCTTCCCGGCTACATCGAGCTGCTTGCCCGCCAGCTCGATCTGCTGCTCGGCGGGGGTCGTCTCAGAGTTGTCCATGTTGCACCCTCGCACTGACGGCAGGACAGCTGATGTCCGGGCTGGACCGTGCCGAGTTCGTGCCAAGTAGGCGGGCACAAATGGCAGGGGCGGCAGAGATTGGTAGTCAGGGACCGTAGCTCTCGGGCGTCGGTGTTGCGCGGTACGGCTCGAGAACCGCACGACTTTCGCTCGACCTGAAAGAAAAAAGGGTTAGGTCTCTCACCTAACCCCTTTGTTTTGTGGTTGCGGGGGGAGGATTTGAACCTCCGACCTTTGGGTTATGAGCCCAACGAGCTACCAGGCTGCTCCACCCCGCGGCAGAGGCGCGAACCTTATCGAAGCGGCCTCGCCGCGTCAAGGTGACTCAGAACAGGCCCGGTCTCCCCCGGAAGAGACGCCTCGCGATGGCCGCGGCGGCGACGACACCCGCGGTTTTCACGAGCGTCGGATGGCGGGCGTAGAAATCCTTGGCCCTTCGGACGAGCTCCGGCCATCCCTCTCTCGCGATCGTGTCCACCGTGAGGGGGGATCGAGTGGGCTCGATGGCGGATTGCGCCGGCGGCGTGTACGGCAGGCCTCCCGGTTCCACCTTGTCGATCGATTCCGGCTCCAGCGACGGATCCTCCTGATATTCCATGGGACCTCCTTGAACGAAACGCAGAGACGGCGTTGCAAGAGAGGTGCCGGGGGTCGGCGAGGCGTCCGGAGGACCTCAGCGCTTGGCGGTTGGCGACACCGCGGGCGCCGCACCCGCGGCCGGGGTCGTCGTGGGTTTGGTCAGGCTTCCGGGCGGATAGAGAAGCACGACCTCGTCGGGTTCGACCAGATGGAGTTCCTCGCGGGCGACCTTCTCGGCCGGAAACTCGTGGCGATTTGCGGCGTCGATGGCGGCTTTCAAGTCCTCGTTTTCCTTTTTTCGCTCGGCGATCTGGCGGTCGAGGAGCTTGACCTCGTCGCGCGCGCGGCGCAGCTCGAGCACCCTGCGGTCCGAGAGGAGCAGCACGCCCATCAGGACGGACGAGATGGCGAGCGAGACGAGGAACGCGGTCATGGGCATCGGCCCGCGCGAGATGTGCTCGGCGTTCCTCATCTGGCGAAGGCTCCCACGCCGGCGAAGCGGCCCGCGCCTTCGAGCTCCTCCTCGATCGCGAGGAGGCGGTTGTACTTGGCGAGCCGCTCTCCCCGGCAGGCGGATCCGGTCTTGATGAGGCCGGCGTTGACGCCGACGGCGAGGTCGGCGATCGTGTCGTCCGGGGTCTCGCCTGAGCGGTGCGACGAGATCGTGCGGTATCCGTTGGTCTGGGCGAGCCGCACGGCTTCGAGAGTCTCGGTCAGCGTTCCGATCTGATTCAGCTTGACGAGAAGCGCGTTCGCGACACCTTCGGCGATGCCGCGTGCCAGGATCTCGGGGTTGGTGACGAAGACGTCGTCGCCGACGAGGAGGATCTTGCGGCCGAGATCCTTCGTCAGAGCCTGCCAGCCCTTCCAGTCTCCCTCGGCGAGACCGTCCTCGATCGAGGCGATCGGATACGCGGAGACGAGATCCGCCCAGTAGCGGATCATCTGGTCGCTCGACAGCGTCTTCTTCTCCCCCTTCAGGACGTACTTGCCTCCCTCGTAGAACTCGGAGGCCGCCGGATCGAGCGCGATGACGACGTCGCGGCCGGGCTTGTGCCCGGCCGATTCGATCGCCGTGATCAACAGGTCGAGCGCTTCCCTCGACGACGCGATGTCGGGCGCGAACCCGCCCTCGTCGCCGACGCCGGTCGAGAGGCCTTTCTTCTTCAGGATCGCTTTCAGAGCGTGGAACGTCTCGGCTCCCGCGCGCAGCGCCTCGGCGAACGTCGCGAAGCCCACGGGGCACACCATGAACTCCTGCGGGTCGAGCCGATTGTCGGCGTGCGCTCCCCCGTTGATGACGTTCATCATGGGCACGGGAAGGGTCGTCGCGCCGGCGCCGCCGATGTGGCGATAGAGAGGCATGCCCGACGCCTCCGCCGCGGCCCTCGCGACCGCCAGCGAGACGCCCAGGATCGCATTGGCGCCCAGACGCCCCTTGTTCGGCGTGCCGTCGAGCTCGATCAAGACCCGGTCGATCAGCGCCTGGTCGCGGGCGTCGGCGCCGTCGAGCTCTTCTGCGATCTCTCCGTTGACGTGCGCGACGGCCTTCCGGACTCCCTTGCCGCCGTAACGCTTCTTATCGCCGTCGCGCAGCTCCAGCGCCTCGCGCGTGCCGGTCGAAGCGCCGGACGGAACGCCGGCGCGCCCGGAGGCGCCGCCGGAAAGAAGGACCTCGACCTCGACGGTCGGGTTGCCGCGCGAGTCCAGGATCTCGCGTGCGTGTACGCCCTCGATCGAAAAGCTCATGCGATCAGCTCCCGTCCCGCCCGCGCGAGGGCTTCGAGGTCGGATTCGGAGTGCGCTTCGATGTACACGCGAGCGACGGGCTCGGTGCCCGACTCGCGAACCAGAATCCACGAACCATCCTCGAAAATCAACTTGATTCCGTCGAGCTGGTTGACCGACGCGACGCGACGGCCGGACAGGACGTCCGGCGGCGCCTTCTTCTTCTCGGCCAGGCGCTGCCGCGCCTCCGGCGAGAGCGCGAGATCGATCCGGCGCGTCCAGTGCGGCCCGATCTCCTTCCAGAGCTCGGCGCGCAGCTGGCCGATCGTCTTCCCGGTGGCGCCGACGAGCTCCGCGGTCAAGAGGTCCGCGAGGATCCCGTCTTTCTCGGGCACGTGGCCTTCGACCGTCAGGCCGGCGCTTTCCTCGCCTCCGAGCACGATCTTTCCATCGAGCAGCAGCTCTCCAATGAACTTGAAGCCGACCGGCGTCTCGTAGAGGGGTACTCCGTGCTTCTGCGCGATCGCGTCCAGGGCGTGCGTGGTTGCCACGCTCCGGGCCACTCCGCCGCGCCGCGCCTTGCGTCCCAGAAGGTCTTCCAGGAGAAGCGACAGGATCTCGTTGGGCTGCACGTAGGTGCCCTTCTCGTCGCAGACGCCGAACCGGTCGGCGTCCCCGTCGGTCGCCAGGCCCAGACGCGACCCGCCGCCGCGGACGTCCGCCGCGAGCTCGTCGAGCTCCGGTTCGCCGCACTGCGGAGAGCGTCCGCCGAAGAGCGGGTCGGCCTTCTCGTGGAGACGCGAGAGCGCCGCGCCCGTCGTCTCGAGATAGCCATCGAGAAAACCCGCCGAGGTGCCGTAGCGAAAGTCGAGCGAGAACCGCGGCTTCCCGAGCCCGACGGCGGCCGCGTCGACCTTCTTCTCGAGATCCGCGAGGTAGGCCGGCGCCGGGTCGAACCGCGTCACCGCGCGCTCGTCAGGCTCGGGCTCGTCGGCGATCTTCAGGATCTCGGCCTCGATCTTCCCGGTCACCCCCGGTAGCGCGGGCGCTCCGTCGGACGTCGAGAATTTGATGCCGAGATACCGGGGCGGATTGTGGCTTGCGGTAAAGTTGATCGCGCCAGCGGCGCCGCGGCGGCGAATCTCGAAGGCCAGAACCGGCGTGGGTACGGGCCGGGCGCACACCTCGGCGGCAAAGCCGTGGCGGGCGAGGATCCGGGCGGCTTCGAGGGCAAATCGGTCGGCGAGAAAGCGTGTGTCGAATCCCACCAGAACGGGGCCGCTCGAGCGGCCGTCCGAAGAGAGCACGCGCGCGATCGCGGCGACGACGCGCCGCGCGTTGGAAAAAGTGAACTCGTCGGCGATGACCGCACGCCAGCCGGACGTTCCGAAGCGAATCGAGGGTGTCATTCCTTGAAACTAGCACGGGTGTGTGCAGTGGCCGTCCTGCTGGCCGTCGCCTGCGCCGCGGTCGGGCCGCCGCCGAAGACCCAGTCCGAGAAGCTCTCGATCCGGTGGCCGAACCTCCAGAAGCCGCTCGTCGAAACCGACCCCGCGTCCTCCAAGCCCGGTGATCCGGTCAAGGCCGCGGTGATCGAGCGCATCAACAAGGACCGCGCCGATGCGAAATTGCCTCCGGTCCAATGGGACGAGGCCGCGTCCCGCGTCGCCGACGCGTTCGCCGAAGCCCAGATCGAAGAGGGAACGCTCGGTCACTATCTGACGAACGGGATTCCGCCCTACGCGCGAACGGCTTTCGCCGGCGTCTTCGGCATAGGCGCCGAGAATTCCGTTTCGTGGCGGACGACCGGGCCGAAGTTCAAAGAGTCCGCACTCGAGCTCGCGCTCGCGGGCCAGGCCGACATGATGCGGGAGAATCCTCCCTACGACGGGCACCGCCGCACGATTCTCGACCCCAATGCCACGCACGTCGGCGTCGGCTATGCGCTCGAGGGCAACAACTTTCGAATGGCCCAGGAGTTCCAGACCCGGCGGCTCTCGGAGCTTTCGCTCCAGCGTTCGAGCGACAATCCCGAGACCGTGCTCTTCGAGGGGCGGCCTCTGTCATCGCAGCGCCTGCGCTTCGTGACGATCGCCCACGAGCCGTCGCCCCGTCCACTGTCGAAGGCCGAAGCCAGCTCCCGGACCAGCTACACCTATCCCGAGCCCCGGCTCGCGTACGTCGAAGAAGGACACAAATCCATGCAGGTCGTCGGCGCCCGTACCGAGGACCGGATCCGCGAGACCTCCAACGGAGACTTCTCCTTCCGATTCACGCCCACGTCCGCCGGCCTGTGGACGTTCATCTTCTACCTCTCCGACGGAAAGGAGAAGCCGATCCCCGGCGGGCTCGCCGTCCTCTGGGTCGAGAAGGCGGCGAAGTGATCACGATCCTGGCCGTCGGCGAATCCGCCGCGGAGCTCGCGGCCTTCGGGTCGGGCCATCCCTCGATCGAGGTCGTCACCGCCTCCGACGCCGAGGACGCGCTGGATCGTTTGGCGCGCAATCGGCGCATCGACGCGGTCCTGCTTCTCTCGGAGTCGTCCGCGCCCGATGCGGTGCGTCTCCTGCGCGAGGAGGATCCCGGCGGTCCTCCCCTCTTCGCGGCGAGCGACGCCCCGGGAATCGTGACGATCGAAGCCGGCTCGCCCGAGCGGATGC
>JBKOZO010000196.1:0-29045 GCA_046725935.1 Acidobacteriota bacterium | reverse complement strand
TAAAGCAGCGCCTGGCCCAATTGAGGCAGCCTCCCTGGTCGCCGCCCTTTGCAGTCTGGATCGCGATCGGCGCTCTTTACTATTTGATCTGCTTCGTCGTTCTCTGGCGGTTGATCGGCTCGAGGGAGTCGCCGCTCCGGGATGCGGCGCTGGCTTTGATGCTAGTTCTCCTGATCGGAAACGCGGTCTGGAACCTGATCTTCTTTCGACTCGAGAACGTGGAGGCGAGCAACATCGTCATGTTGGCCTACCTCGCCGTCGCGTTGGTCGTGGCGATCATCCTCGTTCGGATCGACCGAGTAAGCTGTTGGGTGTTTCTCCCTTATCTCCTCTACCTGGTCTATGCCGCCTGGTGGTCGGTGTCGATCCGAAAACTCAACAGGGAGGCGCGGAGTGAGGCCGCCTGACACGCTGACCTGCCCACCGGTGTGCGGTCACCGGTAAACTCATGACGATCCAGCTCTTCCAGGTCGATGATTCCGGTGCGCTCTTCATCTCGCCGGCCGTCAACGAGTGGGCGCCGTTGCAGAAGGGTATCGACACGGTCATCGATCTCGACGGCGGCCTCGATCACTGCATCCCGACGGTTCCAAACCAGATTCTTTACGTCTACTTCCCGATCTTCGACGAGGACCTTCCGAACCTGTCGAAGCTGAACGCCATCGCCGATCTGGGCGCCGCGCTGGTCAAGGACGGTCACCGCGTCCTCTCGCACTGCGGCATGGGCTTCAATCGCTCCGCCCTGGTCGCCGGCCTCATCCTGCTGCGACTGGGCGTGAGCGGACCGGAAGCCGTCCGGCGGCTGCGCTCCTGTCGGCCGGGAGCGCTCTTCAACGAAGTCTTCGCCACGCACCTCGAGTCGTTCTTGACATGTCATCGAGAGGGAACGTGAGCGGGTGAGGTTCGTCGTCTCGAGCTCACGGTCTGCACGGAGGGCTCATGAGCAACGTCACGGCAGTCGAGCTGGAGCAGTTCGGTGACCGGTCCCGCGACCCGGTGGCGACCGACGGCGACAAGTACAGAGTGGTCCTCGAAAACGACCGGGTCCGGGTTCTGGAGTACCGTGACTCTCCCGGCCAGCGGACCACACCGCACTATCATTCGGATTACGTCCTGTGTGCGCTGAGCGCGTTCCAGCGCAAGTTCGTCCTGTCCGACGGCCGAGAGGCCGTGCGCGATGTCCGGCCGGGAGAGGTCGCATGGGGCAAGGCACAATCGCACATCGGCGAGAACGTCGGTTCCACCGAGACGCATGTTCTGATCGTCGAGCTCAAGTAACGTGGCGAAGCTTGCAGACAGGAGAATGCCGTGAAACGACGAGTGACCGCGGTTGCCCTGTGTTTGTGCCTTGCTGCCGGTGCCGCGTTGGCACAGGAGAGCGGAACAGCGAAGGGGAAAGGCGTCATGGAACGCATCGGGCCGGCGAAGAGCGAGATGGTGAATTTCGCGCCGCGTTTCTCATGGGCGTATCGGGAAGGAGCCGGTCCAAAGACGTCCACCTGGATCGTCCTGGCGGAAAAAGAGCTCCCGATCAAGGACTGGACGACAGCGAAAGATCGCGCCGAGGCCCGGCGACTCTGGTGTGAGAAAGAAAAGACCCCATGGGTCGCCGTAAAGCTCGACGTGCAGATGAAGGTCGATCTCTACTTCCTCTGCCCGGCAAACGGAGCGGTGAACACGGAGATGGTCAACACCGCAAACGGGCTCGACAGCGTCGTCGTGAAGCTGGAGCCGGGGAGCGGCGGAAGAGTGAAGGGGACGCTGCGCACAGGCCAGGGGAACTGCCCGACCGCGAGCGGCGCCGACGCCTACTGCACGCCGACCGGGGACTACGCATTCGATGCGCCACTTTCGAAATAGCGCCAACGGACCTCATGAAGGAACAGAGGTGGCCAGGAAGGACAGGCCGGCACTAGACGATCAGCGGGTTCACGTGAGAGTGAAGATGGCGGGGCTTTGGACGAGCCTGATGCTCTGTTACATCTACGGCGACTACTTCGGGCTCTACCAGCCGGGGAAGCTGCAGGGGATGTTGGAAGGCCGGATGGGACCCCTCGGCAGAACCACTCAAGGAGTTCTGCTCGGAACCTCGGTGCTGGTGGCAATTCCAGCCGTGATGGTTTTTCTGTCGCTCACGCTCGCGCCTGGCCTGAATCGCTGGGCAAACATCATTCTGGGTCTTCTCTACACCCTGATCATGCTCGTCACGATGCCGGGCGCCTGGGCCTTCTACGTGTTTCTGGGGATCGTCGAGGTCGCGCTGAGCCTGCTGATCGTCTGGACTGCCTGGAAATGGCCGAGGCAGGTACAGCGGTGAGCCGGGGGGCCGCAGCTGCGCTGCTCGTCGCGTTCCTGCTGCCGTTGCCCGGCAGCGCCGCACACGGAGCCGAGAAGGATTCGTCGAGCACTCCGTTTCCGGAGGCGCGGCGCGCGGCGATCGAGGCGGCGCTCAACCGATCCTTCGGCGAGACGAAGGCGCCCGGTGTCGTCGTCGGCATCTGGATGCCAGGGGAGGGAAGCTACGTCGGCGCCAGGGGGCTCGCAGACCTGGACACTCGGCAGCCCATGCGCACCGACGACTACTTCCGCGTCGGGAGCATCACCAAGACGTTCACAGCCACGGCGCTTCTCATTCTGGCCGACGAGAAGAAGCTGAGTCTCGACGACCCCGTGAGCAAGTACGAGACGTGGGTCCCCAACGGCGATCACATCACGCTGCGCATGCTCGCGAACATGACGAGCGGCCTCCACAGCTACACCGAGGTGGATGCGTGGGTGGACACGGCATTCGCCGACATCGGGCGCGTGTGGAAGCGCGAGCTCGTCGACGTGGGCATAGGCCAACCGCCCGACTTCCCGCCCGGAAAGGGCTGGCACTACAGCAACACGAACTACGTGCTGCTCGGCATGATCCTCGAGCAGGTCACGGGCAAGAAGATCGCGCAGGTTTTCGCGGAGAAGATATTTCGACCACTCGACCTCGCACACACGGTCTGGCCCAGCAGCTCGGCGATGCCGGCGCCGTACGCGCACGGGATCACCGTGCAGACACTGGATCACAAACAGGCCGACGCCACGAATCGCAACCCGAGCTTCGCATTCACGGCGGGGGCGCTCATCTCGACCCTGGCGGATCTGCGCGCGTGGGTCGTGTCGTACACGACGGGATCGCTGATCTCGCCCGCAATGCAGAGGGAGCGTTTGACGTGGGTGACGATGCCGCCGATGACCCCGGAACATGCCTACGGCATCGGCATCGCCATCAATCACGGCTGGCTCGGCCACACGGGCGAGCTGCCGGGCTACAACTGCGCCGCGCACTACCTGCCGTCGAAGAAGGCGGTGATCGTCGTGATGGTGAACTCCGACATCCCGGTGGGCAAGGCGGCCCCCGCACCGACGATCTTCAAGGCGCTGGCGGCGGTGCTGACGCCGGGCAATGTGCCGGAGTAGACGGATCACGCCTGTCATGCTGCCGAAGTCGCGTCGCCACGCGGTTTTCGCGGTTCTGCTGGTCGTGTGCCTTCTGCCGTTTGCGCTTCGCTGCACGTCCGTCGCGCGAGTCACGACGCTTTCGGATTCTCCCTGCCGCCAGAGCTTCGAGACTGCTCTTGCGTCAGTGCTGCAAGCCCAAGGGGAGACTTCGCAGGTCGCAACCCAGCTCGCGGAGTCGACGGTCAACGCCCTGGAAATCACCAACCTGGGGCCGCGACCCTTTCTCGTCGCCGCACCCTCCGGTGTCGACTACTCCTTCTTCGTGGAGCGGAAGGGCGCCTCATGCGTTCTGCGCCTGTACGGGCGTCAGAAAGGGTTCGTCTCATACACCAACAACCTCACCTACATCGCCACGGAGCCGCTGGCGCCCTGCCAGTGCGCCGAATAGCTCGCGGCGGCTACGGTAGGGTAGTGCCGTCTCCGGGATGGCTTCATTCCACAGAGCGCATCCCGTAAGCGTCGAGCAGAGCCGCCTTTGAGAGAGGGGCCGACGATGAGGACACGAACGGTCGCGGTGCTGGTCACGATCGCCTTCAGCATCGTCGGCGTGCTGGGGGACTACTTCCTCAAGCTGGCCAGCGAGCGCGAGCATCCGTTGCGGACGGGATCGTTCTATGTCGGCTTCGCCCTCTACGCCTCGACCGCATTCGGCTGGGTCTTCGTGATGAGATATCTGAAGCTGGGCACCATCAGCGTCCTCTACTCCGTCTCGATGGTGCTGCTGCTGACCGCGGTCGGCGTCGTGCTGTTCCGGGAGTCGCTGAACTCCTTCGAGGTGGCGGGGATCGTGCTGGCGCTGGCTTCGCTCGTGCTGTTGATGCGCTTCGCCTGACGACCGAGAGGATCGCATGAGAAACACCGTCATCCGCTGGCTGCTTTGCGGCGCCGCTCTTCTCTCCTCGCCGGCGCGAGCCCAGTCCGGCGACGCACCGGCCAACCCCGAGATGGCCCGGCTCGCCGAGGCTCTCGCGGGAGACTGGAGCACTCAGGAGCTGGTGCAGAACGGCAAGTCCGTGCCGCCCGGCGCGGGCCGCCGCGGCCGCTCGCACGTGAGGTTGACAGGAGGCGGGACCGCACTGGTGTCGGAGGGCCATTCCGCCGGGGCCGTGGGCGGAGAGCTGCAATGGTTCATCACGATCTGGTGGGACCCGGATGCGAAGGTGTACCGCTTTCTGACCTGCTTCAGAGTTGCAGCGGAGTCCGGGTGCGAGCTGCGGGGCACCGGTCATTGGGAGAAGGACGCATTCGTGAATGACTACGACGAAGAAATCGACGGAAAGCGAATCAAGATGCAGGACCGCTGGACGGACATCACGCCCCGCTCCCACACGCTGACGGAGTTGCACGATTCCGGGAACGGTGTCATGACGCCCTATGTCGTCTCGCGCAGCACGCGCCAATAGGTGAGCGCATGATGTTCATGGTCATCGAGCGCTTTCGAGGGGGCGACGCGGTCCCGGTGTACCGCCGCTTTCGCGAGAAGGGCCGGCTGGCGCCGGACGGCCTGCGATACGTGTCGAGCTGGGTGACGGCGGATCTGAAGCAGTGCTTTCAGATCATGGAATGCGAGGACCGTAGTCTCCTCGATGCATGGGTTTCGAGCTGGCACGACCTGGTGGAGTTCGAGATCATTCCCGTGATCACGTCGTCGGACGCGCAGGCGGCTGTGGCTTCAAGGTTGTAAAGCAATGGAGCTGACTGGCATGCGACGCGGCGGACGGACGCCGGACGCACCGCTCGTGGTGGTGTCGTACGATCCGGAATGGCCCCGCGCCTTCGAGGCTCTCCGACGGGTCTTGGTGAAGGCCTTGGCCGAAATCGCAGTGGGCGTCGAGCACGTGGGGAGCACGGCAGTTCCCAATCTGGGCGCGAAGCCGATCATCGACATCGATGCCGTGATCCCGTCGCGAGAAGCCCTTTCCATCGCCGTGCACAGATTGGCAGGCCTCGGTTATCGACATCAGGGAGACCTGGGAGTGTCCGGACGCGTCGCCTTCGCGCGCGACGAAGCCACGGACGTACCGCGGGACGGGAGCGGCCGCAACTGGCCGGCGCACCATCTCTACGTGTGCGCCTCGGATTCTCGGGAGCTTCGCAGACACCTTCTCTTTCGAGACTGGCTGCGTAGCAATCCCGCGGCCGCAGCAGAGTACGGAAGCCTCAAGCGGAGGCTCTCGGCGACGTATCGTCTCGACCGCGACGGCTACACGAGTGCCAAGACCGAGTTCATCGAGGCCGCACTCCGAGAGGCTCTCGAGGGGCGCCGCGAGGAGATTCGTCTTTCGACGTAACCTATGGCGTCCAGAACACTCATGATCGTCAGCTCGGGGATCGTCTTCTCGCTGGGGGTACTCCACCTCGTCTACACCTTCTGGGGCCCGAAGCTCACGCCCCGTGACCCGGCGCTTCGCGCCCGCATGGCCGAGGTCTCACCGGTAATTACGAAGGAGACATCGATGTGGCGAGTCTGGGTGGGGTTCAACGCCAGCCACAGCATGGGCCTCATCCTCTTCGGCGTGATCTTCGGCTATCTCGCCGTCGCGCACCCGAGGATGCTCTTTCAGTCCGGGTTCTTGCTCGCCGTCGGGCTGGCGATGCTGCTGGGCTACCTGATCCTCGCGAAGATCTATTGGTTCCGCGTGCCGTTCGCGTGCATCGCGGTCGCTCTGGCCAGCTACGTTGCGAGCATTGCGGCCTGGTTAGTAGGGAGTCAAACATGACGGACGCATGGAGCCGGCGGGTGCCGCGACGGCCGGGTCGAAGCCCTCGCTGGACGTCGTTCGGCGGCGGCTACGCGAAGGGACGCCGCGTCCGGGCGCTGCAGGACGAGAAGAATCCGCTGCATCGCGTGCGCGTGGAGCACAACCGCGACACGCTGCTGATCCATTTCTCCAACGAGGATGGCCAGGGCTGGACGTGCATTGCGATCGACCGGCCGACGCGGGAGTGGTCGGTCGCGCAGCGATGCGTCCAGATGGAGGCGGCGCGGGCCGCGTACGGTCACCTGTACGGAACCGGGTGACGAGCCTGAAGCGGGTCGGCGTGGATGAGATGACTCCGGTCGTTCTCACCGAGCTGACGAGAGACCAGATCGATCCGCTGCTGACCGCATCGGAGGCCGAGGGGTTCCAGTTCATTCGGCGCGTCGTCGACGAGTGGGAGTCTGGCGCGAACCGGTTCACGGGGAAAGGGGAGGCGCTCCTCGGCGCCTTTCTCGATGGCCGGCTCGTGGCGGTCTGTGGACTCTCGCGGGACCCGTATCTCGACGAACCGACGGTCGGCCGTCTCCGGAATCTCTACGTCCTGCCGGAGTGTCGCGGCCGACAGATCGGCACCGCGCTGGCACGCCGGGTCAGCGAGCTGGCGAGGTCGTCGTTTCGGATCCTCCGGCTTCGCGCGGCGACCGAGCAGGCGGCGGCGCTGTACGAGCGGCTCGGCTTCACGGCGACGACGGAGCAGGAGAACTGCACACATGTCATGCGGTTCCTCTGGTCGGGCGCGCCCGGGGCGCGGAGCGAGGAGGGGTCATGACGCGGGTCCGGCCCGGTGTGCGAAGTGGTGGCCGATCGACTGAAGCGCCGGCGTTGCGCGACGCCGTCTTGAACGCCTGGTCCACGAGCAACCGCGTCACGATCTATCTGGTCGAGCAGCTGCCGGACGCCGTCTGGAACGCGGCGCTCCCGGGTTCTCCCCGTCGCACGATCCAGATGCTCGCCGGCCACATCCACAACTCGCGTTGCATGTGGCTCAAGACGCTGGGGCGTCCACATGGCATCGCGGTCCCCTCGTCCGTGGATCGCCGCCGGGTCACCCGCTCCCGGCTGATTCGCGCATTGAAGGAGAGCGGCCGTGGAATCGGCAGGCTCCTCTCCTTCGGGATCGAACGCGGCGGGCAGATTCCGCCGACGCGGGCGTACGTGTGGCGCAATCTGCCGCTCGACGTGGGACACGTGCTGAGCTATTTCGTGGCCCACGAGGGTCATCACCGGGGCCAGATCGTGCTGGCGGCGCGTCAACTCGGGCAGCGCCTTCCGGCGGAGGTCACGGCCGGTCTGTGGCAGTGGACAAAGCGTTCGGCGGAGACGCGGGGCAGGGGAGTGTAGGCTACAGCCGCAGGAGAGCGGAGAAGACATGACTGCAAAGTTTCTGATCGAGGTTCCGCACGATGCGACGACGGTGGGGTGCGCGCGGGTCGTGGACGTTTTCCTCAAGAGGGGATCGCATTTCCTGACTCACGCGGATTGGGGATGCCACGACGGCGACCACAAGGCGTGGATGATGGTGGACGTCGACAGCAAGGACGAGGCCCGGCGCATCCTGCCGCCCGCGTTTCGGCCGATTGCGAAGATCGTGCAGTTGAATTGCTTCACGGTCGAGGAGATCGACGAGATCCTTCGCCAGCATGCGCCCTAGGTCCGCGCGTCGGGTGCCCGAGTACGACTGAAGTCGCATGCCGTTTGAGCTGCAGCCCACCCTAGTCGAGTCGTTGATCGAGCTGCGGCCTCTCCGTCCGGAGGACTGGGAGGATCTGTACGCCGTGGCCTCGGATCCACTGATATGGGAGCAGCATCCGGACAACGAGCGCTACAAGGAAGACGTGTTCCGGGAGTTCTTCCGGGAAGCGCTCGAGTCGGGGGGGGCCCTGGTCGCGATCGACCGGCGCGACGGCCGCATCATCGGTTCGTCGCGATACGCCGAGTACGACGAGGCCCGGAGCGAGATCGAAATCGGCTGGACGTTCCTGGCGAGATCGCACTGGGGCGGCCGGTACAACGGCGAGATGAAACGGCTGATGCTCGACCACGCGTTTCGGTTCGTGGACAGCGTCGTATTCCTGATCGGACCGAAGAACGTCCGGTCGCAGCGGGCCATCCAGAAAGTCGGCGGCGTCCCGGCCGGCTCGAGCTCCGCGCGCGGCCGGGAAAGCCTCGTCTTCCGCATCGCCCGGCCGTCGCCCGCGCGCATTCTCGGCATCGAGCACGTTCAGCTGGCGATGCCGCGGGGCGAGGAGGACAAGGCGCGCGCCTTCTACTCCGGACTTCTGGGCATACCCGAGGTTCCCAAGCCCGAGGAGCTCGCCAAACGAGGCGGCGTCTGGTTCGAGCGGGGCGCCGTAAAAGTCCATCTGGGTGTCGAGGCGGATTTTCGCGCGGCGCGAAAAGCACATCCGGCCTTCCTCGTGCACGACCTCGAGGGCCTGGCGCGGCGCCTTCGCGAGGCTGGAGTCGAAGTGATGGACGACGGTCTCCTTCCGGGTTACGCGCGCGTTTACGTGGCGGACCCTTTCGGGAATCGCCTCGAGCTCATGGAGCGGAAGCCGGGCCGCCGCGCTGACGATGCCACCGTCTGATCCTCGCGCGCCGCGTGAGCCGCGAGGGGACAACCGTAGCATGCGCGCCGCCTTTGCAGCGGTCGCGTCGGCGCTCCTGGCGCTGGCGTGTGGCGGACCGGAGGCGACGACGACTCGTGTCGTCGTGCGAAACCCGGACTACCTGGTGCTGCGGCCGATCCGGCGGGAAGCGGATGCGGAGCACACGATTCGCGTCGAGCTGCCGTACGCGGGAGGCGGTTACGGGTTCGCGTCGTCGACGCCGCTCCTCGATTTGAATTCCTTCAACCTCGCAGCCGTCAATTTCGCGGGCGGCCGGACGAGCGTCGTCGGCGAGGCGACGATCTGGCTGCCTTTGACGCCGGAGGGCAGCCGCCGTCTCGAGGAGTGGTCGAGCAATGCCGGTCGGGACTATCTGGGCATCTTCCTGAAGGGCAAACTGGTTGCGGCGCCCCAGATCAAAAGCAAGATCAGCGGCGGAATACCTCTACGAGTGGCGAGCAAGAGCGAAGGAGACCGGGTGCTGAAAGAGCTGCGCAGCGGCGGAGTGGTCGAGCCGTGAGCCGGGAGCACGACGAGCTCGTCCGCCTCGCGCACGACTGGGACCGGGCGATGGTCGAGAACGACGCCGAGGCCATCGGATCGTACATGGCCGACGACTGGGTGATCATCGGGCCCGACGGGAACGTGGGCGACAAGGCGGCCTTTCTGGCTCTGGTGAGGTCGGGGGATCTGGCGCACGACGTGATGACGTCGGAAGATTTTCGGATCCGCATCTACGGCGACGCCGCCGTCGTCATGGCGCGCGGCGTCTCCGGAGGCAGGTACCGGGGGAATCCGTTCCGCGAGGTCGAACGCGCATCGAGCGTCTTCGTCAGGAAGGCGGGAGAGTGGAAGTGCGTATTGACGCACCTGTCGAGGCTAGAGGAGTGATCCTCACTTGCCAGCCGCTCCCCCCGTCGGGAGGGCAGTTCTCGAATACATGCCCATCGGATGGCCGGAGGGATCCGTGAACAAGCCGATGGCTCCGGTGCCGTCCGGCAGATTGAACGGGAATCCGGGTGCGAGCTTCGCTCCGAGGTCCGCCGCCTTCTTGCAGCTGGCCTGGATGTCGTTCACCTGCACGTAGACCACTCCGTTGAACGGACTGATGCTGCCCTCCGCGACGCGTATCGTCCCGATCGGGGTGCCGCCCGCGACGATCTCCGCTGCCTGATCGCTTCCCTGGACCGGGTTGAACTGCCAGCCGAAGAGCTTGCCGTAGAAATCCGTCGCCTGCGCCAGGTTCGTCGTGCTGATGTCGAACCAGGCGATGCGGCCCGCTCCGACATCGGCCGGCAGATTCTTTTTCGTCGCGGAATGCAGCGGCCTGTTAGAGATAGTCAGGATCACCGCGGTCGCCAGGATTGCTCTGCGCATCGTCCCTCCTTCGCTACGCCCTCGAGCTCGATGGCGCATGTTAGTGTTTGGCTCCCGGGCGCGACAAGGCGGCCGGAGCGTCGAGGAGCTTCGCATGCCGCTGGTACGCATCGACGTTCTCGAGGAGTACACCACCGAACAGAAGGCCGCGCTGGGCGACGGTGTGCATCGGGCTCTGGTCGATGCGATCGGCATCCCGCCGCTGGATCGGTTCCAGGTCATCGCGAGTCACTCTCCCGGCAACCTGGTCTTCGACCCGACGTATCTCGGCATCCCTCGCACGGCCGGGGTCGTCTTCGTGCAGATCGCAATGAGCGCCGGCCGCACGCTCGAGCAGAAGCGGGCCCTCTACCAGGCCATCGCGCGGAACCTGGCGGCCCGGCCGGGCGTCCGGCCGGAGGACGTGTTCGTCAATCTCGTCGAGGTCGCCAAAGAGAACTGGTCGTTCGGCAACGGCATCGCGCAGTATGCGCAATAGCGAAGTCGGACAACCCGGCTGATCGACAACACGCTATCCGGTGATTGAAGCGCTTCACTCTCTCGCGAGCTCGACCGGCGACCGGGCCGTTCGCGCGCGTCAGGCGGCGGAGTACATCCGCGCCGCTCGCGGTTACCACTGGGTCGGCTTGTATGACGTTACTTCGACCCACATTGCCGCGATCTCCTGGACCGGCGCGACCGTTCCTGCGCATCCGACTTTTCCGCGCTCACAGGGACTCAACGGAGCGGCGGTGGCGGCGGGAACTCCGATCATCGTCCAGGACGTCCGCCAGGACCCGCGCTACTTGACCACGTTCGGAGCCACTCGAGCGGAAGCCATCTTCCCAGTCCGCGGACCCGATCGAGCGATCGTCGGCACGATCGACGTCGAAAGCCAGCAGGTCAACGCCTTCACCGCGGAGGACGAGCGCTTCCTGGAGGAGTGCGCCGCCTCGCTGTCGCCACTGTGGGCGTGATGAATGCCCGCCAATTACGTGCAGGCCCTCGACTGCGTCCTGGCCAGCCTCGCTGACAACAGGCTTCTCCTCAAGCAGGACAAGGACCTTCCGAGCGTGGTCGGGCTCATCACCGGAGAGTCCCTTCGCACCTCGTGGTGGAGCCATCCGAAGGGCCGGCTCATCTTCGCGGTCCTGTCGGAGCTCGCCGACCACCCGGACGTGCTGTTCATCAAACTCCTCCTGCGCAAGGACACCCTGGTGCACCGGTCCCTGTGGCCCGCGGTCCTCGCCGTGGGTCGCGCGCGCGCCCGGTGGCAGCTCTCCGGCCTGTCGCGCGAGGCAAAGCGCCTGCTCGAGCGTGTCGACGGAGGAGAATCGGTCCGGGCATCCGGCGCACCCGTCAAGGAGCTCGAAAGGCGCCTTCTCGCCACGACCCAGCAGGTCCACACCGCCTCGGGCCGTCACGAGATCGCCCTCGAGTCCTGGGAGGCATGGTCGCGGCGGGTGCGTTGCCGGGCCGCCGCGTCGGTTCCGCGCGCGAAGAAGACTCTCGAGGAGGCCGTGGTCGCGCTGGGCGCTCCGCCCCAAGCGCTTCCCTGGCATGGTGCGTACTGATTCCGGGGGGGCAATTCATGGACGACGATCTGGTCGAGATGTCGCACGAAGAGTTGATCGAGGAGGTCCGGAGGCTCCGGCGCGGAATTCGGCAGCACCGCGACAGCACGTTGCACGAGCTCTGCTGGCATCATCCGGCGCTCTGGGGTCTCCTGCCCGAGAAGACCGATCCGGTCCCGGTCGTACCGGAATGGCCGCAGTTCATGGAGGGATGCATCCAGTATCGCCGGTCGCTCGACGAGCAGGCGCCCGCCGCGCCGCGCAGCCGCCAGCCGTACGAGAAGTGAATCGGCGTGGATGAGGATGGAGGCGAAATCATGACGAGCCGGAGGGCAAAGCGTGTCGAAACTGCGTGTCCATAGCTTCGCGATCTCGATCGACGGGTACGGAGCCGGGCCGAGCCAGAGCCTCGAAAACCCGCTCGGCGTGGGAGGACCGGAAATGTTCGAGTGGTTCTTCCACACGCGGACGTGGCAGAAGATGCACGGGGGCGAGGGCGGCGAGACTGGGATGGACGACGACATCGCGGCGCAGGGCTTTGCCGGGATCGGCGCATGGATCCTGGGGCGGAACATGTTCGGCCCGATCCGCGGACCGTGGCCGGACGAGAGCTGGAAGGGGTGGTGGGGCGACGAGCCGCCGTACCACGTGCCCACCTTCGTGCTGACCCATCACCCGCGGCCGCCGCTGCCGATGAAGGGCGGCACCGTCTTTCACTTCGTCACCGACGGCATCCAATCCGCGCTGGAGCAGGCGAGGGATGCGGCGCAGGGCCGCGACGTCCGCGTCGGCGGCGGCGTCTCCACGATCCGGCAGTATCTGAACGCGCGTCTGATTGACGAGCTCCACCTGGTCGTCTCTCCGGTGCTGCTGGGGAAGGGGGAGCATCTGCTCCAGGGCATGGACCTGCGCACGCTGGGCTACGAGTGCGTGGACCACAAAGCCGGCGAGCGCGCGGCCGCGCACGTCTTTCTGCGGAGGCGGGACTGAGGCGGCGAGTCTTCGGGCTCAGTTCTCCACGTCCGCCAGGCGGCAGATGAATCCCCAGCCGCCGCCGAGCTCGCTCAACGCGAGCACGAGCTCGTTGCGGCCCTTCTTCAGAGGAAGATAGACGGCGTCGTTCTCGGGATTGACGATGCCGAGGAATCCGGGATCGCGAAAGCCCTGGGCGCTTCGGCCGCGATAGAGGATCCCCCCGTTGAGGAACACGACGACGTCGTCGCTGTAGCCGATGTCGAGCCGCTTGATCTGGTCGCGGTCCGAATCGATGCGGGTCCGCGCGTAGACGACCTTCATCCCCGGCTGAGGTTCCAGGCGCTTTGAAAAGTCGCCCTGGAACGAGACCTTCGGATGCGGGGCCTCGCGATAGCGGTAGAGGACCACGAAACCGGGCGGCTCCGCCTCCACGTCTTGCCAGGAAATGGCGCCGATCTCAGACACCGCAAGGGGACGCTCGAGATTGCGTGCGAGCGCGTCGTAGGACGGCGACAGGCTCCACTTCGTCAGCGTGCCGGGAGGCATCGGCGGAAGACGCCGCTCCCACGGCGCATCGGGCGTCGTCCGTACTTCGAAGTTCGAGAAGTACGTCGCCCCCGTCAGGACCGCGAGCGCGACCTGGCCCTTCGGAATGCCGCTCTTCAAGTCGTTCATCACGAGCGCGGGCTTGTCCAGGTCCTTGACGAAGAATCTCGCCTGCGCGCCCGCGACTTCCAGGCGCAGATGGAACCAGGCATCCTTCGGGATGTCGACGGCGCCGGTGAAGCCCGGCCCGTTGTAGATCTGCCAGTTCAGTCCGGTGGCGAGGACCGGCGTGTACTGCATGGCATCGGGCGCGCCGGACTTGTGCTGATGGAGATAGACCCATTCGGCGTTGTCGCCGGCGATTCGAAACTGGATCCCGAAGAATCCGCGGCTCGCGGGTGTCGCCACATCCACGTCGATGACGCCATCTCTCATCTGGAAGTCCTTGAGCGTCGCCGCGCCGCCGTCGAGGAAGAGGCACTTGCGGCCCTGGTGCTCGGCGGGCCGCGCCTCTCCCTCGAGCTCCCACTGCGGAGAGTCCGGCGGGACGGAAAGAGGCTGCGGTGTTTGTGCCCGGGCGGCCGCACCGAAGAAGACGCCGAGCGCGAAGGGAAGCCATGTCCCCATCGAAGCGGAGCCTGGTCGTTTTCGCGTCATGGTGAGAGACAGGAGATCGAGGATTTCACGGATCCGAACCGGGTCGCGGCGCCGGCGTGCCGACGCCGAGATGGAGAGGACGAACGCGCCACCCGCCGGGATGAAACGCCGCCGCGGTCTCGAACCCGCCCACCGACCCGCCCACCAAAGGCAGACCCCCAGCACTCGGGAACACTGTGCGAAGCACGGCGGTAACGCAGGCCCACAGCAGTAGGGAACGCCGCGCGAAGCGCGGCGGTAATACTGTTACGGGACCGTATGACGAATGCGAATGCGAGCCCGACTCCGCCTCTCCTGACGTACCGGGGAGCGGTCTACCCTGCGCAGTGCGATCACATGGGGCACATGAACGTCGCCTCGTACGTCGCCAAGTTCGACGAGGCGACCTGGCAGCTTTTCGCCGCCATCGGACTCACGCCGTCGCGCATGCGTACCGAGCGCATCGGGATGGCCGGCGTCGAGCAGCACATCGAGTACAAGCGCGAGCTCTTCGCCGGAGAAGTCGTCTCGGTCACGTCCAGCGTCCTCGAAATCCGGGACAAGGTGATCCGGTTCGCACACGAGATGACGAAAGACGAGACGGGCGAAGTGGCCGCGAGAATGGTCGTCGTCGCCGTTCACCTCGACACCGACAGCCGGAAGGCGCGAACGTTTCCGGCCGACGTGCGCGAGCGGGCGTCTTCCATGATCGGCGGGGGGCAAGCCTGATGTCGGACACGCGGGTTCGTGTCCGTCCGGCGAAGCGGTCGGATGCCTCGGTGTGGCTCAAAATGCGGCACGCCCTCTGGCCCGAGGGATCCGTCGAGGAGCATGAGACGGAGATCGAACGGTTCTTCGCGGGTCAGGCGCGCGAGCCCCTGGCCGTTCTGATCGCCGAGGACACGGAGGCCCGGCCGCTGGGTTTCGCCGAGCTCTCCATCCGGGCCTACGCCGAGGACTGCAGCACCGATCGTGTGGCGTTTTTGGAAGGCTGGTTCGTGGCGCCGGAAGCGCGGCGCCAGGGCGTCGGACGGCGCCTGGTCGACGCCGCGGAAGCGTGGGCCCGGAGCCAGGGGTGCAGCGAATTCGCGTCGGACGCCCTCCTCGAGAACGAGGTCGGCATCGCGGCCCACAGGGCTCTCGGATTCGCCGACGCGGGGCGGCTGCAGTGTTTTCGGAAGGACCTCTGACGGAGCTCCCGCGCGGCGCCTCGGGATCCGACTGCCGACACCTCTGCTGATACGCTCCATCCAACGATCGTGACGATGACGAACCGAGGTCTGGCCACGGGCATATTCCGGGCGTGGGGAGTCATGTGGGCGATCTCCGCGTTCGTGGCGGCGCCGCAGTTCGTGCTTTCCCTTCTTCGCAATCCGTACGGCTCGGAAGGGCTGACGATGCGGCAGTTTTCCCTCAGCGCGAGCGCCATCTCGCTCGGTTGCGAGATCGTGATCGCGATTTTCCTCATCGTGAAGGCGAGCTGGCTGGCCGAAGTCGTGTTCCCCGTCGAGGAACAGGCCAACTTCTCGATCAGCAGTGGAGACTTTCAGGCTGTCCTGTTCTCAGCGATCGGCCTGTACTTCCTGATCATCGGGCTGCGACAGATCGCCGGGAGCGCAGCGTCGATGTGGATGCGGCCTCGGGGAGTGGTATCGAACGAATATCTCTGGCAAAAGCTGCCCGAGCAGCTCGTCATGGGGATCGCCGAGGCGGCCGCGGGAGCGTTCGTGCTCCTAGGGAAAGACCGCCGCCGAGGTCTAGGCGGCGTCTACCAGAAGCTGTTCGGTCTGCGAGGTCCGGACAGTGAGTGAGCGGCGGATGGGCGGGGCCCCGGCACGGACGCCTCCCGGATCGGCCGCGCCGTAGCCGCCGCTGGGGTAGTCTCGGTCATGTCGCGAGGAGGTGCGACATGGCGCGACTCGATGCGGATCGCGCGCGGGCGAGACTCGCGGTCGTGGAAGAGCATGTCCGGTGCGAGAACCTCCACGACGTGGACGCCGTGATGGCGACCTTCGGCGGCTCGGCGCGGTACGACGACGAGCCGTGGAATGATCGGCGCGCGGGACACGACGGTGTGCGGTCGTATTACACCGAGCTCATGCGCGCGCTGCCGGACTTGTCGATCGAAATCGTGCACCGGCACGCGGGAACCGAGACCGTGGTGCTGGAGGTGATCATCCGGGGAACGCACCGCGGACCGTGGCGCGGCCTGCCGGCCACGGGCCGGAGGGTCGAATTTCCCCTCTGCGGGGTTTTCGCGTTCGACGCGGAGGACCGTCTGGCAGGCGAGCGAATCTACTACGACCGCGCGGCAGTGCTCCGCCAGCTCGGTCTATTTCACGAGCCTTTGCGAGGCCTGGGGCGCGTGGTCACGGCACTCACCCATCTGGTGACGGTCGCGCGCGCGTACCTGCGCCGTCCGGCGGTCTAGCTCGCGCGCGTCGCGGAGGAAGTCATCGCCGACTCCTCCTCCGCTGCCCAGATCCCCGAGGAAAGGAAAGAGTTCTTCCTCAGGTACTCGAGGACGCTGAGGGTCGCGTCCTCAGCGGTCTGCTTCACGGTCTCGATCTCGACGTCCGGCCGGATCGGGGGCTCGTAAGGATCGTCGATCCCCGTGAACCCCTTGAGCTGGCCGGAGCGGGCGCGCGCGTACAGGCCCTTCACGTCGCGGGTCGCGCACACGTCGATCGGCGTGTTGACGAAGACCTCGATGAACTTTCCGGCGTCGAATCGGGAACGGACCTGATCCCGGGTGGCGCGATACGGACTCACCGCGGCGCACAGGACGACGCCTTCGTGCTTCACGATCTCCGACGCGACGAATCCGATCCGCAGGACGTTGACTTCGCGGTCCTCGTGAGAAAACCCGAGGCCCCGCGACAGATGCGTCCGGACGACATCGCCGTCGAGCACGGTGACCTTTCTCCCGTGCTCGGACAGGCGCGTCGCGAGAATCTGCGCGATCGTGGATTTTCCCGCGCTCGGCAGTCCCGTGAGCCAGATGCAGAATCCCTGGCGCTCTCTCGGGGGGTGCGCCTGCGTCAGGATTTCGGCCACCTCGGGGCGCGTGTACCAGGAGGGCAGGAGCCGTCCCTTGCGCAAGTAGCCATCCCGCACCTCGGTACCGGAAATCGTGTGCGTCGCCTTCTCTTTCGGGATCGATTCGCCTTCCTCGTAGCGGTCCTCGTCCGGCAGGTAGACGAATTCGCGGAAGAACAGCGGCTGGATACCGAGCTCCTTCTGGTGCTTCTCCGCGAGGTGGTGCGCCGCGTGGGGATCGTAGAAGGGAACGCCGCGCGAGTCTTTGCCGGGGCTCGCATGGTCCCGGCCGATGATGAACGCACTCGCGCCGTAGTTGCGCCGGATCGTCATGTGCCAGAGGGCTTCCCTCGGCCCGGCCATGCGCATCGCGAGGGGAAGGATGCTCAGGAGCGTGCGCTGCGGATCGTAGTACTTCGCGACGAGCGCCTTGATGCACCGGATGCGCGTGAAGTAGTCGATGTCTTCGAGCCTCGTCACCCCGACCGTCGGATGGATGAGCAGCGCCCCGTGGACCCGCTGCATGGCCCGCTTCGTCAGCTCCTCGTGGCTTCGGTGCATCGGGTTGCGCGTCTGGAAGGCCACGACGTGCTCGAAGCCGAGCTCCGCCAGGCGGCGGCGGACCTGGGCCGGCGTCAACCGCAGCTGAGAGAAGCTGTAGTGGTCGGGCAGCTCGAGGACCTTCAACGGCCCCGAGGCGTACCACTTGGGCCAGCGCGTCATCTCGGAAGCGAGGGGGTGGCGCGTGTCGAGCGTGCCAAACACGCTCTGGACTTCGTGCTCGTAGTTCCAGGCGAAGATCTCCTCGACCTTCATCAGCGCCAGCATCTGGTTGGTCGGGCTGCGCAACACGATCTCGCGGCCCACGTCGACGGTTCCGTCGCGCTCGACGGGAAGCGTCACGGGAATCGGGTAGAGCGTGCCGTCGGCGAGCCGCATCTCGTCGACGACCCTGCAGTAGTCTTTCTCTCCCATGAAGCGGTCGAGCGGCGAGAACGCGCCGGTCGCCAGAAGTTCCAGGTCGCAGATGGACCGCGCGGAGATCTGGATCGACGGCAGCTGGGAGGCGTACTCCTTCAGCTCCGCCCGCTCCCGCGCGCTGTCCACCACCAGGTTGACCAGCCGCGAACCGTACGGCGTGATCAGTGACGAAGAAGTGTCGGATTGCGCGTCTGGAGACTGCGAGCTACGTTCCCGAAGGTCCATCTCCCCTCCTCTAATGCCCTGCCCGCCCACAGGCGGAGCCGACTGCCTTTTGAACATGCTGATAATATTACGGGCTCCGGACCGGAGCGAAGTCTAAGGTTCTCTTATAGTTAGCCAGATGACGAACTGGGACGTCTTCAACGGCGATGCGGACGGGATCTGTGCCCTGCAGCAGCTCAGACTCTCTTTTCCCGTGGAGAGCACGCTGGTCACGGGCGTCAAACGAGACATCCGGCTTCTGTCCAGAGTCTTTCCGTCGCACGGCGACTCGGTGACTGTTCTGGACGTGTCGCTCGACAGCAACCGGGCGGATCTCGTGCGGATCCTGGACGCCGGCGCCGGCGTGGCCTACTTCGATCACCACTTCGCCGGCGAGGTGCCCGTGCACGATGGCCTCGATGCTCACCTGAGCATCTCGAAGGACGTGTGCACGAGTCTTCTGGTGGACGGGGTTCTTCGCGGCCGATACCGTCCGTGGGCCATCGTCGGCGCGTTCGGCGACAATCTGGACAGCGTTGCCTCCAGGCTCGGCGCTTCCTTGCTCACCGAGGGTCAGCTCGAAAAGCTGCAAGAGTTGGGCCGGCTCCTGAACTACAACGCCTACGGCCGAGTCGTCGAAGACCTTTATGTCGCGCCCGACGAGCTGTATCGCCGGCTGCATCCGTACGAGAACCCCCTCGACTTCGCAGCGAAAGAGAGCGTGTTCGGGCTGCTCAAGGACGGCTACGCCTCGGACATGGCCAGGGCCGCCGCGCTCGAGCCGGAAGTCGCGGCCGAACGGCTGTCGATTTACATCCTGCCCGACGAATCCTGGGCGAGACGAATCTCGGGCGTCATGGCCAACGATCTGGTCCGGCGGCAACCCGACCGATGCCATGCCGTCCTCGTACCCAACAGTTCCACCTGTTATATGGTCAGCGTTCGGGTCTCCGGGGACGGCCCGGTTCGTGCCGATGAGTTCTGCAGGCAGTTCGACTCGGGAGGAGGAAGGCCGGCAGCCGGCGGAATCAACCACCTGCCACGGCGGCGACTCGATGACTTTCTTCGAATGTTCCAAGAATCGTATTCCTGACCTCGCTCGAGGTCCCGCCGGCCGGCCATGACTCCGGAATCCCTGGGAGCCTACCGCTTCACGTTTCTCCACGGCGCGCGCGTGCGCTCGGGCTCGAACTATCTGGGCAGCATTATGGGCTGCAATCCGCACATCCAGCTGATCCCGCCGGGCAAGACGATGTACGAGTTCCCGCTCATCGAGGACTTGGGCGCCTGGAAGGCGGCGTTTGCCGCTTTCGTGAACAAGTACAAGGGAAAGCCCGAGGACTTCGAGTTCGTTCGGTTTTCTCCGCACCTGGGGAACGCCTGGCTGAGGTACCTGATCGAGACGTTTTCGCTGCAGCCCGGGCACATCTTCATCAAGTGGTCGAGCGTCCGAAACATCGACAGGTTCTTCGACGTCTTTCCCGAAGCGAAACTGATCCTTCTCGTGCGCGACGGCCGCGACAACGTCGCCTCCTCCGTCAAGGCGACCCTCGCGACGCGGCATCACAAGAGTCTGGTCCAAAAGCTACGGACGAAGCTGAGTCATCTCCTGATGCGCGACTTCCGGGCGGCGGCCGAGGATTGGTCATCCGCCGTCCGCAAGATCATGCAGGTCGACGAGGAGCTCCGGAAGACTCCGGCGGCGTCCCGGTATCTGCTGCTTCGTTACGAGGACGTGTTCCAGCGCCCGAGGGAGATGGGCGCGCGGATCTTCGAGTTCATGGGCGTTCCCTACGACGAGGCGGTGCTGGACGCGGTCGAAAACGCCGATGTCGTGGGTTCCTCCTTCTACAGCGCGCGAGGGAAGGAGGACGCCGACAAGCCCAACTGGCAGGCGACGCCGAGGACGGAGGCGTTTCAGCCGCTGGGGCGGTGGAAGAAGTGGAGCGCGTCTCAAAAGAAGATCTTCGACCGGATCGCCGGCAAGCAGTTGCTCGCGATGGGTTACGAAACCGATCCGAACTGGCACCTGGCCGCGGGCCCGCCGGGTGCACCCCCCCGGCGAAGGGGCCTGGTCTTTGCGACGGTGTCGGCTCTCGCACTGGCCGGCGTCGCGTGGGGTCTCGTGCTGCATCCGATGCAGCTACGGGCCGCCCAGATCAAGAATTGCTCTCACCTCGCCTACTGCAGCCGGGCTGTGGAGCAGTACGCGAAGGCAAACGGTCGGTACCCGGAGACCCTGACGGAAGCGCTGGCGCTCGCGAACTCCCGCGCGCCGGTGGTTCCCGATCCCAAGCGCGACGTCTGGGGAAACGAAGTGCTCTATCGGACCGACGGCAAGACGTTCATGATCGTGAGTCTGGGCCGGGACGGCGAAGCCGACGGTCCGGACCCCTGGGAGCTCGGAACCGTCCCCGTCACGGACTTGCAGGCCGAAGAGCAACGTTGCGCCGACTTCGACGCCGACTCGGTCGTGGTCGGAGGCGACCGGTCGCACTCGTGCTGCAGGACGGATTGAGGCGGGTGAGGCCGGGCCGCTAGGCTCCGTCGAGCGACCGGTGATCATCGCTCTCGCGTCGCCGCGCATCGCCTCGTCGCTCGAAGAGGGGCTGGAGAAAGTCCGGCGGCTGATGTCCGAAGCTTCGGCGCGGGGCGCGGAGATCGTCTGTTTTCCGGAGGCGTACCTCCCGGGTCTTCGAGGCCAGGATTTCGACGTCCCGCCGTTCGGTCGGGCCGAGCAGGAGCGCACGCTCCGTGCCGCGGCGGGATGGGCGCGCGAGTTCGGGCTCGCCACGATCCTCGGCACCGAGAGACTGACGGAGAAAGGACGGCAAATCGTCTCCGGCGTTTTCGACGCCGCCGGACGGCTCCTGGGATGTCAGACCAAAAACCAGCTGGACCCCACCGAAGATCCCTTCTACGTGCCCGGCGAGACCCGGCGGCTCTTCGAGTGGAACGGGACGAAATTCGGCGTCGCGATCTGCCACGAGGGTTGGCGCTATCCGGAGACGGTGAGGTGGGCCGCGGTTCGCGGCGCTCGGATCGTGTTTCATCCGCAGCTCACCGGAAGCGATCGAACGGGCGTGGCTCCGAAGACGTGGGGCGAGGCCGGCGGCGCCTACTACGAGAAGGCGATGGCGTGCCGCAGCCGGGAGAACACGATCTACTTCGCCAGCGTCAACTACGCGATGCGTTTTCAGGAGTCCGCGACGAGCCTGATCGCGCCGTCGGGCGAATGCCAGGCGTACCTGCCTTACGGCGAGGAGGGCGTGCTGGTGCAAGAGATCCGGACCGACGAGGCGACGGGCTTGCTGGCCGCGCGGTACGCGCCCGAGCGATACCGCGAAGCGCGCGAGGAGGCCTGACGATGCCGAAGGCGAACCGGGGAGGCTGGAAGACGTGCTCTCGAGGTCACAAGTATCGGGGTTTCCGAGGGTGTCCATTCTGATGGAAGCGCAATCGCACCACCGGCGGTGGTGCAAGGAACACGGCTCGCACGCGGAAACGCGCGACGCGGTCGTGACCTTCCCACGAGTCGTCGGTTCCGATGTGAAGAAGGGGGACGTATGAAATCCCAGGGCCGGACGGCAATCCGCAACATCGACGACTACCTCGCGCCGCTCGCCGCCGACAAGAAGGCCGCGCTCCAGAAGCTGCGTCGGACGATTCGGGCCGTCGTTCCGAAGGCCGAGGAGACCATCAGCTACCAGATTCCAGCCTTCCGCCTCAACGGGAAGGTCATCGCCTGGTTCGGCGCCGCCGCCAAACACTGCTCCTTCTTTCCGGGCGTGTCGTGGAAGGGCTTCGAAGAGGAGCTGAAGGCGTATGACACGAACAAGGGCACCATTCGGTTCCAGCCCGACCGGCCGCTGCCCGCGACGCTCGTGCGTAAGCTCGTCAAAGCGCGAATCGCGAGAAACGCCGCGCAGGAGGAAGAGAGAGCGCAACGCGCCGCGCGGGGGCGCCCGAAGCGGAAGACCGCGCGCCGCGGCCGGAAGGCTCGGTAATTCGGTCCGAGAGGGGGGCTTCATGATCCCGATACAACGACTCGGCCCCGGGGACGCGCCGCGAGCCGGGATGGCTGTCCGGGCGTTCAAGTCGGCTTCCCGCGACGCGAGGCCGCTCGAAGCGTTCCTGCGCAACCCCGCGAACTACCTCCTGGTTGCGGAGCACGACGGCGAGCCGGCCGGTTTCCTCATGGCGTATCGGCTGGAGAGGGCCGATCGCGAAGCGAGCCAGATGTTCGTCTACGAGGTCGGTGTCGCGCGGGCATGGCGCGGCCGGCGCCTGGCGACCGCGCTGATCGAGAAGATCAAGGATCTGGCGCGCGCGGAGAGGATGTTCGAGGTCTTCGTCCTGACCAGCCGAAGCAACGCCGCCGCGCGAAGGCTCTACATGCGCGCCCTCGTGGAGGACGATTCCGCGATCGTGTTCGTCTATCCGATGGCTCTGGCCGGGATCGCGTGAGGAAGAAGGCGCTTTCGTGAACACGTCGGTCTTCGTCGGCACGAGCCTCGACGGCTTCATCGCGCGGCCCAACGGCGGCCTCGACTTTCTGCCGCCGGGCGGAGGCGAGCCGCACGGCTACGAGGAGTTCATGGCGACGGTGGACGCTCTGGTCATCGGCCGCAACACATACGAGACGGTGCTGGCGTTCGACGAGTGGCCCTATGGAAAAAAGTCCGTGTTCGTCCTCAGCACGCGAGCGATCCCGCGGGCGCCGGCCGGAGCGGCGGTGGAGAGGCTCTCGGGAGAACCCGCCGGGATCGTCGCGGATCTCGCGGCGCGAGGCGTGCGCCACGCCTACGTCGACGGCGGCATCACGGTCCAGCGCTTTCTGCGTGCCGGGCTGATCGACCGCCTGATCATCACGCGCGTCCCGGTGTTGATCGGGGAAGGAATTCCTCTCTTCGGCTCGCTGCCGAAGGACATTCCGCTGCAACACGTGGCGACGCGCCAGTTCTCGAGCGGTCTGGTCCAGAGCGAGTACCGCGTCGGCGGCGGTAGCGGCCGGGGCGAAGGCCTTCCTCCCCTCTGGCGATGATCCGTCGGCCGCGGCCCGACGGCGCGATTGCGTGGCTGCTGGAAGGAGATCCGGCGATTCGGTGGCAGGCGCTTCGCGATCTCGTCGGGGCGCCTGCCCGGCGCGTCGAGCGGGAGCGCCGACGGGTCGCCCGCGAAGGCTGGGGCGCGCGCCTGCTGGCCAGACAGGGACGCGACGGGAGATGGGCCGGGAGACGCCGCGACCCCGACCGCGGGATGTACGGGCCCAAATGGGTCTCGACCACGTACACCATGCTCCTTCTTCGCGACTTCGGTCTCCCATCCGACAACCGCCGGATGCGCAAGCCCTGCCGGCTCCTGCTCGACCGCGGCCTCCGCGAGGACGGCGGCGTGGACTTCGGAAGGTGGGCGCAGTGGACGCGGCGCGGAGAGACGTGCGTGACGGGCATGGTCCTTTCGCTTCTGGCGTACTTCGATTACGACGATGCGCGCGTCGACACGATCGCCGTACACCTTTTGGACGAGCAGATGCCCGACGGCGGCTGGAACTGCGCCCGTCCGGGCGGAGCCACGCATTCCTCGGTCCACACGACGATCAGCGCGCTCGAGGGCCTGCGGCTCTACGAGCTCGGCCGGGGCGGCGGAAAGCAAAAACTCCGCGCGGCGCAGCGGCGGGGCCGGGAGTTTCTCCTCCAGCACCGGCTCTTTCGTTCCCATCGAACTGGCGAAGTCATCAAGTCGGCCTTCACCCGCTTCGCGTTTCCTCCGCGCTGGCACTACGACGTCCTCCGGGCGCTCGATCACTTCCAGGCAGCCGGCGCCCCGCGGGACTCGCGCCTAGGCGAAGCCGTGGAGCTCGTTCGAGCGAGCCGGTGCGAGGACGGCCGATGGACGCTGCCGCCGGGATATCCGGGGAAAACGTACTTTGCGCTCGAACGCGTCGGGGGCCCGAGTCGCTGGAACACGCTGCGGGCGCTGAGGGTGTTGAAGTGGTGGGGAGAGAATGAGGCCTTTGGAGGAGACACGAACCGATGAAAGCCTACCTGCTCGTCTCCGGTACGCTCTTTGCGCTCTTTTTTGCGATGCACGTCTTCATCGCAGTCCAGCACTGGCAAGTTCCGGGAGCGGGGGTGTGGAACGGCCTGGGCCCGCTGCTCGTCGGTCTCCCGGGCGCCGTGCTGGCTTTCTGGGCCTTCCGGCTCGGTCGAACGGCGTCGACGACCGCGGGCTGAGGCGTGCGGACGATCGCCAAACTGGTCTATGTCGTCTTCGGTACGCTGGGGATCGCCGCGGGCGTCCTGGCCCTTCTGGATCCGTCGCGCGCTCTGCCCGCGGACGCGGTGTCGCCTCTGACCTCGCATCTCGTCCGCGAGCAGGGGAGCGAGGGGATCTTCATCGGTTTGATGTTCTTCTGGTGCGCGCGGCATTTCGCAGAGCGCCGTCCGGTCCATTTCGCGCTGCTTCTCTTCGCCGCCCTCTTCGCCGGCATTCACTGGGCGGAGTACTTCTCGGGCCGGCGGGAGCTTCTGAGCCCGGTCCTGAACAGTCTTCCGTTGCTGTTGCTGGCCGTGACCGCGCCGTGGTCCCGGCTCGCGGTCTCTTCGGAGGCGCGATGAGCACTCCCGTCCGTTCGCTGGTCGCCATGCCGCAAGTCCGGAGCGTGACCGAGTCGATCGCCTTCTATCGGCGGCTCGGGTTCGAAGTGCAGAACACCTTCGTGCCGGAGGGTCACACCAACCCCACGTGGGCCTACCTGACGGCCGGAAAGGCGCAGCTCATGGTGGCGGAGGGCGACGAGCCGTTGGCCCCCTCGCAACAGGGCGTTCTCTTCTATGCGTACTGCGACGACGTGCTGGCGCTCCGTGACGAGCTGATGGCGGCGGGCGTCGCGGCCGGGCCGATCGAGACACCGTTCTACGCTCCGAAGGGCGAATTCCGAATCGAGGACCCGGACGGCTACGTCATCATGGTCACCCACACCTAGATGTCGCTTCTCATTAGTTGCTTACTCGGGCCGCGGCGCCGCCGCGGTTGGCACGCGCCGGCGGGCCTCTCCGAGGCGTGCCTGCCGGCGCTGAGTCCGGAGACCCACTTGCATCCTCGCCATCGGATCCCGTCGGTGTGGGCCTGGTCCTTCTCGCCGCCACCGGCGGCGGGCCTCCCGAGAAGCTCGAAGGACGCAAGCTCTTCATCGTCTGCCGCGACGATCGCAACGCCGAGGGCACGCCGCGGCTGACCCGGATTCGCGCGCAGTACGAGCGCGCCCCCGGGCGCAAAGACCTGATTGTGCTGGACCGCTCCGCGCACGCGCAGTTCATCTTTCAGACGCACCAGCGCGAGCGAGCCCTGAGCGAGATTCTGAGGTTCCTCACGGCGCCCTAGACGAGGCCTCCGCAAACCGACGGATCTTGGACGCGAGTTTTCCCTTTGCCTATCATCCGGTGATGGGCGAACGCGTCCTGGTGCTGGGCGACGACAACCGCAGCTGCCTGACGATCGTTCGGTCGCTCGGGCGGCAGGGGTTGGAGGTCTGGCTCGGAGGGGAAACTCGAAATTCGATCGTTCCGCGCTCCCGCTACGTTCGGCGGACGATCCCGATGCCGTCGACGAAGGAACGCGTGAACGCCTGGCTCGACCGCCTCGAGGAGCTGCTGTCCCGGGAGAAGGTGGACCTGGTCATCCCGTCCTCGGACCATGCGCTGGTGCCGATGGCGCAGCAGCGCGCGAGGTTCGAGCCCCTCGCCCGGCTCGCGATCCCGGACGACTTCGGTTTCGAGCACACGTACCTGAAGAGCAAGACTCTGGAGCTGGCCGACCGCGTGGGCGTGCCCATCCCGCGGACGACCCTGGTCGAGAGACCGGGAGACCTCGCGGCATTCCTGAACGAGAATCCCGCGTTTCCGCTGATCGTCAAACCCGTCTCCTCGAACGTCTGGAAGGACGGGGCGCACTTCGACCTGAAGGTTCGCACGGCTTCCGACGAATCGTCGCTCGAGTCGATCGCACGGGACCTGCTCGAGATCGGACCGGTTCTGATCCAGAGCTACTTCGAGGGGCGGGGGGTCGGCCAGGAGTTCCTGGCCTCCGAGGGCGAGATCGTCGACGTGTTCCAGCACGAGCGCGTACATGAACCCCTGAGCGGCGGCGGAAGCAGCTACCGCGTGAGCGTGTCGCCGGACGACCGCATGCTGGATTGTTCGAAGCGTCTTCTCTCGGGCCTGCGGTGGACCGGGGTGGCGATGGTGGAGTACAAGCAGAACGTCGCCACGGGTGAGTTCGTCCTGATGGAGATCAACGGGCGCTTCTGGGGATCGCTGCCCCTGGCGGTGGCGGCGGGAGTCGATTTCCCCTATCGCGCGTATCGGGTACATCGGAAGCAGCCGGTTTCCCCCGCGGCCCCCTATCGCCGGGGCCTCTACTGTCGAAACTTCAACAGGGACCTGGCGTGGTTCATAGAACGCCTCGCCGCCGATGAGGGTTCCCAGCTTCCGTCGGTGAGACAGGAGATCGGAGCCGGATTGAAGAACGTCCTGGCCGGCCGGGAGAGGTGCGACACGATCACGCTCGACGATCCGCTCCCGGGAATCGCCGAGCTCTGGAGCGGACTCAAGGCGACCGGAGCCAGGGGCGCCCGCAAGACGGCGTACCGGATGGTCCGGGCCGCGTTCGGGTTCGAGACACGGACCGAGGCCTGGCGCCGATCGCAGCGGCGCAAGCTCCGCCGCCTGCTCGACGCGAATCCCCGCATGCTCTTCATGTGCCGGGGAAACATCTGCCGCAGCCCGTTCGCCGAGCGCTACGCGCGGCGCAAGCTGGATGAAGCCGGGCTGATGTCCATCGAGACCGCTTCTGCCGGGAGCTACCCGGTCCTGAATCGCCCGTCGCCCGAGGCGGCGCGACAGGTCGGCCGCGAGCTCGGCGTGCCGCTCGAGGACCATCGCTCGACGGTGCTGGATCTGGGGATCACGAGCTGGCCGGGCGCCATCCTGTGCATGGATCGCGACAATGCCGAAGACCTGCGGCTCGAGTTTCCCGATACCGGGCCGAGGATCTTCTACCTCGGTGCCTTCGATCGGACCGCGCACCGGCTGTTCATCGACGATCCGTGGAAAAAGCCGGCCGACGTGTTTCGGAGGGTCTACGGGGAGATCGCCTCGAGCATCGACGGGCTCGTCGCGGCGATCCGGGAAAAAGCATGACGAAGCCGGCGTTCCTGATCACGATCGACACCGAAGGCGACGACATCTGGGGTCGCCCCGAGCGGATCACAACCGAGAACGCGAGGTTTCTGCCGCGGTTCCAGCGCCTGTGTCAGGAGCACGGATTCAAGCCGACGTACCTGGTGAACTACGAGATGGCGATTGACCCGCGCTTTCAGGAGCTCGGCCGCGCGATGCTCCGCGAGAAAGCCGGGGAAATCGGTCTGCACGTCCATCCGTGGAACTCGCCTCCGGTGCCCGGCGGCCGGGCGGACGACGCCGGCGGGGACCACGTCTACATGTACGAAGTGCCGGACGAGCTGCTCCACGCCAAGGTCGCGTTCCTGACGAACCTGCTCGGAGACACGTTCGCAGCCGCGCCGCGCTCGCATCGCGCGGGGCGCTGGGGGTTCGATGAAAAGGTCGCGCGCGTCGTGGCGGATCTGGGATATCTGACGGACTGTTCGGTGACCCCGGGCGTGTCGTGGAAGAAGCACAAGGGCGCCGCCGACGGCGAGGGCGGGCCCGACTTCGTCGGGTTTCCGGAGGAGCCGTACTTCCTGGACCTGGACGACATCCGGCGGCCCGGAGCGTCGCGCCTTCTGGAAGTCCCGATGACGATCCGGTCGAACTATCGCCGCGCCGTGCGGAAGGTGCACGACGCGTTTCGCGAGGGCCGCGTCGGGAGGGCCATCCGGAACATGTGGGGGAAGCCCGTCAGCTGGCTGCGTCCCACCGGGAAGAACCTCGAAGAGATGCTCTCCGTGACCGACTGGGCGGTCAACCGTCAGGCGCCGGCCCTGGAGTTCATGCTGCACTCCTCGGAATTCATGCCCGGCGGCAGTCCTACGTTCGACACGGCCGAGAAGATCGAAGTCCTCTACGACCACCTGAAGCGCCTCTTTTCCCACATCGCCTCGCGCGGGGTGTCGGGCCAGACGCTGTCCGAGTTCCGGGCGGCGTGGGATGGCGCGGACCGCTGAGGCGATTCGGTGTCAGAATTGCGTGAGCAGTCTGCGATGAGACAGACGATCCTGCGCGCGCTCCACTTTCCGATCCTGTGTCTCGCGGTGCCGCTTTGCGCGGCGTCGCCGGAGGGCGACGCACCGCCCTCCGATATCATTCGCGGCACGTGGCGGGGAACCTCCGTCTGCACGGACCGGGAACGCGCGCCGGCATGCAAGGACGAGGAAGTCCTCTACGAGTTCACGCCCGTCACGGAGGTCAAGGTGCGCCTGAAGGCCGACAAGATCGTCGGCGGCAACGTGGTTCCGATGGGCGAGCTGGACTTTGACTACGACGCCGGAGCGCGCGTCTGGAAGTCCGAGTTCGAGTCTCCGCGCGTCCACGGTCTCTGGAGCTTCTCCGTCGCCGGCGACCGTCTCTACGGCACGCTCGTGGACCTGCCTTCGCGAGCGGTCCTCCGGACGGTGACCGGTGCGAGGCCGTAAAGGGGAGAAACCGACATGAGCGTCACGCGGCTCGTGACCTGGACGTTCCTGTGGCTGGGAGGCTGGGCTCTTTTTCTGATCGACCCGGCAAGCCACTCGCACATCGGCAGCATGCTCCTCGTCGGCGCGGCGGCCGTGATCCTCGTCTGGCGGGGCCCGAGGTCACAGTCCCGGCCGGCGCGGAGCGGAGGCCCTCTTCTGGTCGCGCTGGTGC
>JBKOZO010000195.1:0-38042 GCA_046725935.1 Acidobacteriota bacterium | reverse complement strand
GTCAACGGCAGCGTCCAGAGCCAGAAGCGCGACGGCGTGCGGGCCATGACGGAGGCGATGATACGTTTTTCGCGATGCCGAACGGCGCCGTCGCCGCGAGTCCCCTCCTCGAGCGCGAGGTGGTTCTCTCTGCCGAAAAACTGACCAAGCGCTTCGGAAAACGCGAGGCCGTATCCGATGTCTCCTTCGACGTGCGTGTCGGCGAAGTCTTCGGTTTCCTGGGGCCCAACGGCGCGGGGAAGACGACGACGATACGGATGCTCGTGGGCCTCGCGCGCCCCGACGCCGGACGCGTGCGCATCCGGGGCCTGGATCTCGCGCGGGATTTCGAGCGCGCGATGGCGCACGTCGGGTCGATCGTCGAGGCGCCCGATCTCTACAAGTACCTGACGGGCCGCGAGAATCTGCTGCATTTCTCGCGGATGCTGCCGCCGGGCGCGGCCGAGCGCATCGAGGAGCTCGCATCGCTCGTCGCCCTCTCCGAGCGGCTGGACGACAAGGTCTCGGCGTATTCGCTCGGCATGCGGCAGCGGCTCGGGATCGCCCAGGCCCTGCTCGGAAACCCGGACATCCTGATCCTCGACGAGCCGGCGAACGGCCTGGACCCGGCGGGCATCCGCGAAATCCGGCAGCTCGTGCGGCGCCTGGCCGGCGAGCGCGGCATTGCCGTCTTCGTCTCGAGCCACCTGCTCTCCGAGATCGAGCAGATGTGCGACCGAGTGGCGATCATCCATCGCGGGCGCACGCTGGCGGCGGCGCCGGTGGCGGAGCTCCTCGAGCGCGTCGCCTCGGACGTCGTGCGCGTCAAGGCGCGGCCGGCGCGAAGGGCCTCGGAAATCCTCGCGGCCTTCGGGCCGACGGAGATCGAGCCCGAAGGCGCTGCGGACGTCGTGGCAGCGCGCGTTTCGCCGGAGAACGTGCCCGAGGCTCTGCGGCGCCTTCTCGCTGCGGGCGTCGACGTCTACTCCGTCGAAAGACCCGTGCCCTCGCTCGAGGAAATCTTCCTCGATATCACGGGGGGCGAAACGGTATGAGGTTCCCGGGCCTGGTCGAGAACGAGATCCTGAAGATCTCGAAGCAGCGGCGATTCCGCGTCGTCGTTCTGATTCTCGTGGTCCTGATCGGGCTGATCGTGTTCGCGCAGTCGCGCGGGCGCGAGCGCTTCCGCCGCGGCAGGGACTGGCGCGTGCAGACGCAGGAAAGGATGGCCCAGATCCAGAACTGGCTCCGCGATGGACGAATGCCCGCGGCATCGCAGCGCTGGGCCCGCTTCGAGCTGGGCCGTCTGCAATATCACCTCGAGCGCAACATGGATCCGGAGGCGATCTCCGGGCCTCTTTTTGCGCGCGGATTCGCAAATGCCGCAAGCTACCTGCTCTTGCCCCTTCTCGCGATCGTCTTCGCCTCGGACATCGTGTCGGGCGAGTTCCAGCAGGGTACGATCAAGATCCTGCTGACGCGGCCGGTCCGGCGCTCGCGCGTGCTCGCGTCCAAGCTCGCGGCTCTGCTGCTCGCGATCACGCTGACGGTCCTCTTCGGCGGCGCCGTGGCATACGCCCTCGGAGGCATCGCCTACGGCTACGCGGGGTGGGACGCGCCCGTGCTCACGGGCTTCCGCGTCGCGGGCCAGAGCTTCGACCCGGCCGGAATTCGCGAGATCGCCCTCTGGAAAGAAACGATCCTCGTCTACGGACTCGCATGGTTCGCGGCTCTCTGCGTGGGCGCCATTGCGCTTCTGACCTCCGTGGTGCTTCGCTCGACGGCCGCGTCGATGGGGACGATGCTCGCCGCCCTGATTGCGGGCACGATCCTTCCGCGGCTCGCGCCGTCGTGGGACGCGCAGAAATACCTCTTCGTGACCAACCTGCCGCTGCCCGACTACTACTCGGGCTCGCCGCCTCCGATCCCCGGCCTGACCGTGGGTTTCGGCGCGGCGGTGCTGGCGGCCTGGGCCGTCGCCGCGGCGGCTGCGGCGTTCGCGGTCTTCGCGCGCCGGGACGTCCTTGCTTAGGCCGTCGCCTACGCTTGCGAGGAGACCTGCCCTACGGGCACCGCGCCGCGGCTCGTCCGGATGCGGACTCGACCGCGGCCCTGGTCTCCTCGCTGCGCTCCGGCTCCCGCGGCGCGGGGCTCCTCCGCTCGGTTACTTCGCGGAGACTCCCCGCGCCGCGAACGGTTGCACCATTGCAGCGAAGGGGTGGATCCGGGGCCCCCGGAATATGCCTGGTATAGACTGCCGTACCCCCGGCGCAACTTGTTGGAACCCCTCGGACCGGAGTTCCGACCAGGCTTGAACCGGGCGCCAATGGGAGTAGGCTTCCGACCCTGGGACCGATGCCAGAAAGAAGGACTGATCCGCCGGCCGGCAAGACGGGCGCTGTCGACGAGCAGAGGGCGCACCGCAAGCTCAAGCCGGAACAGTACGAGCTGAAGATCCGGTGGGAGAAGGCCCGCCAGGTGCTGGACGTGTCTCCGACGGGAGTGCGCTTCGACTTCGATGCTCCCTTGAAGGTCGGGACGAAATACCCCGTCAGCCTGACCGCCCCGGGCGTTTCGTTCTCCACGACGCTCGAAGTTTCCCGCTGCCAGCTCACGGTCGAGCCGCCCAGCGGGCGGTTCTTTCGGGTGACGGGCCGGTTCTTCCCCTACGTCGAGTAGACGAATCGATAGCCGACGTGCCAGGCCGAGAGCCTGGCTTCCCGGTCGCAGGTCAGCCCCGACTTCTCGAACGCCTTGCGGAGATCCTCGGCTTCGAGGCGGTGGATCGCGGGCGTGCGGGGTCCGGAGACTTTCTTCAGCGCCGTCACGACCCAGAGACGGCCGCCGGGCTCGAGGCGCTTGACCGCTGCTTCGAAAACCGAGCGCGAGCCCACGCGGCTCTCCTGCCAGATCAGGATCAAGTCGGCTGTGTCCTTGACGGACCGGATCGCCCGGGCCTCGATCGAGCGCACCTCCTGGCCTTCGGCTCCCGCCGCCAGAACGATCGCTTCCAGCTCGCGCGGGGCCTCGACGAGCAGGATCCGTTCCGCGGCGGAAAGCTCGAGACGCCCCGCGATCTCGGACTGGCCGCGGAAGGGGATCATTTCCGGATTCTACGTGCGGGATACTCTGCCCCGGCGCATGGGCGAGATCCGGTTCGGCACCGCGAGCTTCGCGTACGAGGGCTGGAAGGGGATCGTCTACCACGACCGCTATCGCGCGTCGGACTTCAAGGTCGAGTGTCTGCGCGAGTACGTCCGCTACGAGCCTTTCCGGACGGTGGAGTTCGATTTCCCGTTCTACCGCCCGCCGACCGAGTCGCAGCTTTCGCGCTATGCGCGCGCCCTTCCGCGGGGATTCCCGGTGCTCTCGAAAGTCTGGGAGGAGTTGACGATGCCGCGCTTCCCGGAGCTCGAGCGCCACGGCCCCCGAGCCGGCCAGCCGAACCCCAAGTACCTGGACGCCCGCGCGTTCCTGGAAGAAGTGCTGCCGGCGTACACGCGCGCCTTCGCCGACAACACGGCGCCGTTCATCCTCGAGTTTCCGACCGACCGGCAGCCGTCGGCTTCCCGGCGGCGCGCCTTCGTGGAGGATCTGGACCGCTTCCTCGGAGACATCTCGGCTACCGGACGGCGTTTCGCCGTCGAGATCCGGACTCCCGAGTACTTCGTTCGGGACTACTTCGAGGTCCTGCGCCGGCGGGGCGCCGCCCACGTCTTCAACTGGTGGACGCGCACGCCCGCGCTGCTCGAGCAATGGGAGGCGGCCCAGCCGTTGCCGTCCGGGACGGCGATCGTCCGTATTCTCGTCCCGCCGGGAATGCCCTACGAGCAGGCCGTCGAGCGGTTCCGCCCGTACGACCGGATCCTGGCGCCCCGCGAGGACATGCGGCGCGACCTCGTTCGCCTGATCCGCGACATTGCCGCGCAGGGCGCCGACGGTTTCATCCTCGTCAACAACCGCGCCGAAGGCTGCGCGCCTCTGACGATCCGGGCCCTCGCCTCGCAGCTGGGCATCCCCGTCGAGGACGAAGGGCCGCCGCGGTCCCTGTTCGACTGACTATTTCTTGGAGGCTTTGACGAAAGTGTAGGCGAGATAGCCGAGCACGCCGGCTCCCGCCACCAGGATCAGCGTGCTGGCCGTGGCCGAGAGCTGCTTCAGCAGGGTGTAGGTCAAATAGATGAGCACGCCGAAGATCGGAATCGACACGAGGCCCGCGATCTTGACGATATTGCGCGCGGGCTTGCGGGCCTCCATGGGAACGACCTTCATCATCTCGAGCTGACGGTGGACGTCCGCGGGTAACCCCGGACGCTCCACCCACTTCAACGCCTCGGGCTCCTGGAAGCCCGCCTTCAGCTCCGCAGGGATGGCTTCGCCACAGTACACACAATGGTTCATCCGCCAGGCGGCCAGGGGCCGGTGGCAGCGCGGGCAGCGCGGACCTGCAGGTGCAGAGTTCACGTGTTTCTCGTTTGTTCGAGGATACGAAAAGATTATACGGTGTCCCACACCAACCGCCGGACGGAGGACACGTGAAGGGCACCCGGAAGACGTTCGACGCCAGGGGCTGCGGCACGGCGCTGATCACGCCGTTCGACGATCGGGGCCGTATCGCCTTCGGGCCGCTTTCCGCGCTGGTGGAGTGGCAGATCGCACAGGGCGCCGACTTTTTGGTGACGTGCGGCACAACCGGCGAATCCTCGACGCTGTCGCGCGACGAGCGCAAGGCCGTGACCGCCGCCGTGGTCCACGCCGCCGGCGGGCGAGTGCCGGTCATCGCGGGCGCCGGGGGGAACCACACGGCGCGTGCCGTCTTCTGGGCCAAGGACGCGGCTTCCGCGGGAGCCGACGGCGTTCACTCTGTCACGCCGATGTTCAACACGCCCAGCCCGGAGGGTTTGGTGCGGCACTTCTCGGCGATCGCCGAGGCGACGGATCTGCCAATGATGGTCTCCAACTTTCCAATGCGGACAGGCGTCGACCTGACGGTGGAGACGATCCTGCGTCTCGCCGAGATCTCCAACATCGGCGGCCTGCTCGAAGCCTCCGCGGATTTCGACAAGATCGCGAAGCTGATGGCCACGCTACCCGAAGACTTCGCCGTCTTCTCGGGCGACGACGCGACCGCTCTGGCCTTCATCGCGCTCGGCGCGCGAGGCGTGATCTCGATTGTCGCCAACGAGATTCCGAAAGAGATGGCCGAGCTCGTCCGCGCGGCCCTCGAGAACGACCGCGAGAAGGCGATCACGCTCCAGCGCAAGTACGAGCCGCTGATGGAGATGAACCACTGGGAGCCTTCGCCTGGACCCGTGAAGTGCGCCCTCGCGTTGATGAAGAAGGCCCCGGAGACGCTGCGACTGCCGCTGGTGCCCGTGCGGGACGAGACCCGCAAACGGATCGAGAAGGCGCTCGCCGGATACAGGCTCCTTCCGAAGAAGGGAACGACCGCGCGTTGAGCGCTCCGCTCGCCCGGCTTCTGGAGGAGCTCGCGGCGGCGCCGGCCCCGCCGGCCGAGGAATCGCGCGCGGCGGTGGCGGAGCTGCTGGCCGGCCTGGAGTCGGGTCGGATCCGCGCGGCCGAGCGGCGCGGCGGGCGCTGGGAGGCGAACGCGTGGGTCAAACGGGGCATCCTGCTGGCCTTTCGCGTCGGCGCGCTCGCGGAGTTTCCGCCGGCCGGCCCCCTGCGCTTCTTCGACAAGGAGACGCTTCCGCTGTCCGCGTTCACCCGCGCGTCGGGCGTGCGGATCGTTCCCGGCGGCACCTCCGTGCGCGCCGGCGCCTACGTCGCCCCGGGCGTGACGATCATGCCGCCCGCCTTCGTCAACGTCGGAGCGTACGTGGACGGCGGGACTCTGGTGGACTCACACGTCCTCGTGGGCTCGTGTGCGCAGGTCGGCCGCCGCGTTCACGTCTCCGCCGGCACGCAGATCGGGGGAGTCCTCGAGCCGGCCGGCGAGCTGCCGGTGATCCTGGAGGACGAGGTCTTCGTCGGCGGCGATTGCGGGATCTACGAGGGAGCGGTCGTGCGCACCGGCGCGGTCCTGGCCGCGGGCGTGGTCCTGACGCGGGCCACGCCGGTCTACGACGTCGTGCGCGGAGAGGTCTACCGCGCCGCCGACGGAAGGCCGCTGGAGATTCCCGAGAGAGCGGTCGTCGTGCCCGGGTCGCGCGCGATCCGCGAGGGGAGAGGTGCCGAATGGGGGCTGTCGATTCAGACGCCCGTGATCGTCAAGTACCGCGACGCGCGGACCGACGCCGCCGCGGCGCTGGAGGAGGCGCTGCGGTGAGGCGCGGAAAGGAGAGGTTCGAATGCTCGCGCTCGGGTTCGCACTGGCCGCAATTCTGATGCCGGCGCCGTCCCCGACACCGCGCTCCGGCGACGTTCTCGCGAGAGTCGACCATCTGGTCTACGCGACGCCCGACCTCGAGCGGGGTGTGGCGGAAATCGAGAAGCTCCTCGGCGTCCGGGCGACGCCGGGCGGTCAGCATCCGGGCCGGGGCACACGAAACGCACTCGTCGCCCTCGGCCCGACGAGCTACCTCGAGATCGTCGGCCCCGATCCGGAGCAGCCGCCGCCCAAGGAACCGCGGTCCTTCAGCCTCGACGCGCTCCCCGCGCCACGGCTGGTGGCGTGGGCCGCCAACACATCGGACCTCGATGCCCTCGTCCGCGCCGCCGCGAGCCGGGGCGTGCATCTGGGGGAGGTGAAGTCCGGGGGGCGAAAACGGCCGGACGGCGTGGTGCTCTCGTGGCGCGTGACCGATGCGGCGAAGACGCCGGGCGACGGCATCGTGCCGTTCTTCATCGATTGGGGAACGTCTCCGCATCCCGCCGCGAGCTCGGCAAAGGGCGCGAAGCTCGTGGCCCTGCGCGCGGAGCACCCTGACCCGCCCGAGATCCGGCGCGTCCTCGAGGCGCTCACGATCGGCCTGCCCGTGACTCAGGGCGCGAAGCCCGCGCTGATCGCGGTCATCGAGTGCCCGAAGGGGAGAGTCGAGCTGCGGTAGACCTACCGCGGTCCCGCCGGGAGATTCGTCGTCAGGTAGCGCGCGAGAAGCTGGTGCAGGTGGAGCGAGGTGCCATCACCCTCCTTGATCGCGTGCGTGCGGTTCGGGTAGACCATGAAGTCGAAAGGCTTGTTCAACGCGATCAAGCGGTTGGCCAGTCTCTCAGTGCCCTGGTAGTGCACGTTGTCGTCGCCCGAGCCGTGCACGATGAGGAGCTTCGCCTTCAATCCTTCGGCGAAGTTGATGGGTGAACCTTTCCGGTAGCCCTCGGCGTTCTCCTGGGGAAGCCCCATGTAACGTTCCTGGTAGACCGTGTCGTAGAGCGTCTGGTCGGGCACCGGCGCCACGGACATGCCGACTTTGTAGACGTCGGGGGAGCGGAAGAGCAGGTTCAGCGTCATCGAGCCGCCGCCGCTCCAACCCCACGAGGCGACCCGGTCGGGGTCGAGATACGGCCGCGACGCCAGGAGTGCCTTGACCGCGGCCGTCTGGTCCGCGGTCGCGAGGACACCGACCTCGCCGTAGATCGACTTCCTCCACTCGCGTCCCTTCAGCGACGGTGTGCCGCGGTTGTCCACGCACGCGACGACGTAGCCGGCGTCGGCGAGCGCTCGATGGAAGAAGGCGCGGTCACCCTCCCACTTGTCTTCAACCTCGGTGCCGGCGGGCTCTCCGTAGACGTACATCAGGAGCGGGTACTTCTTCGCGGGATCGAGGTCCTTCGGCTTCATCATCCAGGCGTCGAGCGTCACGCCGCCGCCGATGTCGACCGTAAAGAACTCCGTCGGCGGCTGAAAAGCCTCCGCGGCCTTCGCGGCGACCTCCCGGTTGTCTTCGAGCACGCGCAGCGTCTGGTGAACGGGAAGCCGCACCACCGAGACGACCGGAGGCCGGCCGCTGGTCGAAAAGGTGTGGATGGCGAAGTTGGCGTCCGGCGAAATCTTGTAGGCGTGCGTGCCGGGCAGGGTCGCCGGCGTGACGCGTTCGGGCGTTCCCTTGCCGTCGAGACGCGCGCGATAGAGATACCGGCGCGTGGCGTCTCCGGGAGAGGCGATGAAGTAGAGGATCCGACGGTTCGCGTCCACGCCCTCGACCGTGACGATGTCGAACGCGCCGGGAGTCAGGATACGAAACGCGCCGTCTTTCGACACCGCCCAGGCATGCCGCCAGCCGTCGCGTTCGCTGACCCAGAGGAGCTCCCGGCCTCCCGGCAGCCACTGCCAGGAATCCACGACGTCGACCCACGCCTTGTCCTCGTCGCGGAACATCCGCCGCGGCGGCCCGCCGTCGGCGTCGGCGAGCCAGACGTCGTCGGCGTTCTGGAGGCGGTTCAATTGCTGGAGGACGAGCTGCGAGGAATCGACCCACTCCATGCGGGGAACGTACGTGTTGCGCGGGTCGCCAGGGAGATCCACCCAGCGCACCGCGCCTCCCGATGCCGGGACGACCCCGATCTTCACGGCGGAATTGGTGGTTCCGGCCTTCGGATACGGAATCGGCGTGAGCGCGGGATACGTGGAGTCGGTGTCGTTGATCAGGTGGAACGTGCCGATGCCCGTGGCGTCGAAGTGCCAGAAGGCGATGCGCCGCCCGTCCGGGCTCCAGCGGAAGGCGTCGCGCAGATCGAACTCCTCCTCGTAGACCCAGTCCGAGGTGCCGTTGATGCTCGTCGGCGATCCGTCGGAGGTCAGCCGCGTGCGGCGTCCGTTGCCGATGTCCTCGACGTAGAGGTCGTTGGCCTGGACGTAAGCGGCGCGTGTCCCGTCCGGTGACAGCTTGGCGAACATCAGCGTGGACTCGGGCAGACCTTCGCCGAGCTTCCGGAGGCTTCCCGAAGCGAGGTCGAGTACCCAGTAGTCGCCGCGGGTGTTGCGGCGCCAGACCTTTCGTGTGTTGGTGAAGATCAGGATGCGCTTTCCGTCGTCGGAGAAGGCGTAGTCCTCGATCGACAGCGGCGGCTTCCCGGCCGAAGGGACCAGCCGAGCCGCCGGGACGAGGACCCGGCGCTCACCCGTCGAGGACTCGTAGCGGACGAGGTCCCGGACGGTCTTCGCGTCCTCAGGTGCGGCGGGCTCGACGGTCGTGAACGCCTTGCCGCCGTCGGCCCACTGGAACGGTCCGAACTTGCGAGCGGCGTACTCCTTCTTCCCGAAGATCCGCTCGAGCTGCCCGTCGAGTGCGTCGTTGGAAACCGCCGGCGAGGCAGCGAAGACGGCCGCAGCGAGGAGCAGGCCGCCGAGCGTGGAAGCGGTCCGCCTTCTGCTAACGGCCCATCTCCGCGATCCGCCGGAAGTAGTCCGCGAACGCGGCGATCCCGCCCTCGGCCTGAGGCCAGTCGAAGTTCTCGTTGGGCGCGTGGTAGCCGTGCTCGGGCAGCGAGAGCCCCAGGAAGAAGACCGGGCTCTTGAGCACCTTTTCCATCGAGAGCACCGCGCCGATCGAGCCGCCCTCGCGCACGAAGACGGGCTCCTTGCCGAACGCGAACTTCATCGCCCCGCGCACGGCGTCGGCATACGGGCCGGTGGTCTTTCCCTGGTACGGCGGCAGCGCGTGCTCCGCGGAGACCCTGACGTCGGGATTCCTCTTCTTGACGAAGTCGCGCACGAGCTTGACGACCCTTTCCGAGCGCATCTTCGGCACCAGGCGGCAGGAGACGATCGCCGTGGCCTTGGGCGGAATGATCGTCTTCACGCCCGGACCCTGGTAGCCGCCGGCGATGCCGTGGACCTCGAAGGTCGGCATGGTCCAGATCCGCTTCATGACGTCGACGGCGTCGTACGTGCGCAGCGACCGGAACATGTGGTCGCGTTTGAAATCCTTGACCGTGAAGCCGCACTTCTTGAGGTCCTCGATCTCCTTCTTCGTCGGAGGGACCACGTCCTTGTAGAAGCCGGGGATCTTGACCTTGCCGGTCTTTCCGTCCACGCACTCCGAGATCAGCTGGCAGAGCTCGGTGATCGGATTGCGGGCGGCGCCGCCGGCCGTGCCCGAGTGCTGGTCGGTCTCGCCGGTCTGGAGCTCGAAGCGGAAACCCTGCAGGCCCCGCAGTCCCGCGGGGCTCGCCGGCCGCGTGCGCGAGACCCACACCGTGTCCGAGACGACGACCGAGTTCGTGGCGAAGTCTTTCGTGTGCTCGCGGATCGTGGACTCGAAGTGCGGGCTGCCGATCTCCTCCTCGAGCTCCCAGAGAAAATGGATGTTGATCGGCAGGCCCTTTTCCCAGGCGTAGCGCGCGCCGAAGAGCGCCGTGATCGCCGGGCCCTTGTCGTCGGTCGTGCCGCGGCCGCGGTACTTGTCGCCCTCGCAGATGAAGTCGAAGGGAGCCGTGTTCCAGTCCGGGCCCTCGGCCGGCTGAACGTCGAGGTGGTTGTAGACGGTGACCGTCGGGTACTTCGGCCCGCGGTCGAAGCGGCCGTGGACGATCGGGTGCCCCTTCGTCTCGTAGAGCTTCGCGTTCGCGCCGAAGGACTGGAGAAGGGAGACGGCGGACTCGGCGGCCCTCCGCACGTCAATCTTGCGTTCCGGGTCCACGGAGACCGAGGGAATCTCGACGATGTTCTCGAGCACCTGCTCGTACTCGCCGCGCTTGGCGCGCGCGTAGGACCGAAGCTCTTCGCGGTCGAATCCGGCCATTCGGGTCTCCTGTTCGGACTACTTTTTCTTTTTGGGCTGTGCTTTTCGGGCAGGGGCGCTCTGGCGCGACGTCTTCTTCTTCGCCGCGGCGGGCGCCTTGGCCTGGGCCGGCGCCTTGGTCTTCGCGGCCGGGGCAGCGTTGGGCTTGCCCTTGCCGGCGGCGGCGGCCTTGGCGGCCGCGTTGGCGGCGCGCGCGGCCTTCTTGGCGGCCGCGGCGGCTTCCTTCTTCTGGCGGGCGCGGGCCTCGGCCTCCCGCTCCATCTCGGCGAGCTTCCCGGAGAGCTCGCCCTCGGTCACGATCGTGGCCTGGGGCAGCCGCTTCTGGACGGCCTCCACCCGGTCCGCGGGCACGCGGAGCAGGAACAATGCGGCGTCCTTGGTCTCTCGGGCCTTCGACATGTAGTCCGCGGTCTCCAGCGAGTGGGACGGGGCCTGGGAGAAGTCGATCGCGATCGCGTAGGGCTTCTCGCGCTTGGCGAGCTCGAAGAAGCCCGGCCAGCGAGGCTCGGCGACGACGACGTGCGCGCCGCTCTTCTGGAGGCGGGCCACGCGTCCGGGGCGTTCGTCGGTCTCGAAATGCAGGTACAAAACGCTCATGGCGGCCCGGAACTATAGCAGGCCGCCCCTATCCATCGACTCGGTAGTGGCATCCCCTCGATACGCGGTTGTCCATGGCCGCGTTCCGGATGGCGAGGGCGGTCTGGACGCCGTTGCGCAGGCCCAGCAGGGCGTCCGACATCGTGCCGCGCTTGTAGAAATTCTCGATCTCGTCGCGAAGCTCCCAGAGGATGCGCCCGGCCCGGTCGAGACGGCGCTCGGACCGCAGCAGCCCGACGTAGTTCCACATCGTGTGCCGGATGACCATCCAGTCCTGTGCGATCAGGGCGGGATCCACGGGCTCGTCTTCCGGCTGCCAGGGCTTGACTTCGGGCAGCGGCCGCTCTCGCGTCCGCGCCGCCTCGCGGGCGGCGGCCTGTCCAGCGCGCCAGCCCCAGAGCAATCCTTCCAGAAGCGAGGTCGAGGCCAGACGGTTGGCGCCGTGGACTCCGGTGCAGGAGACCTCGCCGGCCGCGCGCAGGTGGCCCAGCGAGGTCCGTCCGTTCTCGTCCACCGCCACGCCGCCACAGGCGTAGTGCGCCGCGGGGACGACCGGCACCGGTCCCGCCGTCAGGTCGAAGCCGAGCTCCTGGCAGCGCGCCACGAGACCGGGGAAACGCTCCCGGATCCATGCCGCGGGCTTGTGCGAGATGTCGAGGAGAGCGTACGGCTCGTCTTTCTCGAGCATCCGCTGATGGATGGCGCGCGCGACGATGTCGCGCGGCGCGAGCTCACCCGCGGGGTGCACCTCCCGCAGGAACTCCCTGCCCGATGCGTCGGTGATCCGCGCGCCCTCGCCGCGCAGCGCCTCGGTCAGGAGGAGACGCCCGCGGGGATGGAGCAGCGCCGTCGGGTGGAACTGGACGTACTCGAGATTCAGGAGCCGCGCTCCCGCGCGCCGGGCCATCGCGAATCCGTCGCCACGAGCGCCCGCCGGATTGGTCGTGTGGAGGTAGACCTGGCCGAGTCCTCCCGTCGCGAGGATCGTCTCGCGAGCGAGGTGCGGCGTGACCGCTCCGGTCTTGCGGTCGAGCAGATGAGCGCCGATGACGACGGGCGGCCGATAGCGGTCGGTTGGATCGACGGAGTCGTGCGAGAGCGTCAGAAGGTCCACGGCCGTCGTGCCGAGGAGCCACCGAATGCAGGGCTCCGCCTTGCACGCGGCAATCAAGGCGCGCTCGATCGGAGCACCGGTCTCGTCCTTTACGTGGAGAACGCGCGGCACCGAGTGCCCGCCCTCCAGCGTCCAGTGGAAGTCCGAGCCTTCGCGGTCGAAGGGCACCTGGAGCTCGTCGACGAGGAGCCGGCGGACGAGATCCGGTCCTTCGCGCGAGATCAAGGCGACGGCCTCCGGGGAGCAGAGCCCCGCGCCGGCCCGCTCGATGTCGGCGGCGAGCTTCTCGGGCGTGTCGGCCTCGGGACGGGCGACGATCCCGCCCTGGGCGTAGTAGGTGTTGGACTCGCGCGCTTCGTCGGCCCGCGTCACGATCGTCACGTCGGCGCCGCCGCGCGCCGCGGCGAGAGCGGCCGTGGTCCCGGCGACGCCGGTGCCCAGGACGAGGACGTCGGTCCCGTTGCGGCTCATGCGGGCGCGATGTCGAGCTCGAGCGAGATGTCGGCCGCCGTGACCGAGTGCGTCAGCGCTCCGACCGAGACCGCGTCGATGCCCGCCGCGGCATAGACGCGGACCGTATCCAGGCGCATGTTGCCGGACGCCTCCAGGAAGGGGCGGCGGGGCGACTTCCTGGCGATGGCCGACCAGCGGGCGACGACGTCGGGAGGCTGGTTGTCGATCAGGATGCGGTCCGCGCCGGCGGCGAGGGCATCGCGCAGCTCCTCGTCCGACTCGACCTCGACCTCGATCGGCATTTCCGGGGGCGCCGCCGCCCGCGCCGCCGCCACGGCGCCGCGCACTCCGCCGGAGAGGCGCAGGTGGTTGTCCTTGATGAGGACCATCTCGGAGAGATCGTACCGGTGATTGTCCGCGCCGCCATCGCGCACGGCCTGGCGGTCGAAGGGCCGCAGGCCCGGCGCGGTCTTGCGCGTGTCGAGGACCCGGCATTCGGTTCCCGCCAGCGCTTCGACGAAACGCCGCGTGGCTGTGGCGATGCCGGACATGCGCTGCAGCAGATTCAGCGCCACACGCTCGGCCGTCAGGATAGGGCGGGCGCGCCCTTCGAGGCGTGCCAGCACCGTGCCGCGGCCGACTTTCGTTCCCGCGGCGACCTCGTCTTTCCAGGTCAGGTCGGGCTCGAGCAGCTCGAAGACCCGCCGCGCGACGGAAAGGCCCGAGACGACGCACTCGGACTTGGCGACTAGCTCGCCGCGCGCGCACGCCGACGCCGGCACGGTCGCCGCCGTCGTGACGTCGAGGCGTCCGATGTCTTCGGACAGGAACGTCCGGAGCGCGGCATCGAGGGCCTCGCCGGAGAGGACCTGCATTCGGCGGGGAGGATACTTCACTCCCGCCGGCCCGTTCGGGTACCAGCGCGCATCTTGATGAGTCTCGCGGTCGGAGCCGGAAGGACACCAATCTTGCCGTCATCCCGAGCGACAGCGAGGGATCCCGTACCGGCAGGCCTACGAGACGGGGTACGGAGCGCACCGCGGCATGCGAGACGAGTCGAGTCCGGGATCCTTCGTCGCTGCGCTCCTCAGGATGACGGCGCGAAGCGCTACGACAGTTCCAGCATCCGCAGGAGTGGCCTCTCGGCCGCCTTGCGCACGTCCTCGGGCAGGACGATCTCGGGGCGCTCGTCGCGCAGGCAGAGGTAGAGCTTCTCGAGGGTGTTGAGCTTCATGAACGGGCACTCGTTGCAGCGGCAGCCGTTGTCGGGAGGAACCGGGATGTACTCGCGGTCCGGCGCGAGCTTCTTCATCTGGTGGATGATCCCTTCCTCGGTCGCGATCAGGAACTTCTTCCCCGGCGCCGTGGTCACGTAGGTCAGGATCGAGCGCGTCGAGCCGACGTGGTCGGCATGCTTGAGGATCGCCTCCGGGCACTCCGGGTGCGCGGCGACCTTGGCGCCCGGGTGCATGGCCTTCAACTTCACGATCTCGCGCTCGGAGAATTGCTCGTGCACGATGCAGGTCCCGGGCCACAGCGTCATCGGGCGGTCGAGCTTCTTCGAGAGAAAAGCGCCGAGGTGCCGGTCGGGAGCGAAGAGGATCTCCTGGTCCGGCGGGATGGACTTGACGATCTTCTCGGCGTTCGAGGAGGTGACGATGATGTCCGAGAGCGCCTTCACGGCCGCCGAGCAGTTGATGTACGTCAGCGAGACCGCGCCCGAGTGCGCCTCCCGCCACGCGCGGAAGGCGTCGGGAGGACAGGAATCCTCCAGCGAGCAGCCGGCTTCGTAGTCCGGGAGGATGACCTTTCGGGTCGGATTCAAAATCTTGGCGGTCTCGGCCATGAAGCGCACGCCGGCGAACGCGATGATCCGCGCGTCGCTCTGCTGCGCCTTGCGGGAGAGATCCAGTGAGTCGCCGACGAAGTCCGCCAGGTCCTGGATCGCCTCTTCTTGGTAGTAGTGAGAAAGGAGGACTGCGTTTTTTTGTCGCTTCAGCTCGCGGATCTCGTACTCCAGATCCAGGCGTGGGTCGATCGAGGAGACGTCGGGCGGAGCCGGCCGCTCCCGAAGTGACGGATAGGAAGGAGTTGCGCCTACCGCAGCCATGGGAGAAGAAGCATAACAAGCCCGTTTCGTAAACGTTTTGGCCTCCGGACTCGTAACTTTCGTTGGTGGCACGAGTTCTGCTACCGGAGAAGGCGCTTCCATGGAAAACTTGCGTCCCCGCGGACGGCCCGACGTCAAGGCCGTGCTGTTTCTCGCCGTGACTCTGGGGCTCGCCGCCCTCGAGCTGTGGGGGCTCATTCGCCTTTTCTAAGCCGCGCGGCTCACCGCGCGGCCCAAAACCCCTTTGGTATATTCGCGGCGATGGCCACCGAGGTCCGAGCCGGGAAGCATCGCGGCCTCGACGCCGCCTCCCTCGTCGCCGCCTACCGCAACATCTACCTGTCGCGGCGGTTCGACGACAAGGAGATCCAGCTCAAGCGCCAGAACAAGATCTACTTCCAGATCAACAGCGTCGGGCACGAGGCCGTCGGCACCGCCGCGGGCATGGTGCTCAAGGGCGGCTACGACTGGTTCGACGCGTACTACCGCGACCGGGCCCTGATCCTCCAGCTCGGCGTGACCCCTTACGAGATGTTCCTGCAGTCGGTCGGCGCCAAGGACGATCCCGCCTCCGCCGGCCGCCAGATGCCCGCCCACTGGGGGCACAAGCGCTGGAACATCATCTCCAAGTCCTCCTGCACCGGCACGCAGTTCCTCCACGCCGTCGGCGCCGCCGAGGGCGGGTGGAGAAAGAGCCGGATCCGAGAGCTTGCCGGGGAGGGGACCTCCTCGTTTCATCCGGACGAGGTTTCTTACGTCTCTGGGGGCGAAGGTCAGACTTCCGAAGGGGAGTTCTGGGAGGCCCTCTCCTCGGCGAGCAACCTGAAGCTGCCGGTGCTCTTCTGCATCCAGGACAACGGGTACGCGATCTCCGTTCCGGTCGAGGTCAACGTGCCCGGCGGCTCGATCTCCAAGCTCGTTCGCAACTACCCCAACCTTTTCGTGGTCGAGGTCGACGGCACCGACTTCGTCGAGACCTACGACGCGATGCGCTACGCCGCGGAGTATTGCCGCAAGCGCATGGGTCCGGCGTTCATACATGCCCGGGTCATCCGTCCCTACAGCCACTCGCTTTCCGACGACGAGGCAGCCTACCGGCCCAAGGCGGAGCGGGAGCAGGAGTCGGCGAAGGATCCCGTTCGCCGTCTCTCGCGGCTGCTTCTCGACGAGGGGATCCTGGGTCCCGAAGACCTCGAGAAGCTTCACGCGGAAGTCGACGCCGAGATCAACGACGCAGCCGACCGCGCGCTCGCGGCGGCGATTCCCGAGCCCGAGTCGGCTTACCAATACGTCTACTCGCCCGACGTCGACCCGACGAGCGCGGCTTTCTCCACGCCTCCCGCTTCTCCCGCCGGCGCGCAGCCCACGACGATGGTGGACCTGATCAACGCGTGCCTGAAAGACGAGATGAAGCGCGACCCGCGCATCGTCATGTTCGGCGAGGACGTCGCGGACGCCTCGCGGGACGAGGTGCTGGAGGAGTGCAAGGGCAAGGGAGGCGTCTTCAAGGTCACCGCGGGGCTCCAGAAGCTCTACGGCGCCAATCGTGTCTTCAACTCGCCGCTGGCCGAAGCCAACATCATCGGCCGCGCGATCGGCATGGCGATCCGGGGCTTGAAGCCCGTGGTCGAGATCCAGTTCTACGACTACATCTGGCCGGCGTACATGCAGATCCGCAACGAGCTCTCCAACATGCGCTGGCGCTCGGGCAATGCCTTCTCGTGTCCGGTCGTCGTGCGCGTGGCGGCGGGCGGATACATCGGCGGAGGAGCCGTCTACCACTCCCAGTCGGGAGCCGTGCTGATGACGCATAACCCCGGGCTGCGGGTGGTGATGCCGTCCAATGCGCTCGACGCCAACGGCCTGCTCCGCACGGCGATCCGTTGCGACGACCCTGTGATCTTCATGGAGCACAAGCACCTCTACCGCCAGACGCACAACAAGGGCGTCTATCCCGGGCCGGACTACATGATCCCGTTCGGCAAGGCGGCGGTGGTGCAGGAAGGAAAGGACGTCACGATCGTCACGTACGGCGCGACGGTCTACCGCTCCTGGCAGGCCGCGAAGGCGTTCCAGGAAGAGACCGGAAAGGGCGTCGAGATCCTGGACCTGCGCACGCTGTCGCCCTACGACTGGGAGGCGATCACGGCATCGGTGAAGAAGACCTCCCGCGCGGTCGTGGTCTCCGAGGATCCGATTTCCTGGGGCTACGGCGCCGAGATCGCGGCGCGGATCTCCTCGGAGCTTTTCCCGTATCTGGACGCGCCGGTCGAGCGCGTCGCGGCGACGGACACGTTCGTCGCCTATCAACCCCGCGTCGAAGACTTCATCCTTCCGCAGGCGTCTCACGTGCGGAAGGCCCTGGATAAAGTCTCGGCGTTCTGACCTTTTCAGAGGACTCCGTCGCCTGCGGAGGCGACACTTCCGGGCGCGGGCCTGCGGCTAAGTCGCGGCCTGTGAGAGTTTGCGATTTGGGTATGACTCGTGCTCCTGAGATTGGCGTGTCGACAAGGAGAACGGCAATGCGAAGAGAAGAAGCGGTGCTCGACTTGAACGCTCACCATCGCGCGCTGCGCCGCTGTCACGGCTGCGGCGCGTATGCGCGGCCCGGGGGCGAAGTGCAGGGGAGGCCGTTCTGTGAACGCTGCATCGAGAAGGCCCGGCGCGACAACGAAGGGCAGGACGACATGATCGGACGCGTGATCGAGGTGTAACTCGCAAGTCGCATAGAATGCGCGCTCGGTGAAGGCCGATCACCGAGCGACGCTGCTCCGGCGCCACGTCTACTCACCCGGCCTCTTTTCGGTGACCTTTCGCTCCCCGGCGCTGGCGAACACGATCTCCCCCGGACAATTCGCGATGATCGAGGTTCCGGATCGGGCCCGTCCGTATCTGCGGCGCGCCTACTCGGTGGCCGACGCGGATCCGGTGGCGGGCAACGCGGAGTTCCTGATCAAGACCATCGGCGCCGGCACGGCGGCCCTTGAGGATCTGCCGGAGACCGCCGAGGTGCGGCTCCTCGGACCCCTCGGCAACTCCTTCGGCCTGTCCGGTTTCGCGAAGGGGGACCGCGCCGCGATCGTCGCCGGCGGCATCGGTGCGGCGCCGTTTCCGATGCTGCTGAAGGCGCTGCGCCAGGCGGGCGTGCCCTGCGACTTCTACCTCGGAGGGCGAAACACGCGCGAGCTGTCGATCCGGACGCGCTTCGAGGGGCTCGTGCGGGGAGAGACGATCCTGGCCTCCGACGACGGGTCGCTCGGCGAGAAGGGATTCGTGACCGAGGCGCTGCGGAGGAGGCTCGATGCCGGCGCGAAATACGCGCGCGTGTACGCGTGCGGACCGATGCCGATGTTCGCGTCGCTGGCGAAGGTCGTCGGCGCGCACGGGGTCTCCGCCGAGTTCTCGACCGAGGCGGAGATGGGCTGCGGTTTCGGCGCCTGCCTGGGGTGCGTCATCCCCGGAACCGAGAAACCGTTCGTCGTCTCCTGCACGGAGGGACCGATCCTGAGCCCGGAGAAGATCAAGTGGTGACCCGCGAAGCGAAGCCATCGCGGGTCATCCCGAGGAGCGAAGCGACGAGGGATCCCGAAATCGGCGAGCCGCAATCGAGTCCGGGATCCCTCGCTGCGCTCGGGATGACAGCATGAGTCTCGCCGTCCGTCTCGGCCCTCTCGAGCTCGCGAACCCGATCACGACCGCGTCGGGGACTTTCGGCTACGGCCTCGAGTTCACCGACTTCGTGGACCTTTCGAAGATCGGCGGACTCTGCACGAAGGGTCTGTCTCTCAATCCCCACGCCGGCAACGCTCCTCCGCGCATCTGCGAGACGCCGGCGGGGATGTTGAACGCCATCGGGCTCCAGAACGTCGGAGTCCGCGTCTTCCTCGACGAGAAGCTCCCGAAGCTGCGCTCGCTCGGCGCGACCGTGATCGCGAACGTCTGGGGAGACCTCGAGGAGGACTACGTCACCGTGGTCCGCGCCCTCGAAGGCGCCGAAGGACTGGCGGCCGTCGAGCTCAACATATCCTGTCCCAATGTCGAGCGCGGCGGCATGCTCTTCGGCAACTCTCCGGAAGCGACGCGCTCGCTCGTGGGTCGCGTGCGCGCGGCCACGCGGCGTCCCCTGATCGTCAAGCTCTCGCCCAACGCGCCGGATCTCGTCGAATCGGCGCGCGCGGCCCGCGAAGCCGGCGCCGACATCCTCTCGCTCGTCAACACGTTCGTCGGGATGGTGATCGATCCCGAGACCGCGAAGCCGCGGACCTCGTTCGGGACGGGCGGCCTCTCGGGCCCCGCGATCCGGCCGCTCGCGGTGCGGATGGTCTACCTGGTACATCGCGCGCTGCCCGACGTGCCGCTGATGGGGATCGGCGGAATTGCCGGGCTCTCCGACGTCCTGGAGTTTCTCGCCGCCGGCGCGACGGCGATCCAGGTCGGCACCGCGAACTTCAAGGATCCCGGCGTATCGGACCGCCTCGTCGACGAGCTCGCGGCATACTGCGAGTCGAGGAAGACGACGGTGGCAGCCCTGATCGGCCGCGCCCACCGCGCGGGGAAGGCCGGCGGCGACGCCGGGGCCGAAGGATGACTTCGACCTCCGCTTCCGATCGCGTCTGCATCGCGCTCGACTTCCCGTCACGCGACGAGGTGCTCGCCGCCGCGCGGCAGTTCGGCGGCCGCGTGGGATGGCTGAAGATCGGTCTGGAGGCGTTCGTCGCCGCGGGCCCCTCGCTCGTCGAAGAGGCCGCGAAGAGGGGTTCGAAGGTCTTTCTCGACCTGAAGTTCCATGACATCCCCGCCACCGTCGCCGGGGCCGTCGCGTCGGCAGCGCGGTCCGGCGCCGCGATGGTCAACGTGCACGCCTCCGGAGGACGGGCCATGCTCGAGGCCGCACGGGACGCCGCGGCGCGCGCGGGGCTTCCGAAGTTGATCGCGGTAACGCTGCTGACGTCGCTCGACGCCCGGGCTCTCGCCGATCTCCCGATGGCGGGAAACCCCGAGGGGATCGCGCGCCGCCTGGCGCTTCTCGCGCAGGCATGCGGACTGGCGGGCGTCGTCTGCGCGGCCGCGGATCTTCCCGGTATCCGATCCGCGTGCGGTCCGGATTTCTTCACGGTCGTGCCGGGAATCCGGCCGGCGGGGGCCGACGTCGCGGATCAGAAACGCATCGCCACGCCCGCCGCGGCCATGGAGGCCGGGGCGGATCTCCTGGTCATCGGGCGCCCGATCACCGCGGCCCCGGACCCGGACGCCGCGCTGGCCGGGATCCTGGCGGAAATCGAGCGGGCTGGCGTGATTCCGAGGGCCTGATTAACCCTGTCATCCGGAGGAGCGCAGCGACGAAGGATCCCGGACTCGACATGGGCCCTCGGCAATCAAGTCGGGATCCCTCGCTGCGCTCGGGATGACGGAAATGAGCTGCCGAATCGCAGATAATGCCGCGCCGATGAGCGACTGGAAGGCGGGGCACCGGACCTGGGTCGTTGGGCACCGCGGCGCCCCGCGCCGGGCCCGCGAGAACACGATCGAGAGCTTCGACTTCGCCGAGAGCTTCGGCGTCGACGCGATCGAGCTCGACGTCCGGCTGACGCGCGAAGGAGAGGCGGTCGTCTTCCACGACGACGACGTCGTCCTCGGGACCCAGCGCATCCCGGTCCGCACCTTCACGTGGCGTGAGATCGAGAAGCTCGTCATTCCGTCGGAGATGGGCGAGTACCGGATTCCGAAGCTCGAGCAGGTCTTCCACCGCTACGGTCCGACGATGGCGTACATCGTCGAGGTCAAGAGCGGGCCGGGGCTGCCGCTCGGCACGATGGCCCGGCGGATCGCGAAGCTCGCGTCCGTCTACGGCGTGGAGGCCCGCTGTCTCGTGGCGTCCTTCGACGCCGAGTTCTTGAAGCGCATGCGCGAGGCCGCCCCGTCCATCGCGACGAGCTATCTCTTCGATCATCCCGTCGCGCTCCCGACGCCCGGCCAGGGCGCGCCGCTGTTTCCGCCGGTGGACGCAATCGGGCCGCGCAAGGACCTGGTCACGCCGACGCTCCTCTCGCAGGCGGCGATGATCAACCTATCGGTCCATCCGTGGACGGTGGACGAGCCCGAAGAGATGCGTAAGCTGCTGGCCGGGGGTGTGGCGTCGATCACGACGAACGCTCCCGACGCGGCGCTGGAGATCCGCAACGGCGTCCCGCACGACACCGGGCTCGCCTATCCCACCCCCCCGGAGGCCTGAGGAAAACCGCAGGAGGTCCCATGCAGTTGGCCGGCCTGGTCCTGGTCGGAGTGCTCGCCGGCATCTTCGCCGGCATGTTCGGAATCGGGGGAGGCCTCATCATCGTGCCGGCCCTCGTCCTGCTCTACGGGATGAAGCAGCACGCGGCCGTGGGGACTTCGCTGGGCGCGCTGCTGCTGCCCGTCGGCGCGATGGGTGCCTGGGTCTACTGGAAGAACGGAAACGTGGACGTGAAGTACTCGGTACTCTTGGCCTGCGGCTTGCTCATCGGGGCTCTGGTGGGCGCGAAGCTCGTGGAGCCGGTCTCGGACCTGACTCTGCGGCGGATGTTCGGCGGTTTTCTGCTCGTGGTTTCGATCAAGATGCTCTGGGGCAAATGATCGAGTAGAGTCGGCGCCATGTCGGTTCGCAACCCCGGGACCTATACGCCCCGGCGCATCAAGGGCCCCCGGGAAATCGCTGGGATGACGGCGCGCCGGGCGTTGGCCGGGCATCCTGTCAACGCGGGAGCGCTCGGGATCGCCGAGTCGACCAACTGGCTGATCGCGCACCTGGGCAAGTCGCTCCGGCCGCGTGTGCGATGTTCCTGCTGCGGGCACGAAGGCGTGTCGTTCCTCGCCGTGTTCAACAGCGCCGGCACCGCGTGGAACGCGGCATGTCCGCGATGCGACTCCCGGAGCCGGCACCGGGGACTGTCGCTGTTGATTCCGAAACTGATCGGGGCCCGCGCCGCGAGGCCGCGCACCCTGCACATGGCACCCGAGGAGGTCCTCCGGCGGGTGGTCGAGCCGCTCTCCGCCGTCTACCACACCAGCGACCTGAAGATGGACGGCGTGACCTATCCCAACGAGGACCTGATGCACTCGCGGCTTCCAGAGGCCGCGTACGACCTCGTCCTGTGCAATCACGTCCTGGAGCACATCGAGGACGACGTCACAGCCGTCGCCGCCATTGCGCGGACGCTGAAGCCCGACGGATTCGCGGTCATCACGGTGCCGGGAAACTGGAGCCGTCCGGAGACCGTGCGCTTTCCCGACGATTCCTTCGGTGGTCACTGGCGCGACTATGGCCTCGACATCGTGGACCTCTTCCGCACGTCGTTCGCCGAGATCGAGAGCATCGACCTCTACTCCTTCGACCGCGCGGCGGGAGGACTGTCGCACGCGATCCACCGCGGCGAGCCCGCGTTCGTCCTGCGCAAGCCCCTGGCCCGTTCGCATTGAGAGCGGCCGCCGGTCCGGTCCTCGCCGCGCTCGCGCTCGTCGGCGCCGCTCCGCTCTCCGTCGAGGTCCAGATCAGCGGCTCGAACGCCGAGCTTCGCGGCCTCGCGGTGCGCGACGTAAAGACGGCGTGGGCGACCGGATCGCACGGCACCGTGCTCCGAACCCGCGACGGAAAGACCTGGGAAAAATTCCGGATCCCCGGAGGCGAGGAGCTCGACTTCCGCGACGTCGAGACTCCGTCTAAAGACGTCGTCGTCTTGATGGCGGCCGGACCGGGCGAGAAGTCCCGGATTTACCGGAGCGCCGACGCCGGCGCCACGTGGAAGCTCGTCCAGACCAATCCCGACGCCGAGGGTTTCTACGACGCGATCGCGTTCTGGGACGAGAAGAACGGCCTCCTCGTCGGCGACCCGGTGAAGGAGGCGAACGGAGCGTTCCGGGTGCTGCTCACATCCGACGCCGGAGCGACCTGGAAGCCGATCGCGCTCGGTACGATTGCCCCCGCCCTGAAAGGCGAGGGCATCTTCGCCGCCAGCGGTACATGCCTCACGACCGTCCCGGGCGGAAAACGTGCCTGGTTCGTGACCGGCGCCGCACGCATTTCGCGCGTCTTTCGAACCCTGGACGGCGGACAGCACTGGAACTCGGCGCCCTCGCCCGTTCCCGCCGGCAATGCGTCGAGCGGACTCTTCTCCGTGGCGTTTCTCGACGATGCCACGGGCTTTGCCTCCGGCGGCGACTACAAGCAGCCGAAGCTCGCGTCGTTGAACGGCGCGCGCAGCGAAGACGGCGGAAGGACCTGGACTCCCGCCCCGATCTCCGCGTCCGGCTTCTACTCCGCGGTCGTCGCTGCGCCCGGCGCGAAAGGCCGACTCGTCGCCGCCGGCCCCGTCGGAATCGCGATCAGCGAGGACGCCGGCAGGACCTGGACCGCCGTCGACCCGACTCCTCTCAACGCCGTCGCGTTTGGCGCCGACGGCGCGGGCTGGGCCGTCGGCCCGAAGGGCACGATCGCGCGTCTGGAACGCGGCCGCTGAACGAATCCTGCCTCAATCCCTCTCGAACGGGTTCTCTCGCTTCCGCGCGCCGGGTCCTCCGCTACCGCCTCCCTCGTCCTCCTTCTCCCACGCCGCGCGGGTGAGGAGCTCGATCTTCGGCTGGCCTTTCGCGGCGAGGGACTGGTTGATGCCGGGTAGGTCCTTCGCGGCCCAGGCGTCGAAGTCCCGGACGACGTCGTCGAGCTCGCGGCGGAGGGCGTCGGCGCGCTGGACCTGGGTGGCGGAGGGGCGGCCCTCGTAGAAGTTGACCGAGAAGTAGAGGTCGGTGAGATATTCGCGAAGGCGTTCTTCGCCGGTGATCATGCCGCCTTCCTTGGTGGCGACGATCTTCCGGCGGAGCTCGTCGACGTCAGCGGAGGCCCTGCGCAGTTGGTCGGCGAGCGGGTCGGCACCGAGCTTGCCGGCGCGCTCGTCGAGCGCGGCGCGGACGCCGTTGATGCGGTCGACGGCGAAGGTCATGTCGGAAAGCTGTCCGTAAAGCTTCATGACGAGGTCGAACTGGGCCTTGCGGTCTTCGGGCGTGTGCTTGGACCTCGGGTCGGGAACGAGCTGGAGCTTGGTCTCGTATACCTTCTTGTCCTTGGTCATCCGGACGGTGTAGGTGCCGGGGAGGACACGGGGACCCTGATTCGCGCCGAAGGACGCTGACGCTGCCGTGGGCACGCGCGGGGGCTTCAGACGCATGGACCAGCTGGCGCGCGAGAGGCCGCGGCGCTTGCTGGTCGGGATCGACGAGAGGAGCTTCCCATCGGGACCGAAGACCTCGATCTTCAGATCTCCGAAGATGTGCCGCTTCCTCTGGTAGTACACGATCTGGGCGTCGGCGGGGGGATTGGGTCCCTCGAACGCCGCGTCGCCGTTGACCCATCCGCCGAAGGCATTGAGCCGCTGGACCGCCGGCTTGCCGGGCACGAACACGGCGTCGTGTCCGACCATGTCCTCGGTCAGGGAACGCAGAGGTGTGATGTCGTCGACGATCCAGATGCCGCGGCCGTGGGTTGCGATGACGAGCGACGACTCCCTCGGGTGGACGACCAGGTCGCGGACGGCGACGTTGGGCAGGTCGCCGCCTTTGTACTGCGCCCACTTCTTCCCGCCGTCGAGTGAGACCCAGAGACCGAGCTCAGTGCCAACGAAGAGGAGTTTCGAATCGATGGGGTCCTCGCGGACGACGTGGGCGTATCCCTTCATCGTGCCGTCGGTGGGCGCGATCGCCGTCCAGGTCTTTCCGAAATCGGCCGTCCGGTAGACGTAGGGCTTCATGTCGCCGAAGGTGTGGAAGTCGAAGGTCGCGAAGGCCGTGCCGGGTGCGAAGTGGCCGGCGTCGATGTAGGAGACCCAGGCGTTTTTCGGCAGACCGGCGATGTTGGCGCTGACGTTGGTCCAGGTCTTCCCGCCGTCGCGGCTCAGCTGCACGTTGCCGTCGTCGGTGCCGACCCAGATCAGATTCGGATCCTTCGGCGACTCGGAGATCGCATAGATCGTGCAGTGCATCTCGGCTGCGGAATTGTCCACGGTGACGCCGCCGGACTGCTCCTGCTTCTGCTTCTCGGGATCGTTCGTCGTCAGGTCCGGAGAGATGCGGTCCCAGGTCTGGCCGTGATCGCGCGAGCGGAACAAAAACTGCGCGCCGATGTAGACCACGCCCTTCTGTGTCGGGCTCATGTGGATCGGCGTGTTCCAGTTGTAGCGGAGCTTGCCTTCCTTGTAGCCCGGCAGAGGCTTTAAGCCGCGCGTCTCGTGCGTCTTGCGGTTGACGCGGCCGATCTCGCCTCCCTGCGACTCGGCGTAGATGTAGTTCTGGTCGGCCGTGTCGGCGAACATCCAGAAGCCGTCGCCGCCGAACATGTTTTCCCACTGGGCGTTCGCGATGCCTCCCGGATACGCCGACATGCCGACCCAGGAGCTGTTGTCCTGGAGACCGCCGTAGACGTTGAACGGGCGCTCCATGTCGACGCTGACGTGGTAGAACTGCGAGATCGGAAGGTTCTCCGCCTTCCACCACTTGTTCCCGCCGTCGTAGGAGTACCAGACGCCGCCGTCGTCGCCCGCGATCAGGTGGTCGGTGTTCGCGGGATCGATCCAGACGTCGTGGAAGTCGCCGTGCGCGCCGCCTCCGATCTCGGAGAAGCTCTTGCCTCCGTCGTTCGAGGCGATCAGGGTCAGGTCAGGCTTGTAGACCTTGTTCTCGTCCTTCGGATCCACGATCAGGTTCGCGAAGTAGAACGGCCGCCAGATCATGTTCTGGCTGCGGTCCATGGCCTGCCAGGTCGCGCCGCCGTCGTCGGAGCGGTAGAGGCCGTTCTTGGGCACGGCGGCCTCGATGAACGCGTAGACGACGTTGGGCTTCGATGACGCGACGGTCACCGCGACGCGTCCCCAGGGCTTGGAGGGAAGGCCCTTCGCCGACTGCTCGTCGAGCGGCGCCCACGTTGCGCCGCCGTCGATGGACTTGAAGAGCCCGCTGCCGCTGGCAGCGTCGGGCCCGTCGCCGCCCGAGCGGAAGGTCCAGCCCTTGCGCCGGAAGTCCCACATTCCGGCAAAGAGCGTCGAGGAATTCTTCGAATCCATGGAGATCATCGAGCAGCCGGTGGAGGGATTAGATCCCTTGAGGATCTTCGTCCACGTCTTTCCGCCGTCGGTCGTCTTGTAGACGCCGCGCTCGTCGGAGTCCGACCACAGCTTTCCCGGCGCGCAGGCATAGACGGTGTCGGTGGCGGTCGGGTCCACGAGGATCTTGACGATGCGCTCGGTCGAGCCCAACCCGACGTTCGTCCAGTTCTCGCCGCCGTCCGTGGACTTGTAGATGCCGTCGCCGATCGAGACACTGTTGCGCGTCCAGGATTCTCCGGTGCCGACCCACACGACCTTGGGGTTCTTCGGATCGATCGTGACGGCGCCGATCGACTGGACCGGCTGCTTGTCGAAGACGGGCTTGTACGTCGTCCCGCCGTTGACCGACTTCCAGACGCCTCCGGAGGCGGCGCCGATGAAGACCGTCAGTCGGTCTTTCTCGCGCACTGCGTCGATGGCCGCCACGCGGCCGCTCATGGTGGCCGAGCCGATGTTGCGCGCCCCGAGCCCCGAGATCGTCTCGGAGTCCATCTTGACGGCCGGGGCCGCCGCCGGGGTCTGGGCCGGCGCGGAGCCGAGCGCCGCGCCGAAGAGCAGGGAAGCCGCGACCGTCGGTCTCACTCTCATCGCGTCCTCACTTGGCCGGCGCCGATGGAACCGGCGCGGGGCGGAAGAGACTGTCGTCGAGAGGCACGTTGGCCTCGATCTTGTCGTAGACGACCTTCTGGCGATTGGGGCTGCCTTTCTGGCCCATCTCGAAGGAATGGGGGAAGTAGACGCCGGCGACTTCCTTGTAGTCGCCGAGCGAGGTCTCCGACTCGCGCTCTGCTCCGCGGATCATGCGTTTCTTCTCGATCTTGATCGGGACGAAGTCCTCCGTGTCCACGAAGAAGTACTGCACGTCGCCGTTCTTCAGCGTCACCTTGAGCTTGAAGGCGTCGGTGCCTTCCACCGGCTCGGTTCCGGCGAGCTCCACCGTGTTGCCCTTCTCCTTCGAGCGGATCAGCGGGCCGTCGAAGTCGGAGTCCTCGAGGATCGCCTTCATTTCCTCCTCGCCGAGGGGCTCGACGTCTTTCTTGCCCTGCCAGGGCTCGATCTTCCAGCCCTGCTGTCCGTCGTAGGCTGTGACGCCGACCAGTCCCTGCATCACGAACTCCTGCCGGATCATGCTGGGCCGCTTGTTCTCCTCCATGACCTTGGCCTCGAAGCCGCCGCCGCCGGTGAACTTCCCGGTCTTCTTGAGGGTCTTGATCGCGTCGATCTTCTGCATGCCGCCGATCTTTTCGACGTACTTGGCGACGATCTCGTCGGCGGTTTGGGCGTGCAGGGCGGCCGCAAGGACGAGACCAGCCAAGGCTCCGATGAGTTTCCGCATGAATCCTCCGTTGAACGACGAAAGGGGCCCGTGGGGGCCCGACGAAGCCTATTACGGCGGAAACGGCCCAGAGTTCGGGTTTACGGCGCTATCACCAGGTGAGTTCCGCCCAGGACCTCGAGGACGGCGCCGGTGATCCCGGCGGCGTCGTCGGAGGCGAGGAAGAGCACGGCGCGGGCGACGTCCCTCGGCCAGAGCTTCTCGGCGAGAGGCTCGGTGTGGAGGGCGTCGCCCTCGTCTTTCTTGTTCTCGACGGTGCCGGGGGAAACCGCGTTGACAGCCACGTTGCAGGTGCGAAACTCGCGGGCGAGGCTCTGCGTGAGCCCGATGATGCCGAACTTGGCGGCGCTCTGGGCCGCGACGTTGGCGTCGCCGCGCATTCCGTGGATCGACGCAACGTTGACGATCCGACCGCGGCGCCTCTCGACCATTCCGGGCAAGACCGCGCGGCAGAACGAGGCGGCCGCGGTCAGATTGGTGGCGAGAACGCGGTCCCAGTCCTCGGCGGTGAGCTTCAAAAACGGCCGCCAGATGAAGATCCCGGCGTTGTTGACCAGGATGTCCACCGGGCCCAGCGCTTTCTCGGCGGCCGCGACGCACTCCTCGGCGGTGCCGGGGGAGGTGATGTCGGCGGGAATCGCCAGACTCTTGCCGCCGAGCTCCTCGGCCGACTTGGCCGTCTCCTCGAGCGCCGCCGCGTTGCGGGCGACCACGGCGACGCGCGCGCCCTCTTCGGCGAAGCGCAGCGCGATCGAGCGGCCGATTCCGCGGCTGGCGCCGGTGACCAGGACGGTCCGATTCTGAAATCTCATTCCGGTTTGACCTTGCCGAGCTCGGCGAAGAGCTCTTCGGAGAACAGACCCTCGGCGTCGCGTCCCGCGAAGGTCGGTCCGGTCAGAAGCTCCACGTCGCCTTCCTCCTGAGCCGGCCGGTCCACCCGGACCCGCTCGACGGAGAGCGGAAAGACGCGGCGTCCCGGATCCGCCGTCGAGACACGCCCGTGTCCGGCCCGCGCCTGGACGGACGCCGCGATCGCCTTGTGGAGATAGACCAGCGTGGCCGTGGCCCGGCGTACGAGATTGAACGCCGTTCGGCTCTCGGCGCGGACCGCCACGGCGAGCTCCGAGACCGAGTTGGCGCGCACTTCGCCCAGGGTCAGCAGGGCGACTCTCGGAAAGCCCTCCGGGTCCGTCGTCAGGAGCGGAAGGACGAGCCTCCGCCGGCGCCGGAACCCCTCGCCGCCCAGGGCGGCGTGGAGGTCGCGGGGCATTCTCCGGAGCTCGGGCATGACTCCAGTCTAAGACACGGGGCATATGATCGCCGGGTGCGAACGGCAGCCGTAGCGCTCCTCGCGGCGTTCCTGGCGGCGACGCCGACCCAGCGCGACCCGAAGGCGGACGCGGTCGGCAAGGAGTTGATCGCCGCGATGGGCGGGATGTCGGCCTGGGAGAAGTCGCGGCAGTTCCAGTTCGACTTCGTCGTGGCGAAGGAGGGCAAGGACGTCGCGCGGGTCTCTCACGTCTGGGACCGCTACACCGGCGACTACCGGTTGAAGGGCGTCGACAAGGCGGGCGCACCGTACGTCGTGTACTTCAACGTCAACACCAAGGACGGCAAGGCGTTCGTCAACGGGGCCGCCGTGCCGCCGGAAGAGAACGCGAAGCGGCTCGAGAGCGCGTACGGGAGGTTCATCAACGACACGTACTGGCTGCTCGCTCCGTGGAAGATTTTCGACCCGGGCGTGAACCTGACGTACGACGGCGAAAAGGCCTGCCCCGGCGGAGGAACCTGCGACGTGCTGAGGCTGTCGTTCGACAACGTCGGCCTGACTCCCAAGGACGTCTACTGGCTCTGGATCACGCGCGACGGCCGCCACATGGTGCAGTGGCAGTACGTCCTGGGCGGCGCGGCCGAGGCTCCGACGACCGTCGCCTGGAAGGACTGGAAGAGCATGAACGGCATGCTGCTCTCGATGGACAAGCCGATGCAGTCCGAGCCGTTCGAGATCCGTTTCGAGAACGTCGCGGTCTCCCCGTCGCGAGACGACGCGCTCTTCAAGCCCCCGGCCCCCTGATCCGCCGCGCGCTGCTTCTCCCGCTGCTCGCGTGCGCCTGCTCCACGGCGCCCGAGCCGGGAATGCGTATCGACCGGGTTCCGACGAAGGCGCTTCCGAGCGCGCCCGAATGTCTCGTCGTCGTGCCCCCGTCCTACGAACGGTCGCCTCACCGCCGCTACCCGGTCCTCTATTTCCTGCACGACGGATACGGCGACGACCGCACGCTCGTGCGCCGCGGCGTGGCGGAGGAGGCGCTGTCGCGGATGCGGAAGGGAACGCTTCCGGAATTCTTCATCGTCGCTCCGGACGGAAGCGGGAGCTGGTTCTCGGACTCCTACGACGGCAAGCGGCGTTTCGAGAAACTGTTGACCGAGGACCTGCCCCGCTCGATCGAGGAACGCTATCGCGTGGTGCCGGGCCGGGCAGGGCGCGGGATCACGGGCGTCTCGATGGGCGGCTACGGCGCGGTCAAGACCGCGCTGAAGCATCCCGATTTCTACGGCTCGGTTTCGGCGCTGTCGGGCGCCCTGATCCCCTTCGGATGGTCGGACCTCCAGCGCTACAACGCCGTGGCGCGGTTCACGCTGATGCGCATCTTCGGGCGCAAGAAGGAAGCCAATTCGCTCGCGGAGAACGACGCGTGGAACATCCTCTGGGGTCTGTGTTTCGAAACGCCTCCGTTTCCGGTGCAGCTGCGGGCCGGTACCGAGGATTTCTACGGCCTCGAAGGCGTGGCCGCGCAGTACGGGATGCTGTTGAACGAGCGCGGCGTGCCGACGACCGTGATCCTGCAGCAGGGCGGACACGATTGGGATTACTGGAGCCGGGCGTTGCCCGAGCTGATGGCCTGGCACGCGGCGCGCTTTGAATATGATGCGGAGTGATGACCGACAACACGCTTTCGCGCACCAACGGCCACCGCCTCGTCCTCTTCGACATCGATGGAACGCTCGTTTCTGCGGGCAAGATCGCCCGCGACTCGATCCTCCGGGCCCTCACGACCGCCTACGGCTGGAACGCCGCCGAGGAGCACTGGAACCGGGAGAAGTACGACTTCTCCGGCAAGACCGACCCCCAGATCGTCCGCGAGCTGGTTGAGGGAGACGTGGGACGAGAGAAGTTCGAATCGGGCCTGCCCGACGCGCTCCAGCTCTACCTCGAGGAGCTCGAGCGGCAGCTCACACCCGGGTCCGTGGTCCCGAAGCCGGGGATCTCGGAGCTTCTCGCGCGGCTCGCGGAGCGCTCCGACGTCACCATGGGTCTCTTGACCGGTAATCTCGAGAAGGGGGCCCGTCTGAAGCTCGATCCTCCGGGGTACAACCCCTACTTTCCCTTTGGGGCCTTCGGTAGCGACTCGCACGACCGATACCAGCTCCCGGCGATTGCCGTCGAACGCGCGCGGGCGCACACCGGCCGGCGCTTCGAGGGCAAGTCGGTGGTCGTCGTCGGGGACTCCGTGCACGACGTCGCCTGCGGCCGTTCGCTGGGGGTGCGCGCGGTCGCCGTGGCCACCGGGCTGACTTCGGTGGAGAGGCTGTCGGAGGAGAAGCCCGACGCCGTCTTCGAGGACTTTTCGGACACGCGCCGCGCCCTCGAGGCGATTCTGGGATGAAGGTGGGGTTCGCGATTCTCGCCGCCTCGCTCGCCGGAGCCCCCGCCCCGACTCCCGTCGCGATGCAGAGCGCGACGTCGCGGGCGCCGTACGACAGCCCCCCGGTCGCGCAGGGCAAGGTCGCGATCACTCTGGACATGCGCGCCGCGCGCGAGATCCTGCATCTCCTGGGTCAGACCGCTTACAACCCGGCGGAGACGAAACAGCTCGAGAGCCTGGTTCCCGTGCAGCTCGCCATCAAAGAGTCCGCGCGCCCGCCCGAGTCCTTCGAGCGCGACTTCGCGGCGGCGTTCGATCCGCACGTGCGTGTTTCCATCTTCGACTTCCGGAAGATCCGCGACGAGAAGAGCCGCTGGGACGAGCTGCTCGGGATGGTGTCGGCCCGCGAGGCCGAGCTGACGAAGCTCGCGGCCGACCGAGCGGCGTCGCTTCTTCCGCGCGACGTTCCCGTGGACGCCACCCTTCCGATGTACCTGACCTTCGGCCTTCCCGGCCGCGCCGACCATATCTCGATGCCGATCGAAGGCGCGGAATGGGCGGTCGTCATCGACCTGGTGCGCGCGTTGTCGGACGTCGAGTCGTCGACGCCGGCCGACCAGATCAAGCACCTCTCGCGGATGATGGCGAGTGAGGGATACCAGCGGGCGTGGGCCGAGTATCGGTCGAAGAGCCCGGCCTGGCAGAAGCACGACGCGTCGCTCGGCCAGCTGGAGCCGTTGATGCGCGCCGTGGCCGAGGCGGGTCCGGTCACGCTCTACACGGTGGACGAGAATTTCTTTCCCCTCTCCGTATGGCTGAAAGAGCCGATGAAGTCTTCGCTCGACGCGTTGAACCGCGCGGCCGACCGTCTGACGTCGTCGGAGGGAGACCTGGACGCCCGCATGACGCTGGCCGCGGAAATCCGCAAGCCCGAGTTCGTCGCGCAGGTGGCCGGACCGGCGGGCGCGTTCCTCGCGGACGGCATCATCCAGGTGTCCGGCCTCGACGCGTACCGGTCGGCGCTGGCGGGAGGCCCCCGAGCCTTCTTCGAAGCCTACGACCGCGCGTCGCAGAAGAAGGGCTCTGGGCTGATCTCCCTGTCCAAGGTATTGCGCGAGCGGCTGACCGCGGCGGCGCCGCACTCCTGAAGGAGCCTGAATGGACTCGTACCTCGAGCTCGAGAAGACGCTCCTGCTGCTGTGCGCGGACTTGGCGATCATCATCGCGGCCGCCCGCGTCTTCGGATGGCTCTTCGGCAAAGTCGGACAGCCTCCGGTCGTGGGCGAGATCCTCGCGGGCGTGATCCTGGGGCCGTCGCTCCTGGGGCGGCTCTACCCCGAGGCGATAAAGACTCTCCTGACGCCGAAGACTTCGAGCTTTCTCTCGGCGATGGCTCAGGTCGGGCTCGTGCTGCTGATGCTCTTGATCGGCCTCGAGTTTCCGTTCGACCGGCTGCGCCACGCGGCGCGGGCCTCCACGGCCGTGGCCGTTGCCGGAATCGTCGTGCCCTTCGCGTCGAGCTACGCGCTCGCCGGCTGGCTCTACGGCTTAACGCCGATCTCCGCGCCGGAGTTCGCGTTCCGGCTCTTCTTCGCGACCGCCGTCTCCATCACCGCGATCCCGATCATGGGCCGCATCCTGATGCACACGCGGCTGACGCGGACCCGGCTCGGCCTGACCTCGATCACCGCCGCGGCGATCGACGACGTTCTCGGCTGGATCCTCCTGGGCGCCGTCGTCTCCATGGTGACGCATGGAAGGGCCGACCTCGCGGCGCTGGCCGTGTCTTTCGTCGGCGTCGCCCTGCTCGGAGTCGGATTCTGGGCGCTGGGACGTTTCGGGCTCTCGCGTCTGCGTCTCCCGCGGACGGAGACGGGAGGCCTCCCGCCCGGAGCGCTGGCCGCCGTGCTGGTCGTGGTGTTCACGGCCGCGGCCGCCACCAACGCGCTCGGCGTCTTCTCGATCTTCGGCGGTTTCCTCTGTGGAATCGCCGGGTCCTTCCACCGCGGGCTGGCCGAGGCGATCCGCGTCTCGATCGGCGATCTCGTCGCCGTTCTCTTTCTTCCGATCTTCTTCGTCTTCTCGGGCCTGCGCACGGACATCGGGTCGCTGGGAACGAACCCGCAGCTCTGGCTCGCACTCCTGCTGGTGATCCTCGTCTCCTGCGCCTCCAAGTTCGGTGCGACCGCCCTGGCGGCGAGGGCGACCGGATTACCAGCGAAGGAATCCTTGATGATCGGACTGCTGATGAACACCCGGGCGCTCATGGCCCTCGTCGTCATCAACATCGGGGCCGACCTGGGCGTGATCTCCCCGGCGGCGTTCTTCTGGCTGGTGACGATGGCGCTCTTCACGACGGTCATCACGACGCCCATCCTCTCCCGCGCTTACCCCACGCCGGAGGCGGCGGAAGGCTGGAAGGACGCGGCGGCGGCGGATTTCGAAAGAGCTGGATAAGGGAGGGAAATTGAAGGCCACGACGAGGTCGCTCGCTGAAAGTCTGCGCATTTCTTTCGCTGCGCTGGTCATCGGGATCGCCGCCCTCGCCGCATCTGCGCAGACTCCGCCCATCACGCTGGCAGTGGATGCCTCCGAGGCGCCGCGGCGCATCTTTCACGTGCGCGAGACGATCCCGGCCGCGCCCGGCCTCCTGACGCTCGTATATCCGAAGTGGATTCCAGGCGAGCACAGCGCGGCGGGCCCCATCACCGATCTGGTGGGGCTGAAGCTGACCGCCGGCGGCAAGCCCGTGCCCTGGACGCGCCAGGCGACCGAGATGTGGGCGTTCGACGTCCGCATCCCCGACGGAGTCTCCGCTCTCGAGGCCACGTTCGACTACGTGGCGCCGCTCGGGGCTTGGACCACGGCCACCGCGCAGCTCGCGGTCGTGAACTGGTGGAGCGTGCTTGTGTACCCGCAGGGACCCGGAGACATCGAAACGAGATTCGCGCCGTCGCTGAAGTTGCCGGCCGGATGGAAATACGCCACGTCTCTGAAAAACGCATCCGCGGCAGGGGAGTCTGCGAACACGATCGCCTTCGCTCCGGTCTCGCTCGTGACGCTGATCGATTCTCCCGTGCTCGCCGGAGCGCAGTTCCGCACCGTCGACCTCACGCCCGGGCAAACGCCCGGCCACTGGCTGCACATCGCGGGCGACACCGACGCGTCCGTGGCGATCTCTTCCGAGGACGAGGCCAACTACCGCCGGCTGGTGGCCGAGGCCCGGGCGCGCTTCGGCGCCCGCCATTACACGCAGTACCACTTCCTGCTCGCTCTCTCCGACCATCTGCCCTCCAACGGGCTCGAGCACCACGAGTCCAGCGACAATCGCGCCTCCGAGCACGCGCTGACCGAGGATTCCGCGAAGAAGGTGCTCGGCACGCTTCTCTCGCACGAGTACGTGCACTCCTGGAACGGGAAGTACCGCCGGCCGGCCGGTCTGGTCTCCGGCGTCTCGGCGGACTACCAGGCGCCGGTCAAGAGCGATCTGCTGTGGCTCTACGAGGGTCTGACGGAGTACTACGGCGACGTCCTCGGCGCCCGCAGCGGGCTGCGATCGCCCGAGCTGTATCGCGAGAACCTGGCGCTTCTGGCGGCGGGGATGGATCGACAGGCCGGACGCTCGTGGCGCCCATTGGCGGACACGGCGACGGCGGCGCAGCTCCTCTACGACGGCCGCCCCGAGTGGGCGGACTGGCGGCGCGGCGTGGACTTCTATCCGGAGAGCGAGCTGATCTGGCTCGATGCCGACGTCCTGATCCGCAGCAAGACCCGCGGGAAGAAGTCGCTCGACGACTTCGCACGTGCCTTCTACGGCCCGCCGGAGAACGGTCCGGAGGTCAGGCCCTACGGCTTCGACGACGTCGTCGCGGCGCTCGCCGCCGTGGCTCCGAACGACTGGGCCGCGTTTTTTCGGGAACGCGTCTACCAGGTCGCTCCGCACGCGCCTCTGGCCGGAATCGAGAACGGTGGCTGGAAGCTGACGTACACGGAGGCGCGGCCCGAGCTCACCCGGGCGGCGGAGGAGGAGTCCAAGCTCTACGACTTCTGGTACTCGCTCGGCATCATGGTCCAGGGGGCCGGCGATTCTTCCGAAGACGGGACGATTCGCGACGTGGTGCCAGGGGCCTCGGCCGCGCGGGCGGGTATCGCGCCGGGCATGCGGCTGATCGCGGTCAACGGGCGCCGGTACAAGGAGCAAAGTCTGCGGGACGCGTTGCGCTCCGCGAAGGACGGCAAGGAGCCGATCGCGCTGCTGGTGGAGAATCTGGACACGTTTCAGACGTTCGCCGCGGATGAGCACGGCGGCGAGAAGCATCCCCGGCTGGAGCGGGACTCCGCGAAGCCGGACCTGGTCTCGGCGATCGGCGCGCCGCGGACGAAATCCCTTCCCCCGCCCTGAACTATGATGGGCGCCTCGGAAAGCGCCATGGCCCCATCCCACGCGGCTCCGCTGCCGGCCGACGAGCCCGAACGGCTCGAGGCGCTGCGCCAGTACGAGGTCCTCGACACGCCTCCCGAGCACGCCTTCGACGACCTCGCGCTGCTCGCGTCGGAGATCTGCGAAACACCGATCTCCCTGGTCTCGCTGGTGGACCGCGACCGGCAGTGGTTCAAGGCGCGCGTGAACTTCGACAAATCGGAGACGGCACGCGAGGTCGCGTTCTGCGCGCACGCGGTGACCGGCAAGGATCTCTTCGTCGTTCCGGACGCGTCGGCCGACCGGCGCTTCGCCGACAACCCCCTGGTCACGGGGCGCGACGGCATTCGCTTCTACGCCGGCGCACCGCTGGTGACTCCGGAGGGCCACGCGGTCGGAACGCTCTGCGTCATGGACCGCGAGCCGCGACGCCTGACGCTGCGCCAGTCCGACGCGCTGCGGGCGCTGTCGCGCCAGGTCGTCGACCAGCTGGAGCTGCGCCGCCGGCTGCGGCTCGAGCGCGCGGAGGCGGGCGAGCTCCTCTTCGAGAAGGAGGAGACGCAGCGCGTGCTGGTTTCGCAGATGCCGGCCGTCCTCTGGATGACGGACCGGGAGCTGCGCTTCGTCGAGGCGATGGGCGCGGGGCGGGCGGCGCTGGGCGAGACCCCGGGGGACGTCCTCGGCCAGTCTCTCTTCGCGTACTTCAAGACGACCGATCCCGAGTTTCCGCCGATCGCGGCGCACCGGCGGGCGCTCTCGGGCGAGTCCGTAACGTACGAGATGACCTGGAAGGGGCGCACGTTCCAGGCGCACGTCGAGCCTCTCCGCGAGGCGGAGGGTGCAATCCGCGGCGTCATCGGCGTGGCCTTCGACATCACGGAGCGCAAGGACGCGGAGGAGGAAGTCCGCCGCTCGCTGGCGCTCCTCTCGGCGACGCTGGACGCCACGGCCGACGGCATTCTGGTCGTGGACGCGGCCGGGAAGATCGTCCACTACAACCGCCGCTTCGTCGCGCTGTGGGGCATCCCCGAGGACGTGGCGGCGACGCGGGACGAGACGAAGACCCTGGCCTTCGTGCTTGAGAAGCTCAAGGATCCGGCGGCCTTCGTCAAGAAGGTGATGACGGTGTACGCGCAGCCCGCGGCCGCCAGCCACGACGTCCTGGAGCTGACCGACGGCCGGCGGATCGAGCGCGACTCGCTGCCCCAGGTCGTCGACGAAAAGACCGTGGGCCGCGTCTGGAGCTTCCGCGACGTCACCGAGCGCAAGCGCTCGGAGGAAGATTCGGAGGCGAGCCTGTCGCTGCTGCGCGCCACGCTCGAAGCCACGGCCGACGGAATCCTGGTCGTGGACAACGACGGCCGGATCGTCAGCTTCAACCGGAAGTTCGCCGACATGTGGCGAATCCCCGAAGAGGTCCTCTCCTCTCGCGACGACAACCGAGCGCTCGCCTTCGTGCTCGATCAGCTCCGCGACCCCGAGCGCTTCGTGCGGAAGGTCAAGGACCTCTACGACGAGCCCGACGCCCGCAGCTACGACTGGCTGGACTTCAAGGACGGGCGCATGTTCGAGCGCTACTCCGCGCCCCAGAAAGTGGCCGGCAAGACCGTCGGCCGCGTCTGGAGCTTTCACGACGTCACGCGTATGCGACTGATGGAAGACACCATCCGCAGGCACGCCCGGGCCTTCGATCACATCAGCGACGGCGTGATCACGATGGACCTGGAGGCCCGGATCGTGGACTGGAACCCGGGCGCCGAGAGGTTGTTCGGCTACTCCAAGGAGGAGATGCTCGGCCGCACGCCCGACCTGCTCCGTCCCGACGACGTGAAGACCACGGCCAAGGAGGTCCTCGGCATCATGCGGCGGGACGGCCGGTGGACCGGAGAGATGCGCTTCAAGAACCGGGAAGGGAAGGCCGGCGTCGTCGACGTGGTCGTCGTTCCTCTCTTCGACGACTTCGGCCGCACCCTCGCGGCGCTCGCCGTCTGCCGCGACGTCACCGACCGCAAGCACCTCGAGGAATACCGGCGCCGGGAGACGAACCCGTAATCGTCGCCTCCGCTTGCGAGGAGACCTGCCCTTCGGGCACCGGGCCGCGGCTCGCAGGAGACGCTCGACCGCGGCCCTGGTCTCCTCGCTGCGCTCCGGCTCCCGCGGCGCGAACCTCGGCTCAGACTCTGAGCGGCTCGCTTCGCGGGCCGACCGACGAGAGAGGGGACGTCGCTCGGGAATCCTCTCCCATGAATCGCACACCGGGCATAGGGAGAGGGCGTGGGTGAGGGGGCGACGCTTCGTTATACTCGCGCGTAACGTATTCAGCTGAGTCGGGCGTCCGTTCCTGACGACGGGAGACACCCCTGACCGAACCGAGCAGCGCCGGCACCGGGCTCGACGCCGAGACCGTCCTCGGCATCGACAACGTTCCGCTCACGCTGCCGGTGGCGGGCGTGGGCTCCCGCGTTCTCGCGGCGATTCTCGACGGCCTGATCCAGATCGTGCTCCAGCTGGTCTGGCTGTTCGCGCTCGGCTTCGCCACCGCTCTGGCCGGATGGGGCGGGGCCGTCATGTTCGCGGGCTTCTTCGCAGGCAGTTTCCTGATCGACTGGGCCTACTT